>NZ_JAKEIP010000129.1 GCF_021474425.1 Streptomyces muensis | reverse complement strand
ACTCCCCGAGCCTGACCTCCCCCCACCGGTCCGCGATCATCCGGCAGGCCATCCACCCGCTTTCGTACGCCCGCGCCAGCCGCCCCCCGTCCCCGCTGAACCCGAAGTCCGCATCGGCCGGCAACTCCTGCGGCACCCGCCCCTCCGCCACCGCGCGATACAGCTCCGGCGCGGCCTCGGACGGGGAGCGGCCGCTGCCGAGGTAGCCGACCCAGTCGGCGTATCCCTCGGAGAGCCACAGCGGGGTGGCGGCACTGGTGTGGGCGCGGGTGGCGACATGGGTGGTCTCGTGGGTGAGGACGACCTGCTTGCCGGTCCCGCCGAGGACGCCGTACGCGTCGGGATTGACGATGATCCGGTCCGCGGGCGCGCTCGCCGGGGCGCCGGTCTCACCGGTGGTGACCGCCGCGATCCCCCGGTAGGAGGACGCGGGCGCGCCCAGCAGCCCGGCCATCGCGTCCAGCGACTCCGGTACGAGGACGACGACCCGCCGCGGCCACTGCGTACCCCACGCCTGGGACACGGCCGGCACGGCCCGGTCAGCCAGCTCGGCGTAGGAGCGAAGCGCCGTACCGGACTGCCCGACGCCGAGAACAAGGCTGTCGTCTCCCCGTACGACACTCACCTCACCCTGGTCCCAGAGCTGCTCGGCGGAGCCCTTCGCGGGCCGCTCGGCGTCGACGTACCACCGGCCCTCCGCGTCCAGGCTCAGGCTCAGGGTGCGGCCGACGCTGACAGGGGCCCGGTCGTAGCCCTGGACGCGGTAGCGGAGCTCGGCCTCGGCGAGGGCGCTGTCGCCGGTGCGCCGCAGGCCGGTCAGGCGGTAGGACCAGGCGGCGAAGGGCACCGCGCGCAGATTGCCGTACCGGTCCCGTGCGCCGGTGCGCAGATACGCCGTCTCGTCGTGGTCGAGTATCGCGGCGGCCCGCCGTTCGAGGAGGCGCTGCACCTCGGCCCTGGCGCTGTCGGTGGCGGGCGGGCCGCCGCAGCCGACGAGCGAGACGAGCAGCAGACAGAGCGCGATGACGACTCGCGTTCCCGACGCCCGCCTTCGACCAGCCATTTCCCGATCGTACGGCGGCGGGGGCACATAGGTCAGACCCGCGTCGGAGAGGAGCGGGGAACTGCCCGCGCCCCGGGCTCAGACCCTCGTGACCGTCGCGCCCGGCATCATGCCCACCGGGTCGTAGCGCACCGGGGCGCCGGGGTAGGGCGCGTGGATCACCTGGCCGTTGCCGGCGTACATCCCGACGTGGCTGGCGTCGGAGCGGTAGGTGACGACGTCGCCGGGCTGGGCCTCGGAGAGCGGGACCTGCCGGCCGGCGTACCGCTGGCCCTGCGAGGTGCGCGGCAGGGCGACCCCGGCCTGGGCGTACGACCACTGGATCAGGCCCGAACAATCGAAGCCGGAGGGGCCGTTGGCGCCCCAGACGTACGGCTTGCCGAGCGCGGAGTGGGCGGCGGCGATGGCGGCGGCCGCGCGGCCCGAGGGCGCGGCGAGGCTGCCGAAGTCGGGCATGACGTCACGGCCGGAGCGGGAGGCACGGTCGTAGGCGGCGCGGTCGGTCGCGGTGAGGGAGTTGAGGAGCCGGCGGGCCTGGGCGAGTTTGTGCTCGACGGTCCGCTTGTGGGCGGCGACGGCCTTGCGGCTCTTCTCCAGCTCGACGAGCTTCCCCGCCGCCTCGGCGCGCTCCTGGGAGAGTTCGCGCATGGCGTCCTGGAGCTCCTTGAGCTCGGCGGCCTGGTGGTCGCTGAGCCGGGCGATCCGGGCGGCCCGGTCGAGGTAGTCCTCCGGGTCGTCGGAGAGCAGCAGGGCGAGGGAGGGGTCGAGGCCGCCGGAGCGGTACTGGGCGCCGGCCAGCGAACCTAGGGCGTCCCGCATGGAGTTGATGTCCTCCTGCTGCCGGGCGATCCGGTCCTGCGCGTCGTTCACCTGCTCCCGCAGCTTGTCGGCGCGCTCGTCGGCCTTGTTGTAGCGCTCGGTGGCCCTCTCGGCCTCCTCGTAGAGGCGGTCCACCTTGGCCCGGGTGTCGTCGTGCGGCGCGGCCGTGGCCGGTACGACCCCGATGGCCGCGGCGGCGGCCGACATGACGCACAGGGCTGCGTTGGCGCCCCGGTCGAACCCGGGCGATACAAGGCGGCGATGGGACCCCACGGGAAGCCGCTCTCCTTCCGCTGACGACAAGGACCTTCCCCGGCGAGGGGGAAACGCGGCAGACAGTAGCTCCGTGCCGGGGCCGCGACCAACGACCGCGCCGGGCACACAAAGTGACGCCCCGCCTCTGACGCAGGTCATGGGCGGGGCGTGGGGTCAGCGAGAGTTGTCGTGATTCGCTCGTTCGGGCGGCACGCGGTGTTGATCTTGCGGGCGTTCGGCCGGGATCAGATCCGGACGCCGAACATGAACGGCATGTTGTTGATCGACTCGTAGCGGACGACCGTGCCGCTGCGCGGGGCGTGCAGGATCTGGCCGTTGCCCGCGTAGAAGCCGACGTGGTGCAGGTCGTCGTAGAAGATGACGAGGTCGCCGACCTTGAGCTGGCTCTGCGAGTAGATCCTCGTACCGGCGTTGGCCTGGGCCTGGGAGGTGCGCGGGATGGAGACGCCGGCCTGGGCGTAGGCCCAGGAGGTCAGGCCCGAGCAGTCGTAGGAGGCGGTGCCGGTGGCGCCGTAGACGTACGGCTTGCCGATCTGGCTCTGGGCGGCCTGGAAGGCGGCCTGGGCCCGGCCGGAGGCGGAGCCGACGTTGCCGAGGTCCACGCGGTCGGCGGCGGAGCGGCTGGCGCGCTGCTCCTCGGCGGCGAGCGCGGCCTTCTCGGCGGCCGTCAGGGTGTTGAGCAGCTTCTGGGCCTCGGCGAGCTTGCCCTGGACCTGCTTCTTCTTCTTGCCCAGCTCGGTGCGGGTGGAGGCGAGGTCCTTGAGCTTGTCGGAGGCCTCGGCGCGCTGCTGGGAGAGCTGGCGCTGCTTGGCCTGGATCTCCTTGAGCGAGTCGACCTGCTGGGCGCTCAGCTGGTCCATCGTGGACGCCTTGTCCAGGTAGTCGTCCGGGTCGGCCGACAGGAACAGCTGGACGGAGGAGTCGATGCTGCCCGTGCGGTACTGGGCTGCGGCCGCGAGGCCCATCGTGTCGCGCAGCTCGTTGAGCTCTTCCTGGCCGCGGGCGACGTTGTCCTGGATGGTGGAGATCTCCTTCTGGAGCTTCTCCTGCTTCTCCTTGGCCCCGTTGTACTTCTCGGTGGCCTGCTCGGCCTCCTCGTAGAGCTTGTCGACCTTGGCCTTGACCTCGTCCTTGCTCGGCTTCTCGCTGGGGGCGGCATTGGCCGCCTGAGAAGAAATGGCCACGGCAGCAGCGGCAGCGGTGGTCAGCACGGTCACGCGTGCTCGGCTCGGCTGCTTGGGTCGACGGTGGGACGCCACGGAGGTGAAACCCTTCTTGTGAGTGATCACCCGCTCGGAGGTTCGACGCCAGACCCTAGTGACCCACTTGTGATCAGATCAAATCCTCACACGAAAATTCTCGTCACACCCGTCATTCTTTACACACAACTCACATGCTGTGATGCACGCTTGACCCTACGTTGCGCGATCATCGGGCCAATTCGGGCATTGCCCCTGTACGTTGGCGTATTCAGGACAGTCGCTTGAGAAGCACCGCAGAAGCCACCGGCCGCGCTCCGGCCCGGGCGACCCCGTCGGCCACCTCGCGGTCGGTCGAGGCGACGATGACCGGCCGGCCCGGCGGCTCGGCGCGCACCAGCTGGCGGATCAACTCGTCGGCGGTCACGCCCGGCTTGGAGAACAGCACCCGCACCCCGCGCGGCGGCGCGAGCAGCACCGGTGCGGCCAGCTCGGCCCCGTCGAAGACACAGGTGACCTCGGCGCCGGTCTGCGCGGCGAGCTGGGAGAGCTGGCCGAGGAGCCTGAGGCGCTGCTTCTCCAGCGGCATCTGGGGATAGCCGGTCTTGGTGACGTTGTAGCCGTCGACCACCAGATGCGCCTGCGGCAGCGCGAGGAGCTGGTCGAGGATCGCGGGGTCGTTCTCGGACAGGGCGCGTGCGGCGATGTCCTTCGGGGTCATCCGGCCCGGCTCGACCGCGTCGACGGTCTCGGCGGGCCGTACGGAGACCGGTGGCAGCGCCAGTTCGCGGCGCAGCCCCTGGGCGGAGTCCAAAAGGGTGTCCAGGAGCAGCCGGACGCGCATGTCCTCGACGCTGCGTCCCTCGCGCGCCGCCTTGCGGGTGGCCTCCAGGGCCGCCTCGGCCTCCCCGAGCCGCGCCCTGAGCCGCCGTGACTCGCTCTCGGCGGCGGAGACGTGGGCGTGCCCCTCCGCCCGTACGGTCTCGATCTCGCCCTGGACCTTGCGCAGGGCGGCCTCGCCGCGCTTGACGTCGCTGAGCGCGGAGCGCAGCTTGCGGTGAAGCGATTCCGCTTCCTTCTTCGCCGCGTCCAGCTCGGTGCGCAGCCGCTCCGTCTCGTGCCGGGTGTGCTCACGGGCGTGGGCGAGCTCCTCGCGCAGCCGCTCCAGCTCGGCGCGGGTCTCGTCGTCGGCGCGCTCGGCGTCGGCGCGCTGGGCCTCCTCGCCGGCCGCGGTGACCAGCTTGACCCAGCCGGTGGGCCGCAGAACATAGGCCGCGGCCGCCACGTCGAGCGGATCCGCGGCCGCGGGCACCGAGCCGGAGTCGAGAGCGCCGGAGAGTTCCGGCTGGGCCTCTCTGAACTTCTCCCCGATGCGCTGGCGGAACAGCGGATCGGTCTCCAGCGCCGCCGCCATCGCGTTGCCGGCGAACTTGGCCCGGCGGTTCGGGGCGAACCGGGCGTACTGCCGCAGCTGCGCGGGCAGTTCGCCGACGGTCAGTCCGCCGAACCCGTCGGACACGATCTGCACGACTCTGCGCCGTACGCCGTCGGGCAGCGGACGGTCGAGCACCTCGGCGGCGCCGTCGCCCGGCCCCCCGCCTTGTGTCTCCACCATCCGTCACACCCCAATGCTGTGCGGGGCCCGCTCCACTCAGGAGCCGGCGCCCGGCCTGTCCACGAGTTCCACCTTGTCCACGGCGTTGCACCAGCGGCAGCGCACCGACTCGATGCTCTCACTGAGCACCTCGCGCTCCTCGACCTTGGGCTCGCCGGCCAGATCGAGGTGCACGTACTCCACGACCTTGGACGAGCGCGTCACGTCGAAACGCGTGAGGTTGCCGCAGAGGGTGCAGCGCCACCGCGTGGTGTCGGTCGGCAGGGGAACCGTCATCGTGACCGTGCTCTTTCCTTCTAGGTCTCTATTGTCAGCGACGCGCCGGGCTCCCCGGTGCGTGTGGCTCGTTACCCTACGGCCTGGCGGGTACTCGTCGCCCGTCCGTCCGCAGGACCTCCCCGGCGGCGAGGCGGTCTGTGCGTGTGCGTCCCATTACGTCATGCTCTGTGTTCATGATCGGCAACTGGCGCGCGGTGCGCTTCCCGGCCCGTTTCGGCAACGCCGTCCGGGGGCCGTCGGCGCCGGTGACCCATGCCCTGATCGCCGTGTGCTGCCTGGTCTTCCTGATCGGCCCCGCGGCCGGGCTCGGCCCGGCGTACGGCTCCGGCGACGAGCTGCTCGCCGCGCAGCGGGCCTACTTCCACCGGTGGGGTGTGGTGCCCGCGGAACTGTTCGAGGGAGCGCCCCGGGCCGCCCTCACCCCGGCCACGGCCCTCTTCGTGCACGGCAGCTGGGTGCACCTGCTCGGCAACATGCTCTTCCTCTACGTCTTCGGCGTGATGACCGAGGAACGGATGGGCCGTGTCCAGTTCACGCTCTTCTACCTGGGCTGCGGCTATCTGGCCCTGCTGGGCTACGCGGCCGCCAACGACGACTCCACCCAGTCCCTGGTCGGCGCGTCCGGGGCGATCTCGGCGGTCCTCGGCGCCTTCCTGTTCCTCTTCCCCGGGGCCCGCGTGACAAGCCTGCTGCCGTTCCTGCTCTTCCTCCCGCTGCGCTTCCCGGCGTGGGTCGTGCTGCCCTTCTGGGCGGCCCTGCAATGGGTGGCGGCGGGGCGGGCCGACCAGGGGCCCGGGGTGGCCTATCTGGCGCACCTGGTGGGCTTCGGACTGGGCTTCGGCTACGCGTGGGCCAGGTTCGGGCGGCCTACTAGAGTGAAGGCCGCCCCTGCTCCGGCCCCCGAGGGAGAGAACCAGCCGTGATCACCGCGATCGTCCTGATCAAGACCAGCGTGGACCGGATCCCCGAGATCGCGGAGCGGATCGCTTCGCTGGAGAGCGTCACCGAGGTCTTCTCGGTCACCGGTACCTACGACCTGATCGCCATGGTGCGGGTGAAGCAGCACGAGGATCTCGCCGAGGTCATTCCGGGCCGGATCAGCAAGATCCCCGGGGTGGAGGCGACGGACACGCACGTGGCGTTCCGTACGTACTCGCAGCACGACATCGAGGCCGCGTTCGCCATCGGCCTGGACAGCTGACAGCCGCTGCCGCCGACGGCCCGAGATGAAGAGTTCTTCATCCTGGGCTCATCCTGACCGACGGGTACCGGGGGCAGGCTCGATCGCATGGTCTTCTCGCACCGGATCGCGGCGCTGGCCGCCGTAGTGGCGATTCCGCTCGGCATCGCCGCGACCAGCTTCGCGCTCACCGACAACCCGGAGTCCCCCAAGGTCCCGGCCAAGGTGGAGCTGGACAGCGGCTCCCCCACGCCGACGCCCAGCCGGCCCACTCCGACGCCGACGCCGAGCGACGAGGTCGTGTCCCGGCCACCTGTGACGGACAGTCCCGGGAACGACGACGATGACGACGACCGGGGTGAGGTCGGGGACGACGGCTGAGCGCCGCTGCAAGGAACGGTGTTCTCATGGCGACGCTCCCCAGGGTCTCCGCACGGGTTCGGATTCTGCTGTGGCTGCTGTTCGTGATGGCCGTGGGGCTGGCGTCCGTGGCTACGACCACGCGGTCGATTCTGCTGCGGGACGTCGACCACCGGGTGAACGGGCTGCTGGCGCAGGAGGCCGGGGAGTTCGCCAACTTCGAGGAGCGGGGCGTCGACCCGGAGACCGGGCGGCCGTTCACCGACCCGTCGCGGCTGCTGGTGGAGTTCCTGGTACGGCAGTACGCCGACCCGGACGAGGAGCTGATCGGCCTGGTGGAGCGCCCGGGGTCGACCCCGGCACAGTTCCGCCAGCCACGTGACATCCCCGTCGCCGTGCCCCTGCACAAGGACGCCGACGCCCGCCGCCGTATCTTCGACTCGCCCGACGCCACGGGCACGCTGCACCGGGCGTCCGGCGAGATCCGCTGGGCCAAGGTCGCGGTCGCCCGGGCCGGCGGCGAGACGGAGGCCGCGTTCGTCGTCGCCTTCCACCCGGGTCGCGAACAGGCCGCGGTGAACGAGGAGTTCCGTATCCTGCTCGCCATCTCCGGGGTGGCCCTGCTGATGACGACCGGCATCGGCTGGGCGGTGGCGGGGCGGATCCTCAAGCCGGTGCGGCTGGTGCGCACGGCGGCCGCGCAGCTCACCGAGCAGGACCTCACCCGCCGTATCCCGGTGCACGGGCGGGACGACATCGCCGCGCTCGCGGAGACCTTCAACGACATGCTCGACCGCCTGGAGCGCGCCTTCGCCGCCCAGCGCGAGTTCGTCGACGACGCCGGACACGAGCTGCGCACGCCGATCACCATCGTGCGTGGCCATCTGGAGCTGATGGGCGACGACCCGGCCGAGCGCGAGGAGACGATACGGCTGGTCACCGACGAGCTGGACCGGATGAGCCGGATCGTCGAGGACCTGCTGCTGCTCGCCAAGGCCGAGCGCCCCGACTTCGTCACCCCCGAACCGGTCCAGCTCGCCGAACTCACCGCCGACGTCTACGTCAAGGCCCGCACCCTCGGCGAACGTGACTGGCAGCTCGCCGAGGTCGCCGACGTCGAGGCCGCGCTGGACCCGCAGCGCATCACCCAGGCGATGGTCCAGCTCGCCCAGAACGCCGTGCAGCACACCGCGCCCGGCCAGACCGTGCGGATCGGCTCCCGCGCCGACGGGCCGGGCATCGAGCTGTACGTCGCCGACTCCGGGTGCGGTGTCCAGCCGCAGGACGGAGAGGTGATCTTCGAACGGTTCCGGCGCGGCACGTCCCGGCGCGGCGCCCGCGGTTCCGGGGCCGGGCTCGGCCTGTCGATCGTCCGGGCCATCGCGGAGGCGCACGGCGGCCGGGTACGGCTGCGCGACACGGACGGCGGCGGCGCCACCTTCGTCCTGCTACTGGGAGAGGCACACACGTGAACCGCATTCTCATCGTCGAGGACGAGGACAGGATCGCCTCCTTCGTCGAGAAGGGCCTGCGCTCCAACGGCTTCACCACGACCGTCGTGGGCGACGGAGACGCCGCCTACGAGTACGCGCTGACCGGCGGCTTCGACCTGGTGGTCCTGGACATCGGACTGCCCGGCAGGGACGGCTTCACGGTGCTGCGCGAACTGCGCGAGGCCCGGGTGACGGTCCCGGTGATCGTGCTGACCGCGCGGGACTCCGTACGGGACACGGTGGCCGGTCTGGAGGGGGGCGCCGACGACTGGATGACCAAGCCGTTCCGCTTCGAGGAACTGCTCGCCCGGGTGCGCCTCCGGCTGCGTACGGCGGCCAGGGCGCCCGAGGTGACGGTGTTGCGGTCCGGCACGCTGACGCTGGACCTGCGCACGCGGCGGGCGCGGGCCGACGAGCGGACGGTGGATCTGACGGCCCGTGAGTTCGTGTTGCTGGAGCTGTTCCTGAGGCACCCTGGGCAGGTACTGTCCCGCGAGCAGATCCTGTCGCACGTGTGGGGCTACGACTTCGACCCCGGCTCCAACATCGTGGACGTGTACGTGCGCGCGCTGCGCAAGAAGCTCGGCGCCGAGCGGGTCGAGACGGTGCGGGGCGTGGGGTACCGCCTGTCCGCCTGAGGTCGCCGGTCCGTGTGAAGTCTCCTTCATGTACGGCTCATCGAGGACTCACGGCCGAGGTGAACCCTCGATGACGTGACCCTGAACCTCCGTCTGAGCGCGGCCCTGTGCGTGGCGCTCTCCCTGTGCGCGCTGCTCGCCGTGCCCGGCAACTTCCCGGCACTCGGCGCCGACGCCCGCCTCACCCTCGCCGTGTTCGCGCTGGCGACCTGCGCCTGGATCGCCACGCCGGTCGACGACACGTACATCGCGCTCGGCGCCGGCCTCGCGCTCACGGTGACCGGCGTGATCAGCAGCGACACGCTCTTCGGCACCCTCGGCGACTCCACGGTGTGGCTGCTGATCTGCGCCTTCGTGCTGGCGGCCGCGGTGACCCGGACGGGGCTCGCGGGGCGGGCGGCGGCGTTCCTGGTCGGCGGGGCGCGCACCGTACGACAGCTCGTGCACCTCACCACGGCCGCCCTGGTCGTCACGGCGTTCGCGGTGCCGGCCACCTCCGGGCGGGCCGCGCTCGCGCTGCCGGTGTTCCTGGCGCTCGCCAAGGTGCTGGCCGACCGGAGGCGGCTGGTGGTGATGCTGGCGCTGCTGTTCCCGACCGTGATCCTGCTGTCGGCGGTGGCGACCCTGATCGGGGCGGGCGCGCATCTGATCACCGTGTCGGTGCTGTGGCAGGCGACCGGTGACCGGATCGGCTTCACGGAATGGCTGCTGCTGGGACTGCCGCTGGCCGTGGCGTCGTCCCACCTGGCCGCCGAGGCCGTACTCCTGACGACCACGCGACGCGCGGACCGCGAGGGCGCCGTGCACATCACGCCCGAGCAGATCCAGGAGCACAGCGACGACCCGGTCATCGGGCCCTGGTCACAGGCCGAGAAGCGGTGCGCGCTGCTGCTCGGCACGGTCGTGGTGCTGTGGTGCAGCGAACCGCTGCACCGGGTGCCGCCCGCCGTCGTGGCGCTGATCGGCGCGGTGGTGGCGGCTTCGCCTGCCCTCGGCACGGTGCATCTGAAGGACGCGCTGAAGACGGTGCCCTGGTCGCTGCTGCTGTTCATGGCGGCGACGATGGCGATGGGCGTGGCACTCGCCGACTCCGGGGCGGCGAAGTGGCTGGTGGACGGGCTGCCCGGTGGAGTCAGCCCGCTGGTGTTCCTGATCGTCGTGATCGCGGTCAGTACGGCCGCCCACCTGGTCCTGCAGTCCCGGTCGGCCCGTTCGTCGGTGCTGGTGCCGCTGGTGGTCGCGGCGGCGGTGGGGGCGGGGGTGAATCCGGTCGCGGCGGCGCTCGCGTCCACTGCGGCGGCGGGGTTCTGCCATACGCTGCCGGCTTCCGCGAAGCCGGTGACGCTCTTCTCCGACCTTCCCGGGACGCCGACGTATGCGCCGCGCGACCTTTTGCGGCTGTCTGCGGTGCTGGCTCCGCTGACTGCCGGGCTCGTGTTGCTGTTCGCCGTTGCGGTGTGGCCGGTGCTTGGTGTGCCGGTTACGCGATGACGCGCCGTTGCAGGTGCGGCGGTGTGTCGTCTGCTGCGCCGTCGTGGCTGGTCGCGCCGTTCCCCGCGCCCCCGAGAAGAGGGCGTTGCCGTTCTCTGACCTGGTTAGGAGCCCTGTGATGTTGAGCCGTGTCGTCGTCGCGCCCAGTGGATTCAAGGAGTCGCTGTCCGCCCAAGCCGCTGCCGATGCCATCGCGGACGGCGTGCGTAGGGTCCTGCCGGACGCCTCGCTCGACCTGATCCCCCTCGTGGACGGAGGTGAAGGCACCGCCGCCGCGCTCGCCTCCGCTACCGGTGGGCGGCTCGTTGCGCTGCCCGCCACCGGCCCCGTCGGCGAACCGGTCGGCACGCACTTCGCATTGCTCGGGACCCGGGACACGGCTGTCGTGGAGATGGCCGCGGTGGCCGGGCTGTCCCTCGTCCCCCGGGCCCTGCGCGACCCGGGGGCCACGACGACGTACGGCGTCGGCGAGCTGATCCGCGCCGCGCTCGACACGGGCGTACGGCGGATCCTGATCGGGTGTGGCGACTCGGGTACGTCGGACGGGGGCGCCGGCGCGCTCCAGGCGCTCGGCGCGCGACTGCTGGACGCCGACGGATTCGAACTCCCCGCTGGAGGGCGGGAGTTGACCCGGCTCGCCCGGATCGACCCGTCCGGCCTGGACCCGCGCCTGCGGGACGTGGAGCTGCAGGTCGCCTGCAACCCGTACAACGTGCTGTGCGGCGAGCGCGGCGTGGCCCGTGTCTTCGGTCCGCAGAAGGGGGCGACGCCCGCGCAGGTGGAGGAGCTGTCGGCGGGGCTGGAGCACTGGGCGGACGTCCTCACCCGTGACCTGGGGGCCGTGGGCACCGACCTGCGCCACGGCCCCGGCACCGGCGCCTCCGGCGGGCTGGGCGCGGGCCTCGCCGCACTGGGCGCCCGTCTGCTCCCCCGCTTCGACGTGCTCCTGGACCACCTCGACCTGGACGCCCGCCTCGCCCGCGCCGACCTCGTCGTGACCGCCGAGGGCGCCCTGGACCACCAGACGCCCCGCGGCAAGGTCCCGGCCGAGGTCGCCCGTCGGGCCAAGCTGTACGGCCGCCCGGTGCTCGTGCTGGCGGGCACCCTCGGCGAGGGCGCCCACGACGTGCCGGGCGTGGACGCGTTCAGCGGGATCCTGCCGGCGCCGATGGCCCTGGCGGAGGCCCTGGTGCGGGCCTCCGAACTCCTCACGGACGCGACCGAACGCGCCCTGCGGATGATCCAGCTGGGCGCCCGGCTACCGGCTCACGCCGACGTGTCCGGCACGCAACGGCCGTCCTCCGTGCGGTAGTTCCACCGCGCGCCGTCCGTCACGAGCTCCCGCACGGCGTTCACGAACCGCTCGACGTGCTCGTCCGGCGTGCCCGCGCCGAAGCTGACGCGGATGGCGTTGAGGGACTTCTCGCCCGGTGCCGCCTCCGGGGCACCGCACTCGCCCTGGGCCTGCGGGTCGCTGCCGAGCAGGGTCCGGACCAGCGGGTGGGCGCAGAACAGTCCGTCGCGTACCCCGATGCCGTACTCGGCGGAGAGTGCGGCGGCGAAGTGCGAGCTGTTCCAGCCGTCGACGACGAAGGAGATCACGCCGACGCGCGGGGCGTCGTCGCCGAAGAGGGAGAGGATCCGGACCTCGGGCACGTCGGCGAGCCCGGTCCGCACCTTCTCGATCAGGTACCGCTCACGCGCGACCAGCGTGTCGAAGCCCGCCTCCGTGAGCGCCTTGCAGGCGGAGGCGATGGAGTAGGCGCCGATGACGTTCGGCGAGCCGGCCTCGTGGCGGGCGGCGCTCTCGTGCCACTCGACGTCCACTCCCCCGTCCTCGCGCCGGCTGACCTTGCGGCTGGCGCCGCCGCCCGCGAGGTACGGCTCGGCCTCCCGCAGCCAGTCGGCGCGTCCGGCGAGGACACCGGAGCCGAACGGGGCGTACAGCTTGTGGCCGGAGAAGGCGACCCAGTCGACGTCGAGGTCCTGGACGCTCACCGCGTGGTGCGGGGCCAGCTGCGCCGCGTCGAGCACGATCCGGGCGCCGTGGGCGTGCGCGGCCGCCGCCAGTTCCCGTACGGGCCACAGCTCACCGGTGACGTTCGAGGCGCCGGTGACGCAGACCAGGGCCGGGCCGTGGGAGTCGCGGTCGGCGAGGGCGCGCTCCAGGGTCTCCACGGCCTGGCGCGGGGTGCGGGGGGCGTTGAGGTAGGTGACCTGCGCATTCTTCCACGGCAGCAGGGAGGCGTGGTGCTCGGTCTCGAACACGAAGACCTGGCAGTCGGCCGGGAGGGCGGCCGCGAGGAGGTTGAGGGAGTCGGTCGTGGACCGGGTGAACACGACCTGGTCGCCGTCCCGGCAGTCCAGGAACTCGGCGACGGTCCGGCGGGCGTTCTCGAACAGGTCGGTGGAGAGCTGGGAGAGGTAGCCGGCCCCGCGGTGGACGCTGCCGTAGTACGGGGCGTAGGCGGCGACGTCGTCCCAGACGCGCTGCAGGGCGGGGGCGCTGGCGGCGTAGTCGAGCGCGGCGTAGGTGACCTCGCCGCCGGTGACGAGCGGGACGGTGACATCACGGCCCAGAACGGGCAGCGGGGCGCAAACGGTCTGGTCGGCGGCAGCGATGGAGACAGACATGGGGAACTCCCGTGAGAGGCATGCGAGTTGAAGGCATGCAGAGAAGAGAAAAGGGTGCGCGGAGGCGGGGCTCTGCGGCCCTATCGCATTCGCTTGCTCACGGGAAACTCCTCGGTCACGTGCTTGCCATAGACCTCGCTGCCTACGGCCTGGTCCTCACCCGGGGCACCCCGCCACGGCGGAGGGTTGCCGGACAGTCGGCCGGGGCCTCATGACTGTCACTCATGACCTGGTCCAACATCCTGCCATACGATCTTCGATGCGCAAGGGCGCAGTCCGGATCCTGGACTGCGCCCTGCGTCACACACTGTCGGCTCAGGCGTTGCTGGCCGCCACCCAGAGGTCCAGCGTCCGCTTGGCCGCGCCCGAGTCGATCGACTGCGCGGCCCTCGCCATGCCCAGCCGGATCTGCTCCGTGAGCGGGGCGTCCGTCGGCTCCAACGCCACCAGCGCCGCCGCCGAGTTGAGCAGTACGGCATCGCGCACCGGCCCCGGCTCGCCGTCCAGCAGGCGCCTGGCGACCTCCGCGTTGTACGAGGCGTCCGCGCCGCGCAGTGCCTCCACCGGCACCAGCTCGATGCCGACGTCGCGCGGGTCGAAGGCCTCCTCGGTCACCTTGCCGTCGCGGACCACCCACACCTTCGAGGTGGCCGTGGTCGTCAGCTCGTCGAGGCCGTCGTCGCCGCGGAACACCAGCGCGGAGGAGCCGCGCTCGGCCAGTACGCCGGCGATGAGCCCCGCCATGCGGGTGTCGAAGCAGCCGACGGCCGAGGCGGTGACGCGGGCCGGGTTGGTCAGCGGGCCCAGGAGGTTGAACGAGGTCGGGATGCCGAGGTCCCGCCGTACGCCACCGACGAAGCGCATCGAGGGGTGGAACTTGGCGGCGAAGCAGAAGGTGATGCCGGCCTCGTCCACCACCCGTGCCACGCCCTGCGGCGACAGGTCCAGGTTGATGCCGAGCTTCTCCAGCACGTCGGAGGAGCCGCTCGCGGAGGACGACGCCCGGTTGCCGTGCTTGACGACCTTCGCGCCGGCGCCCGCGATCACGATGGCGGACATGGTGGAGATGTTGACCGTCTTGGCCCGGTCGCCGCCGGTGCCGACGATGTCGACGGCCGGTCCGGGGATGTCCAGCGGCTGGGCGTGGGCGTACATCGCCTCGACGAGACCGTTGATCTCCTCGACCGTCTCGCCCTTGGCCCGCAGCGCCACCATGAAGCCGGCGATCTGGGCGTCCGAGGCCTCGCCGCTCATGAAGCGGTCCATCGCCCAGGCGGTGTCGCCGGCGCTCAGGTTCTCGCCGACGAGCAGGGCGCTCAGCACCTCGGGCCAGGAACGGCCCGCCGCGGTGTCGCCTCCAGCGGGGGTCACAGCGCTCATAAGCCGCTCCTGGGTCAGTTGTGGTGTCCCGCACTACGGGACGCGAGTCTCAACGGGGTCCACCCTATCCAGCCGCGGGGCACGACGAAGGGCCCCGTCCGAAGACCGGACGGGGCCCTTCTGCCGTGGCGCGGCTGAGCTCGGTGATCAGTGGTGACCGTGGCCGCTCGTGATCTCCTTGTACTCCTCGACGGACGGCTTGGGGATCTGGCCGTCCTCACCGAAGTAGGACTTGCTGAGCTTGGCGCGCAGCTTCTCGGAGCCCTTCACCTTGCGCTCGACGCCGTTCTCGTCGACCGTCGGGCCGATCTCGAGCGGCTTGTACTGCTCGTGCGCGGTGAGGGTGTGCAGCGCGTCCTGGCTGAGCGGCTCGTGCACCTCGATGTACTCACCGTGCGGCAGGCGCTTGATGATGCCCGACTCGCGGCCGTGCAGCACCTTGTCCTTGTCCCGGCGCTGCAGGCCGAGGCAGATCCGCTTGGTGATGATGAACGCGAGGACCGGGCCGACGAAGAAGCCGATCCGGACGAACCAGGTGACCGCGTTGATCGACAGGTGGAAGTGGGTGGCCCACAGGTCGTTGCCACCGCCGACCAAACCGATCATGTACACCGTGACCCAGGCGACACCGAACGCGGTACGCGTCGGGGCGTTGCGCGGGCGGTCCAGGATGTGGTGCTCGCGCTTGTCGCCGGTGACCCAGGACTCGATGAACGGGTAGACCGCGATGGCCATCAGCACCAGGCCGAAGAGGACCAGCGGGATGAACACGCCCAGGACGAGCGTGTGACCCCAGAAGTCGATCTCCCAGCCCGGCATGTACCGGACCAGACCCTCGGCGAAGCCCATGTACCAGTCGGGCTGGGCGCCCGTGGACACCTGGTCCGGCCGGTAGGGGCCCATGGCCCAGATCGGGTTGATCTGCGCGACCGCCGCGATGACCGCGATGACACCGAAGACCAGGAAGAAGAAGCCTCCGGCCTTGGCCATGTAGACCGGCAGCAGCGGCATGCCGACGACGTTCTTGTTGTTCTTTCCGGGGCCCGCGAACTGCGTGTGCTTGTGGTAGAAGACCAGGATCAGGTGGCCGACCACCAGGCCGAGCATGATGCCCGGCAGCAGCAGGATGTGGATCGAGTAGAACCGGGCCACGAAGTCGACGCCCGGGAACTCACCGCCGAAGAGGAAGAACGAGATGTACGTGCCGACGATCGGCATGGACAGGATCGCGCCCTCGGTGAAGCGGACACCGGTGCCGGAGAGCAGGTCGTCCGGGAGCGAGTAGCCGGTGAAACCGGTGAACATGCCGAGGACGAACAGCAGGAAGCCGAACAGCCAGTTGATCTCACGCGGCTTGCGGAACGCGCCCGTGAAGAACACGCGCATCATGTGCACGAACATGCCCGCGAGGAAGATCAGCGCGGCCCAGTGGTGGATCTGCCGGATCAGCAGACCACCGCGGACGTCGAAGGAGATGTGCAGCGTGGAGCTGAACGCCTCCGACATCAGCTGTCCCTGCAGCGGGACGTAACTGCCGTGGTACTCCACCTCGTTCATCGACGGGTGGAAGAACAGCGTCAGGTACACACCCGTGAGGATGATGATGATGAAGCTGTAGAGGCAGACCTCGCCCAACATGAACGACCAGTGGTCGGGGAAGATCTTGCGCATGTTGGCCTTGGCCAGGGAGTAGATCCCCAGGCGGCCGTCGGCCCAGTCGGCGACGCGCTCGCCGGCCGGGGCCTTCCCGCGAGAGCGGTCGGTGGTCTCTGTAGTGCTCATCCGCGCTCCCAGAATGCAGGACCGACGGGCTCTTCGAAGTCGCCGAGCGCCTCGAGGTAGCCCTCGTCGTTCACGCCGATACGCAGCTGCGGCAGGGCGTGACCGGCGGGGCCGAAGATCACTCGGGCACCGTCGGAGAGGTCGAAGGTGGACTGGTGACAGGGGCAGAGCACGTGGTGCGTCTGCTGCTCGTACAGGGAGATCGGGCAACCGACGTGGGTGCAGATCTTCGAGTACGCGACGATGCCCTCGTGCGACCACTCGAGCTCGCGCTTGTCCTTGATGTCGTCGGGCTGGAGCCGGACGATCATCAGGGCGGCCTTGGCGATCTCGTTCTGGAAGTCGTGGTCGTGCTCCTCCAGGCCCTCCGGCTTGGCGAAGGTGAGGGAGCCGACGGCGACGTCCGAGGGACGCAGCGGCTCGTCGGTGTTCATGTTGACGAGCAGCTTGCCCTTGGACCACAGGGTGTGGCGCAGCTTGGTCCCGGGCAGCGGGCCGAGGTCACGCAGGAGGACGACGCCGGAGAGCGGGAACAGGGCCAGCGCGCCGAACATCGTGTTGCGGATCAGCTTGCGGCGACCCAGCGCGGACTCCTTGGCGCCCTGCTTGAAGTCGGCCATGACCTTGGCCTTGACCTCGGGCTCGGCCGCGATCGGGTGCCGCTCGTCGGCGACCTCCACGTCGGACATCAGGGTGCGGGCCCAGTGGACCGCGCCCGCGCCGATGCAGAACAGCGCCGCGCCGAGGGTCAGACCCAGCGCGAAGTTCAGCGCGTTGAGGTGACCGATCGGGAAGACGAAGACCGACTTGTCGTGCGGGATCGCCACGTACGAGGCGATGAAGCCGACGGTGGCCAGCATCGACACCGTGAACAGCAGGGCGACCGTGCGCTCGGACCGCCTGGCGGCCCGCTCGTCGATGTCCTGGATCCGGTGCTCGTGGGGCGGCAGACCGGGGTCGGCGAAGGGGTTCTTCTCGTCCGCTACCGCGACGTGGGCGTCCTGCTCAGCGGGCAGGTTCTCTTCTGGAATGTCTTGGCTACTCATGACTTCTTGGCCTTTGCGGTCCGAGCGGCGACCCAGACGGCGACCGCGATCAGTGCACCGAGCCCGAAGATCCAGGCGAAGAGGCCCTCACTGACCGGCCCGAGGCCGCCCAGCTCCAGACCACCCGGGTTGACCGTCTCGTCGCTGTTGACCGCGTGCAGGTACGCGATGATGTCCTTCTTGTTCTGCTCCGACAGCGTGGTGTCGGGGAACGACGGCATGTTCTGCGGGCCGGTCTGCATGGCCTCGTAGATGTGCTTCGGGTCGACGTTCTCGAGGCTCGGGGCGTACTTGCCCTTCGTCAGCGCGCCGCCCTTGCCGGTGAAGTTGTGGCACTGGGCGCAGTTGTTGCGGAAGAGCTCGCCGCCCTTGGCGATGTCCGCGCCCTCGGGGCCGTACTGCTCCTCGGTCGGGACGGACGGACCGGCCCCCAGCGAGGCGATGAACGCCGCGAGCTGGTCGATCTCGGCCTGCGAGTAGATGTTCTTCTTCTTCGGGACCTGGGCGCCCTGGGAGGTGGCGGCCGGCATACGGCCCGTCGAGACCTGGAAGTCGACGGCGGCGGCGCCGACGCCCACCAGGCTCGGACCGTCAGAGGTGCCCTGACCATCGGTTCCGTGGCAGCTGGCGCAGCCGACGGTGTAGAGCTTCTTGCCCTCCTCGATGGTGAGGGACTGGGCGGTTTCCTCGGCCTGCGCCTTGTCCGCGGGAGCGAACACGGCGTACAGCCCCCCCGTGCACGCCAGCGCGAGGAGTAGGACGACGACCGCCGCCAGCGGATGGCGTCGTCGTGCGGAGAGCTTTTTCACGGATTACCCCGGTGTCAGGATCTTCTGCGTCGATGCTTCGGTATGTGCGTTTGTGGAACGCGCGCGGGATCGGGCCCGGCTACTTGATCATGTAGATCGTGGCGAAGAGGCCGATCCAGACGACATCGACGAAGTGCCAGTAGTAGGACACGACGATCGCGGCGGTCGCCTGCTCGTGCGTGA
Source organism: Streptomyces muensis (assembly GCF_021474425.1). Classification (GTDB taxonomy): domain Bacteria; phylum Actinomycetota; class Actinomycetes; order Streptomycetales; family Streptomycetaceae; genus Streptomyces; species Streptomyces muensis. Next base: position 5,827 of record NZ_JAKEIP010000129.1, on the reverse strand, counting down.
ACCTCTTCGCCGCGTAGGTGCGGCCGAGGACCAGCAGGAAGGCGATGAGACCGCCCGTCACGTGCAGGCCGTGGAAGCCGGTGGTCAGGTAGAAGACCGAGCCGTACGGGTCGGACGAGAGCGAGAGGCCCTCGTGCTTGACCAGCTCGGTGTACTCGTACACCTGACCGCCGATGAAGATCGCGCCCATGATGAAGGTGACGATGAACCAGCCCCGGAGCTTCTTCACGTCACCGCGCTCGGCGGCGAACACGCCGAGCTGGCAGGTGAGGGAGGAGAGCACCAGGATCGTGGTGTTCGTCGCCGAGAACGGGAAGTTCAGGGCCTCGGCCTTCTCGTGCCAGAAATCGGGCCCCGTCACCGATCGCAGGGTGAAGTACATCGCGAAGAGGGCCGCGAAGAACATCAGCTCGGAACTCAACCAGATGATGGTTCCGACGCTGGTGAGGTTCGGTCGGTTGACCGACGGGTGCGCGTGACCCTTGTCTACTGTCGTTGCTGTCGCCACGCCGACATTATGTCGGTCGCTTATCCCGCCCTCACTCCGGGGGGTGCCGTTCGGAGTGTCTTGGGTGTCCGTACCGGTGTTGACGTGGTGTTCAAGGGAGTAGCATCCGGCCCAACGGGCCTGTCCTTACGACGCTGACGTCACGGAGGAACAATGCAGCCGACCGCCACGGTGCTGGTCTACAGCGACGACTCCAACACCCGCGAGCAGGTGCGGTTGGCCACCGGGCGACGGCCCGCTCCGGACGTGCCTGTGGTGCGGTTCGTGGAGTGCGCGACGCCGGCCGCCGTCATCAAGGAGCTGGACAAGGGGGGCATCGACGTCTGTGTGCTGGACGGTGAGGCCGTGCCCATGGGGGGCATGGGGGTCTGCCGGCAGATCAAGGACGAGGTGTTCAACTGCCCGCCGGTGCTGCTGCTCATCGGGCGGCCGCAGGATGCCTGGCTGGCCACGTGGAGTCGGGCCGAGGCGGCGGTCACCTTGCCGGTGGAGCCGGTGGAGTTCGCGGGGGCGTTGGCTTCTTTGTTGCGGACGAAGAACCTGGCGAGCGCGTAAGGGCTCTGCCGGGCGGAGAAGAGCTCGGGGGTGCGGGTCTCGTGTGCGGCCGCGGGTCCGTTGTGGCTTGTCGCGCAGTTCCCCGCGCCCCTTGAGGTCGGCCGCCGCCCCGTCGGTCTAGACGTTCTGCGGCCTCAGTCTTGCCCTCTCCCACGGGCTCGGACCCTCTGGCGTGCCGCCCACCAGGGCGCTGCCGTTGCGCCAGTTCTTCCACTCCAGGTTCCAGTCGCCGAAGCCGTTGCCGAACGGTTCCATCGTGTTGCCGTACGAGTTGATGACCTTGACGATGTCGCCCTCGCGGATGTTCTCGAAGAACCAGGCGGCGTTGGCGGTGCTCATGCCGGTGCAGCCGTGGCTGACGTTGGCGTAGCCCTGGGAGCCGACGGACCAGGGGGCGGCGTGGACGTATTCGCCGCTCCAGGTCACGCGGGTGGCGTAGTAGACGGGTAGGTCGTAGGAGTCCGCGGAGCCCTCGGCTATGCCGATGCTCGTGCCGCGCATGCGTACGAAGTACTCCTTGCCCAGTACGACCTTGACGCCGTTGCGGGTCTCGAAGCCGGGCTTGCCGGTCGTGACGGGGATCGAGCGGACCTCCTCGCCGTTGCGGTAGAGGGTCAGCTGGTGGGTCGCGGCGTCGGTGACGGCGATGACCTGGTCGCCGATGGTGAGGCGCAGGGGCTTGACCTTGCCGCCCCAGAGACGGTCGCTGATCTTGATGCCGTCGAGGTTGCTGCGGGCCTGGACGACGGCGCCCGCGGGCCAGTACTCCTGGGGGCGGTAGTGGAGTTCCTTGTCGCTCACCCAGTGCCAGGTGCCCTGGACGGCGGGGGTGGACTCGACCTTGAGGGCCCGCTCGACGATCGCCCGCTGGTTCCTGTCCTTGACGGGCTGGCTCAGTTCGGCGGTGACGGGCTGGCCGACGCCGTAGGTGCCCGCCTTGGGGCCGAAGGTCACCGTCAGGTGCTTCTTGCTGGTCGGCTTGCTGGTGTCGAAGGTGAGGACCTTGCGGCCGGGGGCGCCGTCCTCGTCCTCGGTGCTCACCCGGACCGTGTAGCGGGCGTTGGCGGCGAGCGGGGAGGTGCTGTGCCAGCGGGTGCCGTCGGCGGAGAGTTCGCCCGCCACATGGCGTCCTGCGGCGTCCCTGGCGGTGACGTCCGTGATACGGCCGTCGGAGTCCTCGGCGGTGATCTCCAGGGGCTTGTCGGGGTCGGCCTTCCTGCCGTCGCCCGAGGGGCCGTTGAAGGCGATCTGGTCGGCCGCGTCGTAGGGCTCGGCGGACAGCGGGTTGCCGTCGCTGCTGCAGCCGGAGGTGCCGGCGCCTATCGCTATCAGCAGCAGCGAGCAGCCTATGACGGCGCTCTTGCGCGGTGTTTGGCTCATGGCCTCACGCTAGGAAGCCGCGTCGGCCACGGCGCGCCGGATAGGGCGTACGGGTGACGGCCGTTGCTGCAAAAGCGGGAGCCCGGACTCTCCTGGCGGAGTGTCCGGGCCCCTGTGAGCTCAGCTCGTGTTACTGGGTGCGGTTCTCACCGCGGTAGTACTCGAAGACCCAGCCCCAGATGCCGACGAGGATCAGCGGCGCCGAGAAGTACATCAGCCACCAGCCGATCGCGATCGACAGGAAGGCGAGGGCGCCTCCGATCGCGAGGGAGAGCGGCTGCCAGCTGTGCGGGCTGAAGAACCCGACCTCGCCGGCGTCGTCCGCGACGTCCGCTTCCTTGTTGTCCTGGGCGCCCGTGTCGACCCGCCGGGCCGTGAAGCCCAGGTAGAAGCCGATCATGATGGACAGCCCGAAGGCCAGGAAGAGGGCCGTCGTGCCGGCCGGCTCCTTCGACCACACGCCATAGACGACCGCCATGGCGAGGATGAAGACGCTCAGCCAGATGAACATCTTGCCCTGGATCTTCACTTGCCGGCCTCCTTGCCACCAGCGAGGGCCTTCTCACCGTGAGGGGCGTTCTCGAGCTGGTCGAGGGCGGCGATCTCAGGGTGGTGCAGGTCGAACGCCGGGGATTCGGAACGAATCCGCGGCAGGGTGAGGAAGTTGTGCCGCGGCGGCGGGCAGGACGTGGCCCACTCCAGCGAGCGGCCGTAGCCCCACGGGTCGTCGACCTCGACCTTCTTGCCGTACTTGGCGGTCTTCCACACGTTGTAGAAGAACGGCAGGATCGAGGCGCCGAGCACGAACGAGCTGATCGTCGAGATCGTGTTCAGGGCGGTGAAGCCGTCGGCCGCGAGGTAGTCGGCGTAACGCCGCGGCATGCCCTCCGCGCCCAGCCAGTGCTGGACGAGGAACGTGCCGTGGAAGCCGACGAACAGCGTCCAGAACGTGATCTTGCCGAGGCGCTCGTCGAGCATCTTGCCGGTCATCTTCGGCCACCAGAAGTGGAAGCCGGAGAACATCGCGAAGACGACGGTGCCGAAGACGACGTAGTGGAAGTGCGCCACCACGAAGTAGGAGTCGGAGACGTGGAAGTCCATCGGCGGCGAGGCCAGGATGACACCGGTCAGACCACCGAAGGTGAAGGTGATCAGGAAGCCGGTCGCCCAGAGCATCGGTGTCTCGAAGGACAACGAGCCCTTCCACATCGTTCCGATCCAGTTGAAGAACTTCACGCCTGTCGGTACGGCGATGAGGAACGTCATGAAGGAGAAGAACGGTAGGAGGACGCCTCCGGTGACGTACATGTGGTGCGCCCACACCGTCACGGACAGACCCGCGATGGCGATGGTCGCCGCGATCAGACCCATGTAGCCGAACATCGGCTTGCGGGAGAAGACCGGGATGACCTCGGAAATGATGCCGAAGAACGGCAGGGCGATGATGTACACCTCTGGATGGCCGAAGAACCAGAAGAGGTGTTGCCACAGCAACGCGCCGCCGTTGGCGGAGTCGAAGACGTGGGCGCCGAACTTCCGGTCCGCCTCCAGCGCGAACAGCGCGGCCGCCAGGACCGGGAAGGCCAGCAGGACCAGGACCGCGGTCAGCAGCACGTTCCACACGAAGATCGGCATGCGGAACATGGTCATGCCGGGGGCGCGCATGCAGATGATCGTGGTGATGAAGTTGACCGAGCCGAGGATGGTGCCGAAGCCGGAGAAGGCCAGACCCATGATCCACATGTCGGCGCCGATGCCCGGGCTGCGGACCGCGTCCGACAGCGGGCTGTAGGCGAACCAGCCGAAGTCGGCCGCGCCGTCCGGGGTGAGGAAGCCACCGACCGCGATGAGCGAGCCGAACAGGTAGAGCCAGTAGGCGAACATGTTCAGCCGGGGGAACGCCACGTCCGGCGCGCCGATCTGCAGCGGCATGATCCAGTTCGCGAAGCCGGCGAACAGCGGCGTCGCGAACATCAGCAGCATGATCGTGCCGTGCATCGTGAACGCCTGGTTGAACTGCTCGTTCGACATGATCTGCAGACCCGGCCGGGCGAGCTCGGCGCGCATGAGCAGCGCCATCACGCCACCGATCACGAAGAACGCGAACGACGTGACGAGGTACAGCGTTCCGATCGTCTTGTGGTCGGTGGTGGTGAGCCACTTGACCACGACGTTGCCGGGTTGCCGGCGCCGGACCGGCAGCTCGTTCTCGTACGAGTCCTCAGCTGCCGCGGCACCCTGGGGTTCGTTGAGGATGCTCACAGGTTTGTCGTCTCCCGGTTCTTCTCGTGGCTCGTCTGCGCGATGCCGGCGGGAACGTAACCGGTCTGCCCCTTCTTCGCGAGGTCCTTGAGGTGCTGCTCGTAGCGCTCGGGGGAGACGACCTTCACGTTGAACAGCATCCGGGAGTGGTCGACGCCGCACAGCTCGGCGCACTTGCCCAGGAAGGTGCCCTCCTTGTTGGGGGTCACCTCGAAGGCGTTGGTGTGGCCCGGGATGACGTCCTGCTTCATCAGGAACGGCACCACCCAGAAGGAGTGGATGACGTCACGCGAGGTGAGGACGAAGCGGACCGTCTTGCCCTTGGGCAGCCACAGGGTGGGGCCCGGGTTGCCCGTCTGCGGGTTCCGCGTGCCGGGGGTGCCGGCGTCGTAGACGCCGCCGGCGTTCGCCGGGAAGTCCTCCTTGAAGCGGTCCGGGATCGCGGCCAGTTCCTTGGCCGTCTTCGCGTCGCCGCTGGAACCGTCGACGGGCTCGACGTAGTTGAAGGCCCAGCTCCACTGGTAGCCGACGACGTTGATGGTGACGTCGGGCTTGTCCTTGAGCTCGAGGAGCTTCGACTCGTCGCGGGCCGTGAAGTAGAAGAGGACCGAGACGATGATGAGCGGGACCACCGTGTACAGCGCCTCGATCGGCATGTTGTACCGGGTCTGCGGGGGAACCTCGACCTTGGTGCGGCTGCGCCGGTGGAACATGGCGCTCCACAGGATCAGACCCCACACCAGCACGCCGACGGCGAGCGCAGCCGCCCAGGAACCCTGCCACAGGGAGAGGATCCGCGGAGCCTCTTCCGTGGTCGGGGTGGGCATACCAAGGCGGGGGAAGTCTTCCCAGTTGTACGAGCAACCGGTGGCTGTCGCCAGGACCAGGCCCGCGGTCATGCCTTGCAGCAGCTTCCGCCGCATCGGGCGCCGCGGCGAGCGGTCGGAGCCGTTGGGACTCACGTAGCGCCTTCCCGAGAGTCTCGCCCGCGCGGATTGGCTGCGGCCTGCCTTCTTCGGTGGTCGGTCGCCGCCCTGCGTCGGGCAGGGGTTTGGATGTTTATGCGGACCAAACCCTAGCCGACGCTCTCCGAGGGTTCGCGGGGAGGGGGGCCTAGTGGGG
>NZ_JAKEIP010000128.1 GCF_021474425.1 Streptomyces muensis | reverse complement strand
GAGCAGGGGCAGGGGCAGGCGCCCCGGCCGGGGCGCCGAACGCGGGCGGTGCGGTGGCCTGGGCGGGCGGTGCGAAGCCAGGGGCCGCACCGGCCTGGGGCTGCTGCGGCTGCGGCGCTGCGGCGGGCGTCTCCTCCTCGGCGACCTCGCCGCCGAAGTTCCTCAGCAGCGCCTCGAGGCCGCCGTCGAAGCCCTGGCCGACCGCGGCGAACCGCCAGACGTCCTTGAGGTAGAAGTCGCCCAGCATGACGGCACGTTCGGTGGAGAACTCCGAGCCGCTGAAGGCGTAGCGGGCCACCTCCTCGCCGCCCGCGACGATGCGGATGTACCCGGGGCCGACCTGCGACATCTGTCCGGCGCCGTCGATCGTCGCCGTGAAGGACAGCTTCTGGATCTGCGGAGGGATCTTGTCGAGCGTGACCCGGAAGGACTCCGTGTCACCGGCCTGGGTGCCGAGGAGCTGGATGGACTCCTCGGGGGACTTCGGCTGGTTGAAGAAGACGAAGTAACGGTCGTCCGAGAGCCGTTCGTCGGCGTCGAGACCGAAGCAGCTGATGTCGAAGCTCAGCCCCGGAGCGGCGATCTGTACCCCTACGTACAGATCCGTGCCCGCGGTGAGGTCACTGATCTTGGCCTTGTGGCCGCGTTGGAATTCCCTGGCCATGCGTAACGACCGTCCCCCATCCCGAATGTGAGTGCGTCGCGCCAGGCTAACTGCAAACTCGGACATCGAGCGAAGCCGGTACAGACCCGATACACACCCGGACAGAGGTGGGGCGCGTCATTCGCTGCGCGCGCCGGGCACATGGGGCAGCCGCTCGGCTGCGACCACGCCTTCGAGGTAGCCCTTCGCCCGCTCGGTGCGTGGATAAGCCTCCAGCAGCCGCCAGAAGCGGGGGCCGTGACCGGGCACGAGGAGATGCGCGAGTTCGTGCAGGAGGACGTAGTCGACGACGTACTCGGGCATGCCCTGCAACCGGTGTGAGAGACGGATGCTGCCCTCGGCCGGGGTGCACGAGCCCCAGCGTGTGTTCTGGTTGGTGACCCAGCGGACCGAGCTGGGCCGGGCGCGGCCGTCGAAGTACTGTTCCGACAGCCGCTCGGCGCGCTCGGCCAGTTCGGCGTCACCGAGGACCCGCTTGCTCTCCTGGGCGGCCAGCTTGTCGAGCATGACGTTCACCCAGCGCTGCTCCTCCGCCTCGGACATCCGGGCAGGGATGAGCACGACGGTGCGGTCGCCCTCGCGGTACGCCGAGACCGTCCGGCGGCGCCGGGCGCTCCTGCGGACCTCGATCGCGCTCGCTCCCGAGCCGCTCGACGGCGGGCTCGTCGTACGGCGCTGCGGCGTTCCGGCGCGGTGCAGTGGGTCGGCGGACACGCCCCGACGTTACCCGCTGCACATGGGGGAAGTCCCGACTCCGGGACGGTTCGATGCCGATCCCCCACCATGCGTTTGATTTGTACGACGAATATCCACCGCCTGTGGACAACTTTCGGCGCCGGGCGCCGCGTCGGGGCATGCTGGCAGTCACCGGCGGAGCTGCGACCGAGCTCCACCGGCACACGGGGACGTTCCACGAGGGCTACGGGGGCCTGTTCATGCAAGCGACGGTTTCGGCGATTTCGACGGTTTCTGAGGCTGCGGAAGACGCGGCGGTACCGGTGGCTCCACTGCTGAAGCCCGCGCTCCGGCGCGGTTGGCGGGATCTCAACACCGTGCAGTTCGGGATGACTCCGGCACACGCGCTGACGGTGGGTCCGATGGACACGGCGACGGGCAGCTTCCTCGATCTGCTCAACGGCACCCGCGGGCTGGAGCTGTTGCGCGAAGAGGGCCGCCGCATGGATCTGCCGGACGGTCATGTCGAGGGGCTGGTGCGGCGGCTGGCGGGGGCCGGGCTCCTCGACGACGCGAAGGGCGGCGGCCCGGCGGCCGACGCACTGCGACGCAAGGCAGAGGTCCTGGACCGGCTGCGCCCCGATCTGGCCTCCCTGTCCCTGACCACGTCCGAGCCGGGCGAGGCGATCGGCCGGCTCGCCGCCCGCCGCTCACTGCGGGTGCAGGTGAGGGGAGCCGGCCGGGTGGGTTCGATGGTGGCCTCACTGTTGTCGGGCGCCGGGGTCGGCGAGGTCGACGTACGGGACGTCGGCCGGGTCGAGCCGGGGGACGTGGCGCCGGGCGGACTGCCCGCGGAGGCGGTCGGCGAACGCAGGGACCAGGCGGCGCGGCGGGCCGCCCGCCGCTGCGCACCGGACCGTCCACCGCGCCGTGGCTCCCCGTCACCTCGCGAGGCGGACGACACGGGCCACTCGCTGGTGATCATCGCGCCGAGGGACGACGTCGCGGTGCACGCCCCCTCTCCGTCCACCGCCGAACCCCTGATCTCTTCCGGTACGCCCCATCTGTACGCCGGTGTCGTGGAGGCGACCGGCGTGGTCGGCCCGTTCGTCCTGCCCGGCGAGACCGGCTGCGCCGGCTGTCTCCACGAGGGGCGGACCGACCGGGACCCGGTCTGGCCCCGCCTGGTCGCGCAGTGGCGCTCGGGCCTGGGCAGGGCACGCCAGGTGCGGCCCTGCGATCTCACGCTGGCCACCACGGTCGCCGGACTGGCCGCCGCCCACGCCCTCGCGTTCCTGGACGGCCGGGTTCCGTCGAGCACGGGTGCACGCTGGGAGGTGTCCCTGCCCGGTCTCAGCTGGCACGCCCGACCGGTGTGGGCACACCCCGCGTGTCCTTGCGGCGCCACGGAGAAAGGTGAGCGAGAACACCCCTCCGAGGACGCGGGGTCACACGAGACAATGGCGGAGCAAGGGCCGTCGAAGGAGTTGCCCCGTAAGGCAGACGCGAAGCGGCCGGCTGGGACCTGGAGGGCGCATGTCTGATCTTCCCCGCAAGGCGGTCACCCGTACCGCCAAGCTCGCCGCGCTTCCGCTCGGCTTCGCCGGACGGGCGACCTGGGGACTCGGCAAGCGGATCGTCGGCGAGTCCGCGGAGATCGTCGGCCGCGAGCTGCAGCAACGCACCGCGGAGCAGCTGTTCAAGGTGCTCGGCGAGCTCAAGGGCGGCGCGATGAAGTTCGGCCAGGCCCTGTCCGTCTTCGAGTCGGCCCTGCCCGAGGAGATCGCCGGTCCTTACCGCGCGGCGCTCACCAAGTTGCAGGAGGCGGCGCCCCCGATGCCGACGCGCACCGTGCACGCGGTGCTGGCGGAGCGGCTCGGCGAGGACTGGCACGACCTGTTCCTGGAGTTCGAGGACAAGCCCGCCGCGGCGGCCTCGATCGGCCAGGTGCACCGGGGGGTGTGGCACGACGGCCGTGAGGTGGCGGTCAAGGTCCAGTACCCGGGAGCCGGCGAGGCACTGCTGTCCGACCTGAACCAATTGAGTCGTTTCGCCCGGCTGCTGGGCCCGTTGGTTCCCGGCATGGACGTCAAGCCGCTGATCACGGAGCTCAAGGACCGGGTCTCCGAGGAACTGGACTACGCCCTGGAGGCGCAGGCCCAGCAGGCGCACGCGGAGGAGTTCGCCGACGACCCGGACGTGGTCGTGCCGGCCGTGGTCCAGCAGTGCGACCAGGTCCTGGTCACGGAGTGGATCGACGGCATCCCGCTGTCGGAGGTGATCTCGGACGGCACCGAGGAGCAGCGCAACCGCGCCGGTCAGCTCCTGGCCCGCTTCCTCTTCTCCGGCCCCGCCCGCACCGGTCTTCTGCACGCCGACCCGCACCCGGGCAACTTCCGTCTTCTGCCGGGCGGCCCCGAAGGTGCCGACGACTGGCGGCTGGGCGTCCTGGACTTCGGCACGGTCGACCGCCTTCCGGGCGGCCTGCCGACGCCGATCGGTGAGTCGCTGCGTATGACCCTGGACGGCGAGGCCGACGCCGTCTACGAGCTTCTCTGTGCCGAGGGCTTCGTCAAGGAGTCCATCGACCTGGAACCCGACGCCGTCCTCGACTACCTGCTGCCGATCATCGAACCGGCCCTGGTCGATGAGTTCACCTTCACCCGCGGCTGGATGCGCAGCCAGGCCGCCCGTGTGGCCGACCCCCGTTCCCCTGCCTATCAGCTGGGCAAACAGCTCAATCTGCCTCCGGCGTACCTCCTGATCCATCGGGTGACGTTGAGCACGATCGGGGTGCTGTGCCAGCTGGGCGCGACGGTGCGGCTGCGCGAGGAACTGGAGGAGTGGCTGCCGGGGTTCGTTCCGCAGGAGATCACGGACGAGGAGGAGTCGGCGGCCGAGGCCTGAGCCGGCGGCCAAGGCGTGAGCGGGTCTACCACCAGGCCGAGTCGAGTCGCCCCTCGATCGCTCTGAGGTTCTCCCGGGAGCAGGTGTCGCAGATGTAGTGGCGGGTGCCGTTCTCCACGGAGCAGGTCCAGGTGGGCTGCGGGGCGTTGGCCCGGGCGCCGCAGCGGGCGCATACGAGCTGCTGGGACTCCGTTGCGGAGCCGCCGTTGTCACTGCCTCCGGAAGGACTCGTCACTCGGCGACGATACCGCCGTCCCCCGCTGATCAGCTGGCACAACGCACCGCGGGGGCCGGTCCGTTCGCACGGACCGGCCCCCGCGGGGAGCTACCGCCTCCCGGGTCGGGAGGCCACCACCTGGTGGTGTGGTCGGTTACTGCATGACCGCCATGGCGAGCGCGCGGCGGGCGCGCAGCGAGGCACGCTCGGCCCTGCGCTGCATGCGGCGAGCGGTCGCCAGGCGCATGGCCCGGCGTTCCTGCTCGGCCTCGTGCTGGCGCTCGTGCATATGCGCACGTGCCAGGGCTTCTTGGATGAGTTGCATCTCTCGGTTCCTGTTCTGACGCGAGTCGTTCGCGCCCTTCGTGGTGAAGTCTTCAGGCGCGGAGCCTGCGAGTTCGTGGGTGGACGGCTTCATCGGGGCCTGCTTCTGGGGGTCGTGCGTGAGGGGGCGGTCGATCGTTCCTGCGGTGTTCATGCCGTGACCGGGTTCTTGCGCGGGCGACCACGCGGCCGCTTCCGGGCGACGACGACACCCTGGACGAACAGCTCGCCACCCCAGACGCCCCAGGGCTCACGCCGCTCCTTGGCGCCGGCGAGGCAGGCCTCCATCAGCGGGCAGGTGCGGCAGAGGGACTTGGCGTACTCGACGTCCGCCGGCGACTCGGCGAAGAAGACCTCCGGGTCGTAGGAACGGCAGGGGACGGGTACGCCGAGGTTCTCGATGGCGTCGTCGAGCGCGGTGAGCGCAGTGAGCGGGGTCAAGGTGGAGTCCTCCGTGAGGCCGGGCTTGGGGATCACGTCTGAAGGCGGTACGGACGGGGCGTGCGCTTCGAGTTGCACGGTTCGTCTTCCTCGTCTGGTCGTTCCGGCCCTGTTGGGCCGGGTGGCGGCTGGTACCGGGTCTTTCTTGGCCCGAGGCCCCTTCGCTCCGTCATCCCCGTTGGAGGACAAACAGAAGGGCCGCGGATCCCGGATGGGGTTCCGCGGCCCTGAAGGCGCCGGCCTGATCGGCGATCAGGCTGGATCACTCCAGGGTTCTGGCCCACGGAAGGCCCACATCTGGTGGTGCTGCGTCGTCTGCTTCCGGAATCCGGCACCGGTCGCCGTGAAGGCATAGGCCTGCGCCTTTGCCTCTACTGCCGCTTCCAGTGCCTTGGTCGGTCGCTCATTGCTCACGCGGACAGGGAGACCCGCGAGAGACAGGGCGGAGGCCGGGCGCTCGGCACGAATGCCGGACACACCGGTGCCCCGGTTGGAGACGCCGAGCATGCACAGGGAGGCGACGACCGAGCGATCGGTCATTTTCACGATGCTGATGGAGCTGGTGTTGATGCTGATCACTGGACTCGCCTCCTCTCGGCGTCTAAGGGGACTGGGGTGAGCCAGTCCGACGGGTATGCAAGTAGAACACGGAATTGGGGCCTCCGAGAAGGCCTCCGTTCCCGTGGCTAAGAACCTATGGGGATTGCTGGGGCATGCGCAAACTATTTTTTCGACGAGTTGGTGTCATTCCCCGTCGGCGCCGTCCCCAACCTCCTGACCTGCGCAGATGGCCAGCACATCGGCCCCGTAGCGGTCGAGCTTGCGCTTGAGGACGCCGGGGATGCGCGACAGCTCAACCGGACTGACCGGCTCCGCCTCGGCGATGGCCATCAGGGTCCTGTCCGTGAAGACGCAGAAGTCCGGCTGTCCGCTGAGCCGCGCCTGAATCCCACGCCACTCACGGAGTCGTTCGTAGAGGCCCTCGTCCATGTCGGAGGGACAGCCCTCGCAGCGCATCAGCTTCATCTCGCCGGCGTCGGTGAGGGTGCGCCCGCAGACGCGGCAGCGCGCCGGGGTGCGCTGGGTGCGTCTCGGAGCGGCGTCCGGTCTGCTCGTGAAGCCGCGCACGACGCCTCCGGAGCCGACTGCGGCGGTGCGTCCGGCGGTGGCGGCCGAGCCGGGGCGCAGTCCGTCCAGGAAGCGGCTGGGGCGGCGGTTCGGACGGCCGCCGGGCGCGCGGGTGAGCGCCCAGGAGACATGGAGGTACCGCCTGGCGCGCGTGACGCCGACATAGAGGAGGCGGCGTTCCTCCTCGATCTGCTCATCGGTCTTTGCGTAGGTGATCGGCATCATGCCCTCGGCGACCCCGACCAGGAAGACGACGTCCCACTCCAGGCCCTTGGCCGAGTGCAGGGAGGCGAGGGTGACGCCCTGGACGGTCGGGGCGTGCTGGGCGTTCGCCCGCTCGTCGAGTTCGGCGACGAGGTCGGCGAGGGTGGCGTCGGGTCTGGCGGTGGCGAAGTCCTGGGCGAGGTTCACCAGGGCGGCCAGTGACTCCCAGCGCTCTCTGACGGCGCCGGAGCCGGCCGGGGGCTGGGTCGTCCAGCCCTCCCCCGACAGCACGGCGCGCACCTGCGAGGGGAGGTCGGGGGCGTCGTCGAGAAGTGAGTCGTTGCCGCCGAACCGGGCCGCGCCGCGCAGGGCGATACCGGCCTTGCGCACCTCGGGGCGGTCGAAGAACCGCTCGGCGCCGCGCAGCTGGTAGGGCACGCCCGCGTCGGCCAGGGCCTGCTCATAGGTCTCGGACTGGGCGTTCGTACGGAACAGGATGGCGATCTCGGCGGCCGGGACGCCGGAGTCCATCAGTTCGCGGATACGGCGGGCGGCGCCTTCGGCCTCGGCGGGTTCGTCGGTGTACTCGGTGTAGACGGGTTCGGGCCCCGCCTCACGCTGTGAGACCAGTTCCAGGCGGTGGTCGGCGGCGCGGCCCCGGGCCTGGGCGAGCAGGCCGTTGGCGAGGTGAACGACCTGGGGTGTGGAGCGGTAGTCGCGGACCAGCTTGACGACGGTGGCACCGGGGTGGCGGGTGCGGAAATCGAGCAGATGGTCGGGAGTTGCTCCTGTGAAGGAGTAGATCGTCTGGCTGGCGTCGCCGACCACGCACAGGTTGTCGCGGTCGCCGAGCCACAGCTCCAGCAGGCGCTGCTGGAGCGGGCTGACGTCCTGGTACTCGTCGACCACGAAGTGCTGGTACTGGGAGCGGACCTGGTCGGCGATGTCGTGCCGGTCCTGGAGGATGGCGACCGTGAGCAGCAGGACGTCCTCGAAGTCGATGACGGAGCGGTCCCGCTTGAGGTCCTCGTAGACGTTGTAGATCTGGGCGATCTCGGCGGGGTCGCGGGGGGCGTCGCGGCCCGCCTTGGCGATGGCGGGTGGATAGTCGGCGGGGACGGTCTGGGTGACCTTGGACCACTCGATCTCGGCGGTGACGTCCCGCAGCTCGCCCCGGTCGAGGCGGATGCGGCAGGCGGCGGCCGCGTCCGCGACGAGCTGGATCTTGCGGTCGACCAGCCGGGGCATGGAGCCGCCGACCGCTTTCGGCCAGAAGTACTGGAGCTGCCGCAGGGCCGCCGAGTGGAAGGTGCGGGCCTGGACCCCGGCGGCACCGAGCTGCCGTAGCCGCCCGCGCATCTCTCCGGCGGCACGGTTGGTGAAGGTGACGGCGAGCACGCTGGAGGGCTGGAGGATGCCGGCGCGCACGCCGTAGGCGATGCGGTGCGTGATCGCCCGGGTCTTGCCCGTGCCGGCGCCCGCGAGCACGCACACCGGACCCTGCAGGGCGGTGGCCACCTCGCGCTGCTCGGGGTCGAGCCCTTCGAGCACCGCGTCGGCAGAATCCGGCACCTGCGGGAAAAGGGAGGAGTGCGTTGCTGCTGTCACACCGCCATGCTGCCAGGTCGCCGGAGACGGCTGTGCCGGTTGTCCACAGGCAGGCATCGATAGTCGTACTAATGCGGCAGGCGTCACGCGCCGGGCATACCCCGGGTGGGAATGGCGCCCCGGTCGCGTACGTTCCCCCTCTGAACGACCTGTTTCCCCGAGCCATCAGAGGAGCGCGCGAGACATGCAGGGCACTGTGACGATGTACAGCACCACGTGGTGCGGCTACTGCCAGCGGCTGAAGAAGCAGCTGGACCGTGAGGGCATCGCGTACACCGAGATCAACATCGAGCAGGACCCCGAGTCCGCGGCGTTCGTCGAGAAGGCGAATGGCGGAAATCAGACGGTCCCGACCGTGCTCTTCGCGGACGGTTCGACGCTGACGAACCCGTCGCTGGCTCAGGTGAAGCAGAAGATCAGCGTGTGAGACACGCAAAGAGGAAGGGTGGCCGTCCCGAGCCGGGACGGCCACCCTTCCTCTTTGCTGTCTGTGCCCTCTACGCCGCCTAGACGCTGCGCGTCGGCAGCGGCTTGCCGTACCAGAGCTCGATCAGGCGGGCCGCGATCGAGATGCCGTACGGCGGCATGACCTCGCCGGAGTCGAAGGCCGCGCGCAGTTCCTCCCGGGAGAACCAGCGGGCCTCGTGGATCTCGTCCCCGTCGACCTGGACCTCGGTGGAGGTGGCGCGGGCCATGAAGCCCAGCATGAGGCTGGACGGGAAGGGCCACGGCTGGCTGGCGACGTACTCGACCTGCCCGACGGTGACACCGGCCTCCTCGAAGACCTCGCGGCGCACCGCCTGCTCGATGGACTCACCGGGCTCGACGAAACCGGCGAGCGTCGAGAAGCGGCCCTCGGGCCAGTGGACCTGGCGGCCCAGGAGGATGCGGTCGTCCTCGTCGGTGACGGCCATGATCACGGCGGGGTCGGTGCGCGGGTAGTGCTCGCCGCCGCAGGCGGGGCAACGGCGGATGTGGCCGGCCGCGGCGATCACCGTGCGCTCGCCGCAGCGGGAGCAGAAGCGGTGGGTGCGCTGCCAGTTCTCCAGGCCGACGGCGTGCACCATCAGACCGGCGTCGCGCGGCGACAGCAGCAGGCCCGCCTCGCGCAGCCCGGCCGCGCGCGCGGACTGGTCGATGCGGCCGGGCAGCGCGTCCTTCTGTAGCGCGAAGTAGCTGACGCCCTCCTCGTCGATGCCGAGGAAGTAGCGGTGCGCCTCGGTGAGAGGGGCCTCGAAGGAGGGGGTCATGACGAGTTCGGTGCGCCCGTCCGCCGTCTCGTCGATGAGGACCTGGCCACCGGAAACCACGAAGCAGCGGGTCGTGGGATGGCTCCATGCCGCCGCGAGCCAGGCCTCGTCGAGCCGGTGGTGGGCGGCGCGGTCGATGCCGCTCGGGGCGGTGAGCGAGATGGGTCGGTCGGCGGTGTGGTCGGTCGAGGTGGTCACGGGTGCTTCCAACTCCCCCAGTGGAACGGTGTGCTTCGGCGGGCGTATCGGCGGGACGTGGGACGGGCGGCGACCGGGTGCGGCTGGGCTCTGTGGTCCGGGGCGGCCTTCTCAGTGTGCCCCGCCCGCGATGCCCCTTGGGACGGCCCGGACCGCCCGGACGGATCAGGGCTCATGGCGCCAGTTCGCGGCCAGGTCGCCAAAGAGGTGGGCGGTGGTCTCGACGCCTTTGAGGAGCAGGGCGAGCTCGACCTTCTCGTTCGGGGCGTGCCAGCCGTCGGAGGGGACGGAGATGCCGAGGAAGAGCACGGGTGCGCCGAGGACGTCCTGGAGGTCGGCGGCGGGGCCCGAGCCGCCCACACGGGTGAAGCGGACGGGCTTGTCGAAGGCGCGCCCCATGGCCCGTACGACGGACTGGAGGGCCGGGTGGTCCAGCGGAGTCAGGCACGGGCGCGTGGCCGGCGCGAAGGTGATCTCCTGCCGGATTCCGGCGGGCACCTGCTCGGCGGCCCAGGCTCGGACGGCCTTCTCGATGTGGTGGGGGTCCTGGCCGGCGACCAGCCGGAAGGAGAGCTTGACCATCGCGGAGGACGGGATGATCGTCTTGCTGCCGGGGCCCTGGTAACCGCCGCCGATGCCGTTGACCTCGGCGGTGGGGCGGGCCCAGACGCGCTCCAGGGTGGTGTGTCCGGCCTCGCCGTGAGTGGCGTACGACTTGGCCGTACGCAGCCACTCCTCCTCGTCGAAGGGCAGTTCGGCGAAGAGCGCGCGCTCGCGGTCGGTCAGTTCGACGATGCCGTCGTAGAAGCCGGGGATCGTCACGCGCGCGTCCTCGTCGTGCAGGGCGGCGACGAGGCGGGCGGCGGCCGTGGCGGGGTTGGGGACGGCGCCGCCGAAGGCCCCGGAGTGGATGTCCTGGTCGGGGCCGTGGAGGCGGATCTCGCACTCGGCGAGGCCGCGCATGCCGGTGCACACGGAGGGGGTGTCCTCGTCCCACATGCTGGTGTCGGAGACGATCACGGTGTCGGCGGCGAGCCGGTCCGCGTGCTCCTCGACGAGCGCGCGGAAGTGGGGGGAACCGGACTCCTCCTCGCCCTCGATCAGCAGCTTCAGGTTGACGGCCGGGGTGGTGCGGCCGGTGGCGGCGAGGTGGGCGCGGACGCCGAGTGTGTGGAAGAACACCTGGCCCTTGTCGTCGGCCGCCCCGCGCGCGTAGAGACGCCCTTCGCGGACGACGGGCTCGAAGGGCTCGCTGTCCCAGCCGTCCTCGCGGGCGGCAGGCTGCACGTCGTGGTGGCCGTAGACGAGGACCATGGGCGCCTCGGGGTCGTCGGAGGGCCACTCGGCGAAGACGGCGGGCGCGCCCGGCGTGGGCCAGATCTCGGTGGTCGGGAAGCCGTTCTCCTTGAGCTTGGCGGCGAGCCAGTCGGCGCTGCGGCGTACATCGGGGGCGTGGTCGGGCTGGGCCGACACGGAGGGGATGCGCAACCACTCGGCGAGGTCGTCGAGGAAGGCGGCGCGATGCTGCTCGATGTACGTGCGGACGGCGCTGTCCGGGGTCTGGCTCATGGTCACGAGCCTATCGGCCCGCACCGACATCCTCGGTGGGCGGTTCCTCACACCCCGCCTCCGCGACCGGCTCCCCGGTCAGCAGCCGCTCCAGTGCGGCCCGGCCCGGCAGGTCGTCCGGGCGCACGACCTCGCCGCTGCGGACGTACAGGAACACGGCGTCGACCGACCCCAGGGGCACTCCCTGCTGCTCGGCCCAGGCGAGCCGGTACAGGGCGAGCTGGAGCGGGTCGGCGGTACGGCTCCGGTTGGTCTTCCAGTCGACGATCTCGTACGTCGTCGCCCCGTCGGCGTCGACGTCCTTGTACACGGCGTCGATACGGCCCCGTACGACGCGGCCGGCGATCACGAGCTGGAAGGGGGCCTCGACCCGGTACGGCGTGCGGTGCGCGTACTCCGTGCGCTCGAAGGCGTCCTTGAGGGCTTCCAGGTCGCGCTCGTCGGCGATCTCGGCCTCGCTTCCGGGCAGGTCCTCCGGTTCCAGCATGGGCAGCGTCAGCTCTTCGAAGCGGGCTTCTACCCAGGCGTGGAATCGGGTGCCTCGACGTGCGGCGGGTTGTGGGGGGCGCGGCATGGGGCGCGCGAGTTCCTGTGCGAACCCGTCCGGGTCGGCGGCCAGCCGCAGCAGCTGGGACGCGGTCAGCGCCGCGGGCAGGGGTACGTCCGTGACGCTCGCGCGGGCGCGCAGGAGTTCCCCGGTGAGTGCGTCGAGGTCGCGGTCCCAGGAGGCTATGGTGCGGGCTTCCTCCGGGGACGTCGCCTGGTGCGGGACAGTCGGGGCCGTCTGGACGGCTGTCGGACGGTCCGTGGTCCAGGAGTCCCAGTCGTCGGCGCCGTCCTCGGGGAGCTCGTCGGGGAACTCGTCAATGAACTCGCCGGTGAACTCGTCGTCGAACGCTTCGTCGTCCGGTGGCGCGGGCCAGTCCGGATCCTCGTAGGTGTCCGGGTCGTGCGTCGCGGCGGCATGGCCGTCCTCGCGGGAGCCGATGTTCTCCAGGTGGGCCAGGACCGTCTCGGCGGCCGCGCGGCGCCGGGTCAGGGCGGCGTCGTCGAGGGGCAGGGGCCACACCTGGTCGGCGGTCTCCCGGTGCAGGGCCGGGTTCTCCTCGTCCTCGGCCGGTTCGTCGGCCCACGCCTCGATCTCGCCGTGACCGGCAGCGCAGTGGTCGTACAGGGCCTGGAGGAAGTCGGAGGGGCCGCGGGGCTTCTTCTGGCTGGGGCCCCACCAGTGGCCGGAGCCGAGGAGGAGGGAGCGGGGGCGGGTGAAGGTGACGTAGCCGAGGCGGAGTTCCTCGGTGTGCTGGTGCTCCTTCATGGCTTCGTGGAAGGCCTTCAGGCCGCGGGAGTCCCAGGAGGGAACGTCGGGGAGCGTGTCGGCGTCGCCGCGCAGTTCGTGCGGCAGCACCTTGCCCTGCGCGGTCCACTTCTCGCGGCCCTGGGTGCTGGGAAAGGTGCCGGTGACCAGGCCGGGGACGGCGACGACGTCCCACTCCAGGCCCTTGGACTTGTGCGCGGTGAGCACCTTGACGGTGTTCTCGCCGCCGGGCAGGGCGTTGTCCAGGCCCTTCTCGTACTGGGCGGCGGTGCGCAGGAAGCCGAGGAAGGCGAGCAGGGTCGCCTCGTGGTCGCCGGCCGCGAACGAGGCGGCGATGTCGAGGAAGTTGGACAGGGTCTCGCGGCGGCGGGCGGCCAGCGCGTGCGGGGAGGCGGACAGTTCCACTTCCAGGCCGGTGACGGCGAGGACGCGGTGCAGGACGTCCATCAGCGGGTCGGACAGGGAGCGGCGCAGGTCGCGCAGTTCGGTGGCCAGGCGCGCGAACCGCACGCGCGCGTCCGGCGAGAACGGCAGTCTGTCGTCGTCACCGTCGCCGTCCAGCGGCGTCTCCAGGAAGGTGTCGAGGGCGTCCGCGAGGGAGATCACCTCGGCGGGGTCGACCCCCTCGACCGCCTCGGCGAGCCGACGGTCCGGGTCGTCGTCGCCGTCCACGCGCGCGTGGGACACCAGCATCCGTGCGCGGCGCCCCAGGAGGGCGAGGTCGCGCGGGCCGATCCGCCAGCGTGGGCCGGTGAGCAGGCGGACCAGGGAGGCGTTGGCGCCGGGGTCCTGGAGGACCTCGCAGACGGCGACCAGGTCGGCGACCTCGGGCAGGTGGAGCAGCCCGGACAGGCCGACCACCTCGACGGGGACGTCCCGGGCGACGAGCGCGCCCTGGATCTCGGCGAAGTCCGTCGCCGTACGGCACAGGACGGCGATCTCGCCGGGCTCCTTTCCGGTGCGGACGAGGTGCGCGACGGAGTCGGCGAGCCAGTCGATCTCCTCGGCGTGGGTGGGCAGCAGCGCGCAGCGGACCATGCCGTCCCGCTCGGCTCCCGGGGCGGGGCGGAGGGCCTCCACGCCCGCGTGCAGGGCGCGCAGGGGCTCCGCGAGACCGTTCGCGAGGTCGAGGAGTCGGCCGCCGCTGCGGCGGTTCTCACTGAGCGCCTGGCGGGTCGCGGAGCGGCCGTCGGCGTGGGCGAAGTGCTCGGGGAAGTCGTCCAGGTTGGCGACGGAGGCGCCGCGCCAGCCGTAGATCGCCTGGCAGGGGTCGCCGACGGCGGTCACCGGGTGGCCGGTGCCGTCACCGAACATGCCTGCCAGGAGGACGCGTTGGGCGACGGACGTGTCCTGGTACTCGTCCAGGAGGACCACGCGGAACTCGTCGCGCAGGACGCGTCCCACCTCGGGGATGCCTGCGAGCTGTGCCGACAGGGCGATCTGGTCGCCGAAGTCGAGCAGATCGCGCTCCCTCTTGGCGGCGCGGTAGCGAACGACGAGTTCGGCGAGTTCCCGGCGCGCGGCGGCCGCCTCGGGGACCTTGCGCAGATCGGCGTTGGTGAGCTTGGCGCCCTGGAGGCCGAGCAGCAGCTCGGCGTCGTACGCGCGCAGGGCCTCGGGCGTGACGAGGTGCTCGGCGAGTTCCGAGTCGAGGGCGAGGAGGTCGCTGACCAGGTCGGCGAAGGACCGGGTGAGGGCCGGGTACGGGCCCGGTGCCTCGCGCAGCACGCGCGCGGCGAGCTGGTAGCGGGTGGCGTCGGCGAGCAGTCGGGAGGTCGGTTCGAGGCCGATGCGCAGGCCGTGGTCGGTCAGCAGACGGCCCGCGAAGGCGTGGTACGTCGAGATCACCGGCTCGCCCGGCGGGTTGTCCGGGTCGATGACGTCGGGATCGGTGACACCGGCCCTGACGAGCGCCTTGCGGACGCGCTCGGCGAGTTCACCGGCGGCCTTGTTGGTGAAGGTCAGGCCCAGGACCTGTTCGGGGGCGACCTGGCCGGTGCCGACCAGCCACACCACGCGCGCCGCCATCACCGTCGTCTTGCCCGACCCGGCTCCGGCCACGATCACCTGCGGGGCGGGCGGCGCGATGATGCAGGCCGTCTGCTCCGGGGTGAACGGGATGCCGAGGAGCTCCTTGAGCTGATCGGGATCGGTGATACGGGCGGGCACATCGCAGAGGCTAGCCGCGGGCACTGACAGTGAGTGCCGGATCGGCCCTCGGGTACGGGAGATGCGCAGGTCAGCACGGGAGGTGGGATCGGTCACCCCGGTCACTGACGATGCGTCACTCGACCACGTGCCGCCCCTCGGGCCGCGCGCTGCAGGACGCCCGGAAAGCGCAGTGTGTGCAGTGCTGGCCGGTGGTGGGGGTGAACCGTTCGTCGAGGACCTTGCCCGCGGCCGTGGCGAGCAGGTCGCCGACCCATTCCCCCTCGCCGCCGTCCAAGGGCTCCTGCCCCTGCACCTTGGGCAGTGTCTCGCCGCCGTCCCGCTTGGCGGCGCCCTGGCGCAGCTGGACCAGTTCGGCGCCGCCCGGTTCGGGACGTACGCCGTCGAAGGCCTCGTCGACGGCGCCCTCGTGGACGGCGAGCTGATAGACGGCGAGCTGCGGGTGGCGGGCCACCTCGGCCGCGCTGGGCGCCTGCTTGCCGGTCTTGAAGTCGACGACGTAGGCGCGTCCTTCGCCGTCGGCCTCGACGCGGTCCATCTGGCCGCGGATGCGCACCTCGAAGTCGCCCGCTTCAAGAGTGACGTCGAAGTCGTGTTCGCTGGCCACCGGGGTGCGCCCCGCGCGGTCCATCACGTGCCACTTCAGGAAGCGTTCGAGCGCCACGCGCGCGTTGTCCTTCTCCTGTGCCGACTTCCACGGCGCGTCGAAGGCCAGCGCGTTCCACACGGAGTCGAGGCGCTCCATGAGGACGGCGAGGTCGGCCGGGGTGTGCCCGGAAGCGACCTCGTCGGCGAGGACGTGCACCACGTTGCCGAAGCCCTGGGCGACGGTCGCGGGCGCGTCGGCCTTCACCTCGCGGCCCAGGAACCATTGCAGGGAGCAGGTGTTGGCGAGCTGGTCGAGGGCGCTTCCGGAGAGCACCACGGGCTGGTCGCGGTCGCGCAGCGGCACCTTGGACTCGGTCGGCTCGAACATGCCCCACCAGCGGTAGGGGTGCGCGGCGGGCACCAGCGGGCGGCCGTCCTCGTCGGCGAGCGCGGCGAGCCGGGCCAGCCGGCGGGCGGCGGCCTCCCTGAGCGTGTGCGACGCGCGCGGGTCGACCGTCGTCGCCCGGAGCTCGGCGACGAGCGCGGCGACGGCCAGGGGGCGGCGCGGGCGGCCGGTGACGTCCCTCGGTTCGACGCCGAGCTCGGTCAGGAAGCGGGAAGGCTGGTCGCCGTCGTCCGCCGGGGCCTTCACCGCCGTGACGACGAGACGTTCACGCGCGCGCGTGGCGGCGACGTAGAACAGGCGACGCTCCTCGGCCAGCAGGGCTCCTGGGGTGAGCGGTTCGGCGAGTCCGTCGCGGCCGATGCGGTCGGCCTCCAGAAGGGAGCCGCGGCGGCGCAGATCCGGCCACAGGCCTTCCTGAACGCCCGCGACGACGACCAGACGCCACTCCAGGCCCTTGGAGCGGTGCGCGGTCATCAGGCGCACGGCGTCGGGGCGCACGGCACGCCGCGTGAGGGTGTCCGCGGCGATGTCCTCGGCCTCGATCTCCGCCAGGAAGTTCAGGGTGCCCCGGCCGCCGGTGCGCTCCTCCGCGCGGGTCGCCGTCGCGAACAGGGCGCATACGGCGTCGAGGTCACGGTCGGCGTTGCGTCCGGCGGCGCCGCCGCGTCGGGCGGCCCGCTCCAGGCGGCCGGGCCAGGGTGTGCCCTCCCACAGGTCCCACAGCGCCTCCTCGGCCGTACCGCCGCCCGCGAGGCGCTCACGGGCCTTGCGGAGCAGCGCGCCGAGGCGTTGGGCGCCACGCGCGTACGTGGGGTCGTGCACCGCCAGCCGCTCCGGCTCGGCCAGCGCTCGCGCGAGCAGCTCGTCCGAGGGCGGCGGCAAGGGGTTGCCGGCGGACCGCTCCTCGTCGCGCAGGGCCCGTCCGAGACGGCGCAGGTCGGCGGCGTCCATGCCGGCGAGGGGGGAGGCGAGCAGGGTGAGGGCGGTCTCGGTGTCGAGCCAGGACCGCTCCGGCTCCTCGGTCGAGGTCCCGGCCTCGGGACGTACCGCTGCCTCCGCCGTGGCCACGGCCCGCAACGCCGTCAGCAGCGGCGCCACCGCCGGCTCGTGCCGCAGGGGCAGGTCGTCGCCGTCGATGTCCAGCGGCACACCCGCGGCGGTGAGCGCCCGGCGCACCGTCGGGATCGTGCGCGACCCGGCGCGCACCAGGACGGCCATCTCGCCCCAGGGCACGCCGTCCTCCAGGTGCGCCCTGCGCAGGATGTCGGCGATGTTGTCCAGCTCGGTGCCGGCTGTCGGGTAGGTGAAGACCTCGACGCGGCCGCCGTCGCGGACCGGGGCGAGCTCGCGGTGGGCGCGCACCTTCTCCGCCGGGAGCCGGGTGAGCGGCATGCGCTGGGTCAGCAGCCGGGTCGCGGCCAGCGGTGCGGCGCCGGAGCGGCGGGAGGTGCGCAGGACCTCGACGGGTGCGGGGCGGCCGTCCGCGCGCGGGAAGGCGTGCGGGAACTCCAGGATGCCGTTCACGTCGGCGCCCCGGAACGCGTAGATCGACTGGTCGGGGTCGCCGAAGGCGACGAGGGTGCGCCCGCCCCCGGCGAGGGCGTGCAGCAGCCGTACCTGGGCCGGGTCGGTGTCCTGGTACTCGTCGACGAACACGGCGTCGTACCGCGCGGCGAGCCGCTGGGCGGCCTCGGGGCGGCGGGCGAGGAGCACCGCGCGGTGGACGAGTTCGGCGTAGTCGAGGACGCCCTGCATGTCGAGCACGTCGAGGTACTCGGCGAGGAAGGAGGCCGCGGCACGCCAGTCGGGGCGGCCGATGCGGCGGGCGAAGGCGTCGAGCGCGTCCGGGCCGAGGCCGAGTTCACGGCTGCGGGCGAGGACCGCGCGGACCTCGTCGGCGAAGCCCCGGGTGGTCAGACAGGCGCGCAGTTCGTCCGGCCAGCGCACATGGGCGAGTCCGAGTCGCTCCAGGTCCGGCTGTCCCGCGAGCAGCTCCCGTACGGTCACGTCCTGCTCGGGGCCGGACAGCAGCCGCATCGGCTCCACGAACAGGTCACTGTCCTGGTGGGCGCGGACCAGGGCGTAGCAGAACGAGTGGAACGTGGTCGCCCGGGGCGCGCGGGCCGCTCCCATGCGCAGTGCCATGCGGTCGCGCAGCTCCACGGCCGCCTTGCGGCTGAACGTCAGCACCAGGATGCGCTCGGGGTCCCCGCCACGGGCGACGCGGGCCGCCACCGACTCGACGAGCGTGGTGGTCTTGCCGGTGCCCGGGCCTGCGAGAACGAGCAGCGGGCCGGCCTTGTGGTCAACCACGGCGCGCTGTGCCGCGTCCAGACGAGGGGGAGCCGTTCGTACGACGGGAGTACGCACCAGCCGGTAAGCGCCACGGGTCCCCTGTCGCACCTGGGAGTGCGACAGGCGCCTGGTGGAGGAAGAGGAGCTCACGTGGTTCGCCGGTCCTGGTGGGTGTGCTGGTGGGACGCCCCTCGCGCGTGGAGGGCGGTGGCCGCGGGGTGAGGGGGACACGCGCAGCCGACGCTACGCCGAGCGGTGGTGCGGAAGCAGGGCTTCCGATTCATCCCTCGGTTCACTCGCGACACGTACGTCCCTCACCTCACGAACGTACGTCATGCCACGGACGTGCCCCCTTTCGCTCATACGGATCACGGGTCACACAGCGGGTCCTCCGATGGCGGAAGCTGTCAGGTGTGACCCTGTGCGCGTTCGCCGCCGTCCCAGCGCGCCCGCCTCATGTCGAGGCGCGGCAGGTGGCCCTCGGCGGCCCTGCTCGCCTCCTTCAGCGGCGTGCCCTCCGCGCGGTAGTGCTCCAGCACCCTCAGCTCGTGCCCGGGCAGCATGACCCCGTCCGCGCGGACCACCCGCCACCACGGAACGGCGCCCCCGTAGAGGGACATCACGCGGCCGACCTGGCGGGGCCCGCCCTCCTCCAGCCACTCCGCGACATCCCCGTACGTCATGACGCGGCCCGGCGGAATCAGCTCGGCGACCTCCAGGACCCGCTCGGCGTACTCCGGCAGCGCGTCCGCGTGGTCCGGGCGGCCGTCGTTCGGGAGACTCTCCTCACTCATCCGGCCCATCCTGCCCCACCCCACCGACAATGTGACGCGCTGGCCACTGTGCGTGTGCCTCGCCCTGCGGCGACGCTTCGGGCAGACTGTGCGCCCCCGCATTTGCACCCTGATGCCCCCGTGTGTCGGTGGAGCATGCCACCATCGTGCGGGCGGTGACTGGTGATACGAGATCAAGAAGAGACGATGAAGCAGCAGGGTGTGCACCCGGAGGACGCGGAGAGCACCTCTGACGCTTCGTCGCGCCCGGGCACCGCGAACGCCGGCAAGAAGGACACCGGCGACGGCGGCGACAAGGGCAGCGGCAGCGACCCCGGCGAGAAGGACGAGGCCGCGTACGACCTGGACGAGGCGCACGCCGACGAGGTCGAGGGCGACGAACCGCTGCTCCCCGCGCGCGTGCACCGTCCCTCCGACCTGATGCGGCTCCTCGTGGGCGTGCTCGGCATCGTGCTGCTGCTCGCTGTCGCCGCGTTCGCGCACGGCACCACCTCGGGCCTCGAACAGGACATCAACAAGGGCACCGGGCAGGCGCCCGACGTGTTCAGCAAGATGGCCGGGCTCGTCTCCAGCATCGCGATCCTCCTGGTGCCCGTCGCCTTCGCGATCGAGCGGCTCATCAAGCGGGACGGGCTGCGGATCGCCGACGGTGTCCTCGCGGCCGTCCTCGCGCACGGGGTGACGCTCGCCACGGACCTGTGGGTCGCGCGGGCCGCCCCTGAGTCCATCCGGGACGCCCTCACCCAGCCCTCACCCGGCGACGTCGGCTCCCTCACCGACCCGGTGCACGGGTATCTCGCGCCGGTGATCGCGTACATGACGGCCGTGGGCATGTCCCGCAGACCGCGCTGGCGTGCGGTGCTCTGGGCGGTCTTGGTCCTCTACGCCTTCTCCATGCTGGTCACCGGCTACACCACGCCGTTCTCGATCCTCCTGACGCTGCTGATCGGCTGGACCGTCGCCTACGGCACGCTGTACGCGGTCGGCTCGCCCAATGTCCGGCCCACCGGACGGACCCTCATGGCGGGCCTCAGGCACGTCGGCTTCCGCCCGGTGAGCGCGGCCCGCGAGGAGATCTCCGACACCCAGGAGACCGGCGACCGCGGCCGGCGCTACTTCGTCACCCTGGAGGACGGTCCGCCGCTGGACGTGACCGTGGTCGACCGGGAGCAGCAGGCGCAGGGCTTCTTCTATCGCGCGTGGCGCAATCTGACGCTGCGCGGCTTCGCCACCCGAAGCAGCCTCCAGTCGCTGCGCCAGGCGCTGGAGCAGGAGGCGCTGCTCGCCTACGCGGCCATCGCGGCCGGCGCGAACGCGCCGAAGCTGATCGCCACCTCCGAGCTCGGCCCGGACGCCGTGATGCTGGTCTACGAGCACACCGGCGGGCACACCCTGGACTCGCTGTCGGACGAGGAGATCACCGACGATCTGCTGCGCGACACCTGGCTCCAGGTCAAGGCGTTGCAGTCCCGGCGCATCGCGCACCGCAGGCTGGTGGGTGACGCGATTCTGGTGGATCGTTCCGGCAAAGTGATCATCACAGATCTGCGAATCGGTGAGATCGCGGCGAACAGCCTGCTGCTGCGCATGGACATCTCCCAGCTGCTGGTGACCCTCGGCCTGCGCGTGGGCGCCGAGCGCGCGGTGGCCTCGGCGGTGAGCGTGCTCGGCCCGGACGCGGTGGCCGACTGCCTGCCGATGCTCCAGCCCATCGCTCTGAGCCGCTCCACGCGCGCGACGCTGCGCAGACTGGCCCGGGAGAGGGCCCAGCGCGAGCGTGACGCCGTACTGGAGGCGTCCAAGCACGCGAGGCACGCCCGCAGCGAGGAAGCCCCGAGCGAGGCCACGCCGGCCCTCGACAAGCCGGACAAGAAGACCGTACGGGCGCAGGCGCGGGCCGAGAAGCGGGCCATCGACGAGGCTCTGGACGAGGCGCGCGAGGAGGATCTGCTCACCCAGATCCGCCACGAGGTGCTGCTGATCAGGCCGCAGGCACCGGTCGAACCGGCCCGCCTGGAACGGGTGCGGCCGCGCACACTGATCAGTTTCATCGCCGGTGCCATCGGCGCGTACTTCCTGCTGACACAGCTCACGCACATCGAGTTCGGCCCGCTCATCTCCAACGCTCAGTGGGGCTGGGTGGCCGCCGCCGTGCTGTTCTCGGCGGCCAGCTACTTCGCGGCGGCGATGGCGCTGCTGGGCTTCGTGCCCGAGCGTGTGCCGTTCCGGAGGACGGTCGCGGCCCAGGTCGCCGGGTCGTTCGTGAAGATCGTCGCGCCTGCGGCGGTCGGCGGCGTCGCTCTGAACACCCGCTTCCTCCAGCGCGCGGGAGTGCGGCCGGGGCTCGCGGTGGCGAGCGTCGGCGCGTCGCAGCTGTTCGGGCTCGGCTGCCACATCCTGATGCTGCTGTCCTTCGGCTATCTGACCGGCACCGAGAAGACGCCGTCGCTGTCGCCGTCCCGGACGGTCATCGCGGGTCTGCTAACGGTGGCGGTGCTGGTCCTCGTGGTGACCTCGGTGCCGTTCCTGCGGAAGTTCGTCGTCACGCGCGTGAGGTCGCTGTTCGCGGGAGTCGTCCCGCGCATGCTCGACGTGCTGCAGCGGCCGCAGAAGCTGGTCACCGGCATCGGCGGCATGCTGCTGCTGACCGCCTGCTTCGTGATGTGCCTGGACGCCTCGATCCGCGCGTTCGGCAGCGAGGGCACCTCGCTCAGCATCGCCAGCGTGGCCGTCGTCTTCCTGGCGGGCAACGCCCTCGGCTCCGCAGCACCGACCCCGGGCGGCGTGGGCGCCGTTGAGGCGACCCTGACGGTCGGTCTGATCGCCGTGGGCCTGCCCAGCGAGGTCGCCGCGCCCGCCGTGCTGCTGTTCCGGCTGCTGACACTGTGGCTGCCCGTGCTGCCGGGCTGGCTGGCCTTCAACCACCTGACCCGCAAGGGCGCGCTGTAGCGCGAGGCGGCGCGCACAGGGCAGCGGAGGGTTGCTACGTACGACCCCGGCCCGGCGAGCCCGGCGTCGTACGTTGGGAAGGGCACGGAACAGGTCGGGGCGCCGCCGTACCTCGTACGGCTCGCGCCCCGAGCGCCCCACCACGTACGACCGCAGGATGGGACCATGCCGAACCCGCCCAGGATGCGTGCCGCTGCCCTGACCGCCGCAGCCCTGCTGCTGTCCTCCTTGCTGGCGGGATGCAGCGAGGACGAGTCCGGGGACGAGGATCTGACGGCCCAGGAGCTGAGCTGGAAGGACTGTCCGGCACCCTCCCAGGCGCAGGGCGGCGCGGGCAGCCCGTCGCCTCTGCCGGACGGCGGGTCATGGCAGTGTGCCACGATGAAAGCGCCTCGCGACTGGGACGACCCCGAGGGCGACACGATCGGCATCGAGCTGATCCGGGTGCGCACCAGCGGCGACGAGAACCGGCGGATCGGCTCGCTGATCTTCAACTTCGGCGGTCCGGGGGCCTCGGGCGTCACCACGCTGCCCTCCTTCGGCGACACGTACGAGAAGCTGCGCACCCGCTACGACCTGGTGAGCTTCGACCCGCGCGGGGTCGGCCGGAGCCAGCCCGTGCTGTGTGAGAACGACCAGCAGCTCGACGCCTACTTCCAGCAGGACACCACGCCGGACGACCCCGCCGAGCGGACCGAACTGCTGGACAACACCACGGAGTTCAACGAGGCGTGCGAGGAGAACTCCGAAGGGATGCTGCCGCATGTGCGCACCACCGACGCGGCCCGCGACATGGACCTGATGCGGCAGGTCCTCGGCGACGACAAGCTGCACTACTTCGGCATCTCCTACGGCACCGAACTCGGCGGCGTCTACGCCCACCTGTTCCCGAAGAACGTGGGCCGCGCGGTCTTCGACGCGGTGGTCGACCCGACGCAGAACTCCGAGCAGGGCACATTCGGGCAGGTCAAGGGCTTTCAGCTCGCGCTCGACAACTTCGCCGAGGACTGCGTCTCCAAAACCGAGGACTGCCCGATCGGCGACACCGCCCAGGACGTCAAGGACCGCATCGGCAAGCTGCTGAAGGACCTGGACAGCAAGCCGATCCAGGGCGTCTTCCCGCGCGATCTGACGCAGAGCGCGGCGACCAACGGCATCGCGCAGGCGCTGTACTCCAAGGATCTCTGGCAGTACCTCACCGAGGGTCTGGAGCAGGCGTACGACGGCGACGGCAGGATTCTGATGCTGCTGTCCGACTCACTGAACGGGCGCAGCGAGAACGGCGAGTACAGCAACATCACCGCCGCCAACATCTCGATCAACTGCGCCGACGACAAGCCGCGGTACACCCCGGAATACGTCGAGCGGAAACTGCCCGAGTTCCGGGCCGCCTCGCCCCTGTTCGGCGATGCCTTCGCCTGGTCCCTGCTCAGCTGCACCGACTGGGCCGTGCCGGGTGCCGCCGAGCATCCCGACGTCAGCGCGCCCGGCGCGGCGCCGATCGTCGTGGTGGGGAACACGGGCGACCCGGCCACTCCGTACGAGGGCGCGCGGCGGATGGTGCAGGCGCTGGGCGAGGGGGTGGGCGTGGAGCTGACGTACAAGGGTCAGGGGCACGGCGCCTACAACAGCAAGAACAAGTGCGTGCAGGACGCGGTGAACGGATATCTGCTGGACGGGAAGGTACCGACGGCCGGGACGGTCTGCTCCTGAGACCGGCGCAGCGCCAACGAAAGAGCAGGTCAGAGAGTTATCCACAGGTCCCGACGGTCTTTTCGTGATCCGCCTACTATGGCCGGACCGCCATCCGCGGCACGGTGCGGACGGCTTGCGAGGGGGGAAGTGAGATGGCGCGTTTCGTACGGTGGACGGCCCTGACGGCGGCGGCCGCCCTGTTGGCGACGGGGTGCAGCGGCGGCTCGTCGGACGGCGCGGATGCCGAGGGGGAGACGAGCGGCACGGGTTCGTCGGCCTCCTCCGCCGGCTCGACGAGCACACTGCCGTCGTCACTGACCTCGCAGAAACTCGACTGGGGCCGCTGCGAGGCCACCGATGACTCCCCCGCGCCCGGCGACGAGTGGCAGTGCGCGACGCTCAAGTCGCCACTGGACTGGGCCGAACCGGAGGGCAGGACGATCGACCTCGCGTTGATCCGCGCCAAGGCCACCGGCGACGACCGCATCGGCTCCCTGCTGTTCAACTTCGGCGGCCCCGGCAGCCCAGGGACGTCCGTCCTGCCGTGGTACGTCAACAGTGGGTCCGAACTGGGCAAGCGGTACGACCTGGTGAGCTGGGACCCGCGCGGGGTGGGCGCCAGTGACGGCGTCCGCTGCCGCGACGACAAGGAGATGCAGGCCTCCGAGTCGGTGGACATCACACCGGACACCCCGGCCGAGGAGACGGCGTACTTCCGGGACGCCGCCGCCTTCGGCAAGGGCTGCCAGAAGTCCGAGGGGGCCCTGATGGCCCATGTGTCGACCACCGACACCGCCCGCGACATGAATCTGATGCGGCAGGTCCTCGGCGACGACAAGCTGCACTACTTCGGCATCTCCTACGGCACCGAACTCGGCGGCGTCTACGCCCACCTGTTCCCCAAGGACGTCGAGCGGATGATCCTCGACGCGGTCGCCGACCCGAGCGCCGACTCCGCAGGACACGCCGAGAACCAGGCCAGGGGCTTCCAGCGCGCGCTGAACAACTACCTCCGCTCCACCGGCCAAGACGCTGAGCAGGGCACGAAGAAGATCGTGAACCTGCTGAAGCGGATCGACGCGAGCCCACTGCCGACGTCGTCCGAGCGAAAGCTCACGGAGACGCTCGCGCTCACCGCCCTCATCCAGCCGCTGTACAGCGAGTCCCGGTGGCCGACCCTGACCAGCGCCCTGGAGGCGGCCGAGCAGGGCGACGGCTCGGAACTCCTGGCGCTCGCCGACGACTACAACGAGCGCGACGCGTCGGGCCGCTACGGCACGGGGTACCACTCACAACGGGTCATATCGTGCCTGGACGACAAGCAGCGGCCGACGGCCGAGGAGACGAGGAAGCTGCTGCCGAGGTTCGAGAAGGTCTCGCCCGTGTTCGGCCCGATGCTGGGCTGGGACGTCGGGGGCTGGTGTCACGACTGGCCGGTGGCCGGGCAGTACGACACCCCGGAGGTGAGCGCGCCGGGCGCGCCGCCGATCCTGCTGGTCGGCACCACCGGCGACCCGGCGACGCCCTACGAGGGCACCCGGAGGATGGCGGACGAACTGGGCAAGGGCGTCGGTGTGGTGCTCACCTGGAAGGGCGAGGGCCATGGCGCGTACGGGAAGGGGAGCGACTGCGTCGACTCCGCGGTGAACGCGTATCTGCTGGAGGGGAACGTGCCCGAGGACGGCAAGGTCTGCTCATGACGACGGCGGGGGCTTCGAGCACTCGTGGTGCTCGAAGCCCCCGCCGTGGAAGCCAGGGCCAGGGCCCCTTCGGGTCAGTACACCGGCTTGTGGGGCTCGATCTGGTTGACCCAGCCGATCACGCCGCCGCCGACGTGCACGGCGTCGGCGAAGCCCGCCGACTTCAGGACCGCGAGGACTTCCGCACTGCGGACACCCGTCTTGCAGTGCAAGACGATCTTCTTGTCCTGCGGAAGGCCTTCCAGGGCGGTGCCCATGAGGAACTCGTTCTTCGGGATCAGCCGGGCGCCGGGGATCGAGACGATCTCGTACTCGTTGATCTCGCGGACGTCGATGATCTCGATGTTCTCGCCGTCGTCGATCCACTCCTTGAGCTGCTTGGGAGTGATCGTGGAGCCGGCGGCCGCCTCCTGGGCCTCCTCGGAGACGACGCCGCAGAAGGCCTCGTAGTCGATGAGCTCGGTGACGGTCGGGTTCTCGCCGCAGACCGCGCAGTTCGGGTCCTTGCGGACCTTGACCTGGCGGTACTGCATCTCCAGCGCGTCGTAGATCATCAGGCGGCCGACCAGCGGCTCACCGGTGCCGGTGAGGACCTTGATGGCCTCGGTGACCTGGATGGAGCCGATGGACGCGCACAGCACGCCCAGGACGCCGCCCTCGGCGCAGGAGGGCACCATGCCCGGCGGCGGGGGCTCCGGGTAGAGGCAGCGGTAGCAGGGGCCGTGCTCGGACCAGAAGACGGAGGCCTGACCGTCGAAGCGGTAGATAGAGCCCCACACGTACGGCTTGTTCAGCAGCACACAGGCGTCGTTGACCAGGTAGCGGGTCGCGAAGTTGTCCGTGCCGTCGACGATCAGGTCGTACTGGCTGAAGATGTCCATCACGTTGTCGGCCTCGAGCCGCTCCTCGTGAAGGATCACGTTCACGTACGGGTTGATGCCGAGGACGGAGTCGCGTGCGGACTCGGCCTTGGAGCGGCCGATGTCGGCCTGGCTGTGGATGATCTGGCGCTGGAGGTTCGACTCGTCGACCTCGTCGAACTCCACGATGCCGAGCGTGCCGACGCCCGCCGCGGCCAGGTACATCAGCGCCGGCGAGCCCAGGCCGCCGGCGCCCACACACAGCACCTTGGCGTTCTTCAGCCGCTTCTGCCCGTCCATCCCCACATCGGGGATGATCAGGTGGCGGGAGTACCTGCGAACCTCGTCTATGGTGAGCTCGGGGGCCGGCTCGACCAGGGGTGGCAGCGACACGGGGACTCCGTTGGTCGGTCGATCACTACAGTTGTTCTCTCGGTAACAGTGCCATGGCCTTTTTCATTCCGAGACACCTGTTCCGATCCGCGAGACGATTTCGTCCCAGTAGCCGGGCATGGCCTCCCACGGGTCGGCGCGGCCACCGCGGTCCGTGCGGTCGGTGAACCAGACGGTCGCGGCGCCCTGCCAGCGGGCGATGCGCAGTGCCTCGTCGAGGTGGCCGAGGGGCACTCCGTGGACGAAGTGGCAGAAGCGGTCGGGCGGGTAGTCGGCCGTCCACTCGGCCACCTGCGACCAGCGGTAGTCACTCCACGAGCCGCGGAAGGTGACGAGTTGGTCGGCGCACTCGGCGTAGCCCGGGTGGGGGTGGGTGCCGTGCCCGAGGACGATGTGGGCCTTGTCACGCAGCGCGCGCAGCGTGGTGATCGTGCGGCGGATCTCGGGCAGAGCGGCGCGCTCGGTCGGACAGCGGTCCAGGAAGAAGCCGTCGACCCGGTACCAGTCCAGGTAGCGCTGGGCCTCGGAGATCACCTCACCGAAGGAGCGGGCGCCGCGTGCCGCGTCGAGGCGGGCGGCGCCCAGGTGGGCCGCGTCCAGGTGGCCGAGGACGCGGACGCCCGCGTTGTGGAGCATGCCGGCGGCTTGCAGACAGTGCGGGTCGGGGCGGGCTCCGGGGCCGTCGGCGACGTTGAGGACGACCCAGTGCACGGGGGTGCCGGGCCGGGTGAGTTCGCCCCACTCGGCCGGGGCGAGGAGGGGGTGTGCGTAGCCGGGGACGCCGAGGCCGGGGCGGAGGTCCGTGCTCGCCGTGATCGGCGTGGTGCCGGTCAGATACGGCATGCCGCCTCCATCCAGATGTCGCCCAGAGACTCCTCCAGGTTGATCCGGGGGCGCCAGCCGAGCCGGTCGCGTGCGGTGCGCACGTCGGCCTGCTGCCAGCTGCCGCAGCCGTCCGGATACGGGTACACCACTGGGGCGGGTTGGCCCGCGTGCGCGGAGTGGACCGCATGGGTCACGTGCATCGCGTGGTCCGAGTCGGCACGGGGGTGGCCGATGGAGGGCCGCAACGGGCCGGGCGGGCCGTCGAGTTCGTGGAGGGCACCGCCGTATCCGGCCACACGGGCGAGGACGGCGGCGGCGTCGCGGAGCCGGACGGCGCGGCCCGAGCCGATGTTGATGACGCCCTGCGCGGCGGACAGGGAGGCGGCGTGCACGGCGCGAGCGACGTCACGGACGTCGACGAAGTCGCGTTGGGCGCCGAGGCCGGTGAGCTTGAGCTCGCCGTCGCCCGACTGCATGGCGCGGCGCATGGCCTCGGCGAGCCGGCCCAGCGGGGAGCCGGCGGGGGTGCCGGGGCCCGCGGGTGAGAAGACCCGGAGGACCACGGCGTCCAGGCCGGAGCCCAGGACCAGTTCGGTGGCGGCGAGTTTGCTGACGCCGTACGGGCCGCCGGGGCGGGGGACGGCGTCCTCGGCCGTGGAGGAGCCGGGCTGGCTCGGGCCGTACTCGGCGCCGCAGCCGATCTGCACGAGGCGGGCGCCGCAGCCGCTGCGCCGCAGGGCCTCGCAGACGGTGGCGACGGCGACGGTGTTGTGGCGGGTGAGTTCGCGGGCGCCGCCTCTGGTGGCACCGGCGCAGTTGATGACGACGCCGGGGTGGACCGCGTCGAGGAAGCGGGTGAGGGCACCGGGGCTGCCGGACGCGAGGTCGAAGCGGACGTCGGCGTCGTCACCGCGGCCGAGGGCGGTGAGTTGGACGGCGGGGTCGGCGAGGAGACGGTCGGCCACGAAGCGTCCGAGGTAGCCGTTGGCTCCGATCAGCAGGACTCTCATCGGGCGGCTCCCGGGGCCGAGGGGTGGTCGGGTCGGGAGGTGATCATTTGGGGTTCTCCTTCAGGGGATCTCAGGCGGAGGGGCTTGAGTGTGGTGATGCCTCCGGTGGTGGGGCGGTGGACGCCGTGGTGCGCGCGGCGGTAGGTGCCGCTCGGTGGGGGTCACGACTGGTCCCGCGTCGCGTGCGCCGAGGCCCTGGTGAGGGTGCGGGTCGCGTGCAGCAGGAGGGTCAGGGCGGCCGTGCCGCAGGCGGCGGTGGGGATGGCGGCCGGGCCCCAGGTGCCGATGAGGGTCTCGACGGGGGTCGCCAGCCAGGCGCAGCCGGGGAGGCGGGCCGCGAAGAGCGCGGCCAGGGCCGTTGCCTCGGCTGAGGCGGCGGCGGTGAGGACGAGCGCGGGGGCGTGGGTGAAGCCGTGTGTGGTGAGGAGGCGGGCGAGGAAGAGGAGGCCGCCGAGGGCGAGGGTCTGCGGGTAGGCGGAGGGCTCGTCCAGGGCGGTGGTGGTCAGGGTCAGCAGGGCCGTCAGCGCGCCGAGATAGAGGGCGAAGGCGCCCAGGAGCAGGGGTTTCGCGGAGGTGGCGAACTCCTGAAGGGCCCGGCTGGACGAGAGCTTGCGGCGGGCTCGGACGGCGAGGAGGTGGGCGCACCAGGCCGCGGGGACGCAGGAGAGGGTGAGGGCCAGGACGGGGGCGGTGGCGAACGGCCAGGGGGCGTCGGCGGCCCCGTCGGGAGGGGCGTCGGGCCCGCCGGCGGCGGCTGCCTGGAGGAGCCCGTCGCCGAGCAGGGCGTAGGCCACGAGCCAGGTGATCCGGGTGGCACAGGGGTGTCCGCGGTCCCTGCCGGCGAGGGGGCCTCGGGACAGGGCCGCGCGCAGGGCGAGGGCCACGGCGAGGGCTCCTGCGACGGCCGCGATCAGACGGGACCGTCCTTGGGTGAGGTGCAGGGCGAACACGGCCGCCGTGCAGAGGGCTCCGGGCAGGAGGGTGAGGAGGATCCAGTCGGCCCGAGCGCGGGGAGTGTCGGGGGGCCGAGGGCTGTGCGGTGCGTCGGAGTCGCGGGGCACTCGGGCGTACATCTCCTCCGCGAGGGAGAAGACGTCCCGGTGCAGGAAGCGTGCAGCGGTGCGGTCGGTGATGCCGTGGGCCTCCAGGCCGGCGGCGATCTCCAGGGGGTCCACCGCTCGTTCGCAGAGGGCACGATGACGATGCATCAGCGCTTTCACCGGGTCCGCGCCGGTGCGGCGGGCGGGGGCGGGGCGAGGGCCGGTGGTGCGGCGGTCGGAGGTCGGTGCGTCGACAGTGGCGGGCCGCGAGTCGGCGACACCTTCCGGGACGCTCCCCGCTGCCGCCTCCAGGACGCCCGCCTCCGCCATTCCCGAGACGCCCGCCTCCTGCGTTCCCAGGACGTCACCCTCCGCCGCTTCCAGGACGTCCCCGGCCGCCGCTTTCGGGACAGCCCCCTCCGTCGAGAGCCACTCCTCCGATCGCTCGTCCCAGGCCCCCGGACTGATCGGGGCCCCGGGGCGGTCGAGTCCGCCCAGGCCGCTGCTCATCGCGCTCCCTCCGTCGCGGGCAGCGCGGTGGCACGTACGGGGGCTCCCGGCGGTCGGGCCGGGCCGCCGCGGGCCACCAGGCGTGAGGTGCGCTCGGTCCAGCGGCCGGGGACGTGTGCTTCGGCGGGGACGGCGAAGGGCAGGGGGTCTCCGGCCTCGTCGAGAACGAGGCGGCGGACCGGCGTGCGCGAGACGATCTCCAGGTAAATGCCGTGAAATGCTGCGACGTTCTGCTCGACGGTGAACAGTTCGAGCGCACGCGCGCGTGCGGCCGCGCCCAGCCGTTCACGGCGCTCGGGGTCGCGCAGCAGCGCGACACAGGCCTCGGCGAGCGCCCGTGGGTTGCGCGGCGGCACGACGAGACCGGTGCCGCCGATGACCTCCACCACCGCGCCGACGTCGGTGGACACGGTCGCCCGCCCGCTGAACATGGCCTCGACCAGGCCGATCGGGAAACCCTCGACGACGCTGGACAGGACGGCCACGGCGCCCGAGGCGTAAGCGTCGGCGAGCGTCGGGATCTCCGGACCGCCGATCTCCTCGAAGGAGACGGGGTTGTGGCCGACCGTGTGCGGGCCCTCGGCCTCGTCGGGGAAGAGCTGCGCGGCGAGCGCCCTGCAGTGCCCGAGGTAGGCCTCACCCTCGGCGCCCGAGGGGGCGCCGACGATCCGCAGGCGGGTCTTCGGTTCCTCCTTGCGCACCTCGGCGAAGGCGTGCAGCAGCGACACGATGTCCTTGGCCGGTTCGATGCGGCCGACCCAGACCAGCGAGTCCGGCTCCGCGCACTCCGGGGCCTCGCCGACCTCCGCGAATCGGGAGGCGTCCATGCCGGGGTAGACCGTGCGCAGCTTCGCGCGGTCGGCGCCGCAGCGCTCCTGCCAGCGACGGGCGTGGCCGTTGCCGGGGGTGATGAGGGCGGCCCGGGAGTAGGCCTCGGCTGCGAGCCTGCCGTGCAGGGCGGCGAGCAGGGAGCGGACGGCGGGCGAGGAATCGGGGGCGGCCAGGTAGTGGGTGCGCAGGCGGACGCCGTACTCGGTCAGCAGCAGGGGTACGCCGCTGAAGTGGTGGGCGAGCAGGCCGGGCAGGGCCGCGGCGCCACCCGATGTGGCGTGGCAGAGGTCGACCGAGCCCAGGCCGTCGTCCTCGTACCAGTCGAGCGAGAGGGGGCGCAGGGCGTGTTCCAGGTGCGCGGCGACGGCCAGCAGATCGGGTACGCGCGCCTCGCGCGCCGTGCGCAGGGCACCCCGCGCCCGGCAGGCGCGCTCGAGTGCGCGTACGGCGGCCTCGGAGCGGAGCGCTCCCACCAGCCCGCCCTCGTCGCGGGCGAGTTCGGCGAGCCCGTACAGCGCGTTGCCGAAACGGTCCGCCTCAGTGGCCGACGCGTGCTCGGCAGCTCCGGAAACCCCGGACAGGTCGGTCGCGCCCCCCGCGCAGAGCGTGCCCACCAACTCGCCGTAGCACTCGGCGAACCTGCGGCGCGCGCGGCGGCCGTACACCACCCCGTCGTCCTCGGCCGCCCACAGCGGTGCCGTACGCACCCGGCTGACCTGCGGCGGCAGCGGGACCCAGCCCTCGTCCTCTTGGCGCTCGCTGCGGCTGAGCGCGTAGACGTCGAACTCGTGCTGTCCGAGCCCGCGCACGAGCCGGTCGCACCAGAGCCTGGCGTCACCGCTCACATACGGATAGCCGCCCTCCGCAATCAGTCCGATGCGCACGAGCACACCCCGATCTCCCTAAGGGGAGCCGCCGTTCCCCCGGCGGCTCACAGCGGGACGAACGTATGCGGACAAGGCGGTGGCGCGACGGACGGTTGTCCATCGCGCCACCAAAAGGGGTGAACGGTCGTAACTTTCCCGTGCAGGTCGCGTTCCGTCGCGCTAGGAGATCAAACGCGCACGGATCGTCACACCTGGACGGCTCGGACGGTCACGAGTCCCATCAACTCCCGGGGAAGGCCCAGGGATTGGGTCGACAGTGGATCCCGCCGTG
This sequence comes from Streptomyces muensis, assembly GCF_021474425.1. Lineage (GTDB taxonomy): Bacteria > Actinomycetota > Actinomycetes > Streptomycetales > Streptomycetaceae > Streptomyces > Streptomyces muensis. The sequence continues at coordinate 8,918 of NZ_JAKEIP010000128.1, read as the reverse complement.
GTCGAGGAACTTGGTCTGCTGCTGCATGACCGGGGCGAGCTCGCCGTCCTTGTCGCAGGTCACATGGGGGTTGCCGAGCCGGTGGCCGACCTCGTGGTTGATCAGCATCTGCCGGTACTCATGGATCCGGTCGCCGTACGTCTCGGAACCCTGTGCCCATCTGTACGCGTTGATCATGACGCGCTCGGTGGCGGCGGAGTCGCACGAGACGTTGTCGACGGTGGTGTCCAGACCGGACTTGGCGCACCAGTCGGCCGTCGTACCGGGGCTGGCCAGCGTGATCACGAAGTCGGGCTTGCCGGAGTAGATGCGCTCGAAGGTGTAGGCGCCGTTGTGGGCCCAGCTCCGGTCGTCGTTGAGCGTCTTCTGCACGGCCTCGGCGAAGAGCACGCCGTCGAGTCCGAGCCCCTCCTCCACGTCCACGCGGTAGCTGAACTTCTGCCCCCTGCCGGGCGCCTTGTCGACACCCGGGATCGCCTCGAACTTCCCCGAGCCCTTGAGCTTGGCGCTCAGTGCGTACGTCCTGCCCATCTTCTGTGCGTACGTCAGCGGCGCCGCGCTCGGCGAGCCGGACGGTGTCGGCCGCCCGTCCCCGCGCGAGGCCGCGTCACGGTCGTCCCGCGCCTGGTCCGCGGCGGACTGCGACTGTACGTCGCCGTCGTCCCGCCCCTTGGCGACCTGACCGGCGACCACGACGGCCAGCACGGTGACGACGGCGGCGGCCGCGATGCCGGAGAAGGTCCGGCCCTTGCCGCCCCTTGCCGCCACGGGCTCGCCGGTCGGCGGAGCGTCGTCGTCCGCGTCCGTCTCGGCGTCGTCCGCGATGCCGTCGCCGGCGCCGGACCGGGTGTCCCAGTCCGTCACGGAGGCGTACGGGCCGGCCTCGTGCGCGGTCTCGGACGTACGGGGCGCGAAGACGTCGACGTCCCCGTCGAAGGCCTCCAGGTACTCCTGCCGGGGCCCTTCGGACGGCGATGCCCGCCGGGGCCGCGGCAGCGGAACGCCGGTCGCGGGCGGCGCGCCGGCGCCCCCGGGAGCGCCGTACGCGACCCCGGTACGCCCCCTCAACTCACCCCAGCCGCCCCCGGGTTCACGCTGCTCGGGATGCCCGCCACGGGCCCGGGGGGTGCCGTGCGCGGGCGTACCGTCGGGCAGCCTCGGGACACCCTGGGCGGGGGTGCCGTCGGGGAACCTCGGAAAACCATGCGCGGGCGTGCCGTCGGGCAACCGCGGGACGCCCTGCGCGGGCGTGCCGTCGGGGAACCTCGGAAAACCATGCGCGGGCGTGCCGTCGGGCAGCCGTGGAACCCCCCGCGCCGGCGTGCCCTCGGGAAAGCCCCGCCCGCCGTACACCGGCGCCCCGCCGCCGGGCATCCGCTGCCGAGGAGGCGGTGGTCCCGGCACCCGGCGACCACCGGGCCCGCCCGGCTGCGGCCAACCGCTCTGCCCCGCGCTCGTGCCCGGACCGACACCCGGACCTGGGCCCGAGCCCGGCGCGGACGGCCCGCTCCGGCCCGCGCCCGTCTCCGGCGGAACCCCACGGGAGTCCCGGGCGTCCTGCTGTCGTGCCGTCGTCTCCGCGGTGTCGCGCTTCGACTTGGCCGCGGGCCCGCGGCGGCTGTGGCGTCCCACGTCGCGCCTCAGCTCCCCGCGCTCTCGGTCACGGCCTCGTCCTGGCCCGTGGCGGCTCCATTGCCCCGGGTTTCGCCCCGAGCGGGCCCCGTGGCCGTAGGCTCTCGCGCCGCCTCCCCGGAGTCCGCAGCCTCCGCGGACTCCGCCAGGAGTTCACGGAACGCCCGGGCGACCACCTCCGGGTACTCCATCATCGCCACGTGCCCGGCCTCCGGCAGGCTCAGCAGGCGGGAGTCGCGGAAGCTGCGCGCGGCCTTGCGGCACATGCGGTAGCCCACGAGCTGGTCGCGGCCGCCGTAGATGAGCAGTGTCGGCGCCAGCACCCGCTCGGCCTGGCGCCACAGCGCGTGCTGGCCGCCCAGGGTGTAGGAGTTGACCAGCCCGCGCGCGGAACGTGTCATCGCGTCCCAGAAGTACGGCAGCTGCAGCCGCCGTTCCATCTCCTGGACGGCGTTGGTGAATCCTTCCGGCGACACGCGCCCGGGATCGCCGTAGCAAAGGTGCATCACGCCGCGGACCCGCTGCTCCGCCGTCCACTGCCGGGTGAGCCGGCTGAACAGCGCCGTCACCCCGGGCACCGCGAGCAGGGCCGTGGGGACGGCGCTGCGCTGGACGCGGATCTCGGGCAGGGCGGGCGACACGAGCGTGAGCGTACGGACCAGATCGGGACGTACGGCGGCGACGCGCGTGGTGACGGCGCCGCCGAGCGAGTTGCCGAAGAGGTGTACGGGGCCTCGGTCGGAGGCGTCGAGATAGCGGATCACCGCGCGTGCGTGCGCGGTGATGGAGTAGTCGCCGTCGTCCGGTGGCGGCGAGTCGCCGAAGCCCGGCAGGTCGACCGCCTCGCAGTCGACGTCGCCGTCGAGCAGCTGCATCAGCGCCGACCAGTTCTGCGAGGAGCCGCCGAGCCCATGGACGTACAGCGCGGGCGGCAGCCCCTCGCGCGCGGGCGGTCTCGACCGCACCGTCAGCGTGATCCCGGGCAGCCCGACCGAGCGCAGCCGCTCCCCTTCGGCGACCCTGACGGTCGCCACCTTGGGGAGCACATTGGCGGCCGGCGCTGACGGGAGCTCGGTCGAAGACATGCGGCAATGTTACGAGACGATCACGCAGTGGTTCATGTGTTCGCCGTCACAAGTCGACACGTACATGGCAGCTTCCTCGCCGGGAAACCGGGCACCCGCACCACACCCGCGGAAGTCCACGAAAGCCACCCCGAGCACGCCCGAATCGCCCACAGATCCCCCGTGGATCGCATAGCGTCCGGAACCGGTGTCTCCTAGGCTCGTACGCAGGGCACCCGGATGTGGACCCCTGCTTCACCCAGGGACGTCGTGCCCCACGGGGACGTTCTAGGAAGGGAGCCCGCCATGGCCGTCGATCCCACCGACCCCGAGACCTTCGCGGACGAGGACACCGACGAGGACGAGGAGTTCGATGTCGAGGCGCCCGCCGCCGATGCCGCCGAGCAGCAGGCCGACGTCCGGCCCGACCGCGACGACCGGCTGACCGGCGCGAACCAGGACCGGGCCAACGAGGCCGATCTGATCGAACAGGCGCGCGTGGTCTCCATCGACGAGGACGACTACCGGTGACGCGGAGCGGTGCCTGGGGGCGCTGAGTGCCGACGCAGGTACATCCGGGCACGGAAGAGAGTGCCGTGGAGAGTGCCGTTGAGCAGGAGAGAGGCCACTTCTTGCCCGTTCCGACCGGTTTTCAAACCTTCTGCGCGACTTTCGCCACCGTCCGGTCCGTGAAATTCTGCGCTCGCACCGCGCACACCAGGGTTACCGAAAAGTACGATGGCGACGCGGCGCACACCGCATGTGGACGACATTGGGAGGCGGCGTGACAGCCATCGAGCAGACAGAGGCGGCACGCCCGCGGGGCACTCGCCTGCCGCGCCGTGCCCGACGGAACCAGCTTCTGGGCGCTGCCCAGGAGGTTTTCGTCGCGCAGGGATACCACGCTGCCGCGATGGACGACATCGCCGAGCGCGCCGGCGTCAGCAAGCCGGTGCTCTACCAGCACTTCCCGGGCAAGCTCGACCTCTATCTCGCCCTGCTGGACCAGCACTGCGAGTCGCTGATCCAGGCGGTACGCAACGCGCTCGCGTCGACGACCGACAACAAGCAGCGCGTCCGGGCGACGATGGACGCGTACTTCGCGTACGTCGAGGACGACGGCGGTGCCTTCCGGCTGGTCTTCGAGTCGGACCTGACCAACGAGCCGGCCGTGCGCGAGCGCGTCGACAAGGTCACGAACGAGTGCGCCGAGGCGATCTGTGACGTCATCGCCGAGGACACCGGCCTCTCCCGCGCGGAGTCGATGCTGCTCGCCTCCGGCCTCGGCGGCCTCGCCCAGGTCGTGGCCCGCTCCTGGCTGCACAGCGACCGCAGCGTGCCGCGCGACCAGGCGGTGCAGCTGCTGACGTCGCTGGCCTGGCGCGGCATCGCGGGCTTCCCGCTGCACGGCACCGAGCACCACTGAGACCGCCGCTGAGACGACGGCACGCACGCGTGCCGGGCGTTTGTTCCCGTCCGCTGTTCGCTCCTGGCGTTCTTGGGCGGAGCGTGAACGTCCCCTCACCGGGCTAATGTGTGCTGGGTACGGCGCGGAAGGTCGCGCACTTCACTGACCGTCGGAGGGACATAGCCGTGGAGGTCAAGATCGGCGTGCAGCACGCGCCCCGCGAGATCGTTCTGGAGAGCGGTCAGAGTGCCGAGGACGTGGAGCGGGCGGTGTCCGAGGCGCTCGCCGGCAAGTCGCAGCTGCTGAGCCTCGTGGACGAGCACGGCCGCAAGGTCCTGGTCCCGGCCGACCGCCTCGCGTACGTGGAGCTCGGTGAGCCGGCTCCGCGCAAGGTGGGCTTCGGCGCGCTGTAACAGGGCGTCGGCGAAGAAGCGGTACGGGAGGGCCCGGTGACCACGGTCGCCGGGCCCTTCCGCGTGCTCCCGCGCTCTCCGGTGTTCCTCCACGGACGGAGCACAGGTCTCTCACAGAGGAGGATTGCATTCCGCAGGTCAGGGGTATGACGGGCTACGACCGTTTCGAGCAGGTCGGCCATGTGGGAGGGACCCCAGCATGCTCTTGGAAGCGCTCAGCTCCGCGATCCTCGGCCTGGCCCTGGCATGGGCTGCCGCCCACCGCCTGCCGCACCGCCTGCCCACCCGCTCGCTGGTCCTGCCGACCGGTGTCGCCGGCGCCCTCTTCGGCGCCTTCATCACCCACACCGCACTGGACTTCGGCAACCTCTTCGTCATCCTCATCGGCTCGGCGATCGTCTCCGCCGCCTCCCTCTCCCTGCTGGTCCGCCCGGCGGGAAGACTGAGCGGCCACTCGGCGACCGCGTAGACCCCGAGAGCGACCGGCCGTCGGAACCATGACGGTCGCTCTTCAACGCCGACCGGGATCTTCCAGCCCGTCCGGCGTTTGAGGACGAGGCCCGAAGGGCCGAAAGCGGGGGCCTGGGGGCGGCAGCCCCCAGAGCGGGGCCGCGCCCTAGGCGGCGAGCCCCAGCGCAGCCATCCTCTTCGTATGCGCCTCGGTGATCCGCGAGAACATCCTCCCGACCTCCGCGAGATCGAACCCGTCCGCGACCCCGCCCACCAGCATCGTGGACAGCGCGTCCCGGTCGGCGACCACCCGCTGGGACTGCGACAACGCCTCCCCCATCAACCGCCGCGCCCACAGCGCAAGCCGCCCGCCCACGCGCGGATCGGCGTCGATGGCGGCCCGCACCTTCTCCACCGCGAACGACGCGTGCCCGGTGTCGTCGAGCACGGCCAGCACAAGACCGCGCGTGTCCGAGTCGAGCCGCGCCGCGACCTCCCGGTAGAAGTCACTGGCGATCGAGTCACCGACGTACGCCTTGACCAGCCCCTCCAGCCAGTCCGAGGGCGCCGTCTGCCGATGGAACCCGTCGAGCGCGGCGACGAACGGCTCCATGGCCTGCGTGGGCTCCGCCCCGATCTCGGTGAGCCGGTCCCGCAGCTTCTCGTAGTGGTGGAACTCGGCGGACGCCATCTTCGCCAGCTCCGCCTTGTCCGCCAGCGTCGGCGCCAGCTTGGCGTCCTCCGCGAGGCGCTCGAACGCCGCCAGCTCCCCGTAGGCCAGCGCGCCGAGCAGATCCACGACAGCGGCCCGGTACTGGGGTTCGGCGGAGGCCCGCGCCCAGTCCTGGGCGGCGACCCCGGTGTGTTCGCCGGCGGTGTCGGAGGGGTCAGGGACGTCGGAGGTGTTGTCAGGCGTCGTCATGAAGCGCACAATAGCCCGCTCACCGTGTCACGGAAGTCCCTGGTCAATCACTGTGACGCCGACTACGTGACCAATTCGGCCATCGCATGTGCGCGTTTCCGGGGTATGGTGGTAATGCGCCCGCTGAGTACTCAGACGTATCTCGACGGGCCGCACGTTATGAGGATGCCCGGTCGGTGGCCCGATCGGCTCCGACCCGACAGCCCTCCAAGGCCGTACGGCACTCTGCGTACGAAGCCCGGAGGGGGACACCCTCAGCGGTACGAGCGCTAGAGCGTCGGCAGTGGTCCCGTGCCCTACGGCAAGCCCGTAAGGCAGCCGACGTCCCCGGCACGGTCCGTCAAGACCCCCGCGCTCGCCTCGCACCGCGCACACAGAAGAGGCAGCACCCTGACTACGACTTTCCGAGAGCTCGGAATCCTTCCCGAGACCGCCGAGGCCCTTGAGGCCGTCGGCATCGTCAACCCCTTCCCCATCCAGGAGATGACCCTCCCCGTCGCCCTCTCCGGCACGGACGTCATCGGCCAGGCCAAGACCGGTACCGGCAAGACCCTGGGCTTCGGTCTCCCGCTCCTGGAGCGCGTCACCGTCCCCGCCGACGTGGAGGCCGGGCGCGCCGAGCCCGAGGCCCTCACCGACGCCCCGCAGGCGCTCGTCGTCGTCCCCACGCGCGAGCTGTGCACGCAGGTCACCAACGACCTGCTGACCGCGGGCAAGGTACGCAACGTACGCGTTCTCGCCATCTACGGCGGCCGGGCCTACGAGCCGCAGGTCGAGGCCCTCAAGAAGGGCGTCGACGTCGTCGTCGGCACCCCGGGCCGACTGCTGGACCTCGCGGGCCAGAAGAAGCTCAACCTCAAGCACATCAAGGCGCTCGTCCTCGACGAGGCCGACGAGATGCTCGACCTGGGCTTCCTGCCCGACGTCGAGAAGATCATCGACATGCTGCCGGCCCGCCGTCAGACCATGCTGTTCTCGGCGACCATGCCGGGCGCGGTCATCGGCCTCGCGCGCCGCTACATGTCGCAGCCGACGCACATCCGCGCCACCGCGCCGGACGACGAGGGCGTGACGGTCGCGAACATCGCGCAGCACGTCTACCGCGCGCACAACATGGACAAGCCGGAGATGGTCGCGCGCATACTGCAGGCCGACGGCCGGGGCCTCGCCATGGTCTTCTGCCGTACGAAGCGCACCGCGGCCGACCTCGCCGACCAGCTCCAGCAGCGTGGCTTCGCCTCCGGCGCGGTCCACGGAGACCTCGGCCAGGGCGCCCGCGAGCAGGCGCTGCGCGCCTTCCGCAACGGCAAGGTGGACGTCCTCGTCTGCACCGACGTCGCCGCGCGCGGCATCGACGTCGAAGGCGTGACGCACGTCATCAACTACCAGTCCCCTGAGGACGAGAAGACGTATCTGCACCGCATCGGCCGCACCGGCCGCGCGGGCAACAAGGGCATCGCGATCACGCTGGTCGACTGGGACGACATCCCGCGCTGGCAGCTGATCAACAAGGCGCTGGAGCTCAGCTTCAACGACCCGCCGGAGACGTACTCCACGTCCCCGCACCTCTTCGAGGAACTGAACATCCCCGCGGGCACCAAGGGCGTCCTGCCCCGCTCGGAGCGTACGCGCGCCGGGCTGGCCGCGGAGGAGCTGGAGGACCTCGGCGAGACCGGTGGGCGCGGTGGCCGCGGGCGCGGTGGCCGGGGCGGCCGGGACGAGTCCCGTTCGTCCTCGTCGGACCGCGAGCGCCCGGCCCGTACGCCGCGTCGCCGCCGCCGTACCCGAGGCGGGGCCGCACTGGACGGGACGTCGGCGCCGGCCGCCGGTCCCGCTACGGCGGACGAGACCGTCGAGGCCACCGCGGCCGAGGCCGTGACCGCGCCGCGCACCCCGCGCCGCCGTCGCCGCACCCGCGGCGGAGCCGCCGAGCCGACCGCCGCCGTGCCGGCCACGTCCTCGGCGCCCGAGCCGGCGGAGGCCGCACAGACGGCCGTCGCCACGGCGGAGGGCCCGTCCCTGGAGGTCGCCGACGAGGCCCCGGCGAAGCCGCGCCGCCGCCGCACCCGCAAGTCAGCGGAGCCGCAGGCGACTTCGGCCGAGACGGCGACGACGACGGACCCCGAGGCCGTCGGCGCGTCGGAGACCTCGAAGGTCACGGAGGCCGTCCAGCCGTCCGAGGCCGCTACGGCTTCCCCGGTCGCGCAGTCCGAAGAGGCTCCCGCCACCAAGCCGCGCCGCCGCACCCGCAAGGCGACGGCCGCTGCGGAGACCGCCGTCGACACGGCCGAGGGCACCACCGAGGCCGCCCCGGAGACCCCGGAAGCGACGGAGACCAAGCCCCGCCGCCGCACCCGTAAGACGACGACCGCCGCCGCGGAGACCGCCGTCGACACGGCCGAAGGCACCACCGAGGCCGCCCCGGAGGCGACGGAGACCAAGCCGCGCCGCCGGACCCGTAAGGCGACGGCTGCCGCCGAGGCCGCCGTCGACACGGTCGAGGCCGCCGAGGCCAAGCCCAGGACGCGCCGCACCCGCAAGACCGCGGCGCCCGCCGAAGCCGCAGCCCCGGCCGCCGCCGACATCCCGGCCCAGACGGCCCAGGAGCCGGAGGCCGCCGAGGCCAAGCCCAAGGCGCGGCGCACCCGCAAGGCGACCGCCGCCGAGGCCGCCCTCGACACGGCCGAAGCCGTGGAGGCCAAGCCGAAGACGCGCCGTACGCGCAAGGCCGCCGCTCCCGCCGAAGCCGCCGTCGAGACGACGGCCGAGGCCACGGAGGCGAAGCCGCGCCGGACCCGCAAGGCCGTGGCGACCGTCGCCGAGCCGGAAGCCGCCGAGGCCAAGCCGCGCCGGACCCGCAAGGCCGCGGCCACCGCGGAAGCCGCCGTGGACACGGCCGAGGCAGCCGAGGCCAAGCCCAAGGCCCGCCGTACGCGCAAGGCGGCCGCCGCTGCATCGGCCGCCGACATCCCGGCCCAGGCCACGCAGGAGCCGACGGCCACGGAGGCCCCCGCGCCTCGCCGTCGTAC
>NZ_JAKEIP010000127.1 GCF_021474425.1 Streptomyces muensis | reverse complement strand
GAGCAGCGCCGCGCCGCGGGTGGCGAGGCGCTGATGGGATTCGGGATGGCCGCGATGGCCGTGCCCGCCACGGGCACCAGCCGGACGCCGGACAGCAGTACATAGCCCGTGAAGTACAGGAGCAGAGCACCCGTCACGAGCGGGCCACCCGGACCGCCGTGCCCACTGTGGCCGCCGGGCGAGGCGGCCATCGCGACCGCCATGTAGACCATGGCCGAGGCCCCCACCAGGTGATGCAGATGATGCGCGCCCTCACGTGCCGACCACAGGGCGTGCAGGGCGGCCGCGCCGAACACGACCGCGTAGACGGGCCAGGCCCACGCCGGCGGCGTGAACACCGCGGCGGGCACGGCCATCGCGGCCATCCCGAATCCCATCAGCGCCTCGCCACCCGCGGCGCGGCGCTGCTCCTCGACCTGGCTGCGCATCCGCAGCAGACAGTAGGCGCCGGTCGCCGCACACAGCGCGACCAGCAGCCAGCCGTGCGAAGCCGGTCCGTGCACGCGCACCTCCCGCTCGACGCTCCCGGACAGTGCGTCGATGCCCCGGCCGTCGGGCGCGCACGCGAGCGCAAGGGTGTACACGGGGAGCATTCGAGGGAGCACAGCAGGTCACCGAATATTCTTCACGAGTAAAACACTTGCTAAGGTGTTGGGTATGAAACTGGTGACGGGCATGAGCGACCGCCTTCCCCTGGCCGGGGTGCTGCGCCTCGGCCGGCCCTCGGACATCTGGTTCAAACCCGCCCTGAGCGTGGTCGCCGCCGTCGCCCCGCCCAACCTCGCCCTTCTGGCGCTCGGCCGGCTCGACCTGGCCATGTACACGATGGCCGGATCCCTGTGCGTGCTCTACGCCCACAACCGCCCCTACGCGGCCCGGGCCCGCGCCCTGGCCTGGGTGGCGCTCGGCATGCTCGGCGGCCTCGCCACCGCACTGGTCGCGGCCTCCCTCACCGACAGTGCCGTCATCCTCGTCACCGTGGGCGCGGTGCTGGCCGCCGCGCAGAAGGCGCTGTGCGACGCGACCCGCATCGGCCCGCCCGGCAACGTGGTCCTCACCTTCATCAGCTCCGCCGCCCTGTTCACCCCGCAGACCCCGGACCGGATCCCCGGCCACCTCGCCCTGGCCGCCGGGGCCGCCGCCTGGGCCTGGCTCGTCGGCATGGCCCCCGGCCTGCTGCGCCCGCACGGCCCGGAGCGCCGGGCCACTTCGAGCGCCCTGAACGCGGCCGCCGCGTACGTCGAGACAGTCGGTGCGGGTGAGACGAACGAGGGCGACACCGGCGAGGACCGCGCCCGTGCCCACGCCACCGCCGCCGTACAGGCCGCCCGGCATGCGCTGCTCTCCGCGCGCCGCCCCTCCCGGACCCGCGCCGCCCTCGAACGCCTCGTCGTCCGCGCCGAGGTCGCCCTGGCCGCTCCCGCCGACGCCGACCCCGAGCCGCTGCGCACCTGGGCCCGGCAGGTGCGCGGAAACCGCCCTGTACCGGAGGTCGACGACCTCACCGGTATCACCTCCATCGGCACCGAACCGGCCTCGCCCCACGGCCCGTTGCGGCACCGCCTCAGCCCCCTGGCCCCGCTCGCCGTCCGCACCGCCCTCGGCTGCGCCCTCGCCGGATACGCCTCCCTCGCCCTGGGAATCGGCCGCCCCTACTGGGCGCTGGTCACCGCGGCCTCCCTGTACCAGGCCAACCTCACCCTGACCTGGGGCCGCGGCGTCCAGCGCGTCGTCGGCAACGTGCTCGGCGTCCTCCTGTTCGCCGCGCTGGCCCCGCTCGCCCACACCGGCGAGGCCGCCCTGGTCCTGTGCTGCCTCGCCCTCAACTTCGGTGCCGAGGCGCTGATCGCCCGCAACTACTGGCTCGGCAGCGTCTGCGTGACCCCCATGGCGCTGCTCATCACCGAGTTCGCGGGATTCCAGGAACCGGGCCGGCTGATCACCGAACGGGTCGTGGACACCCTCGTCGGCGCACTGGTCGGGCTCGTCGCCGCCGTGGCCGTACCCGACCGGCGGTGGCAGCGGGTCGTGCGCACCGGACGGACCGGACCCCGTACGCTCGCGGCCACGGGGCGGAGCAAGGGACCGCGCCCGGACCGACGCACAGGCGACACTACGGAGGGCGTACGGCCATGACGGCGACGAACGGCGGGCCGACCGGGACCAGACAGGACACGGTGGCCGCCGTGGTCCGGCAGTGGCAGAGCGTCCACCCCGACCTCGACACCGCCCCGATGGAGATCATCGGCCGTATCAACCGCTGCGCCGCCCTGCTTCAGCAGGCCGAGGACGCTCCACTGCGCCGGGCCGGCCTCAGCCGCCCCGAGTTCGACCTGCTCGGCGCGCTGCGCCGCACCGGCCATGAGCTGACGCCCAGTGAACTCGCCCGCGAGACCTTCTCCTCCGGCGCCGCCGTCACCAAGCGCCTCAAGCAGCTCACCGAGCGCGGCCTGGTGGAACGCCGCGGCGACTCCCGCGACCGCCGTGTCGCCCACGTCCGCCTCACCGACACCGGCCGGGACCTGGTCGACGGCATCCTGCCCGAGCAACTCGCGTACGAGACGACCGTTCTGTCCGGCCTCGCCCCACGCGGCCAGGGCGAACTCGCCGCGCTGCTAGGCGAGTTGCTCGGCGAACTGGAGGGACGGCTGGGCGCGCTGCGCGGTTGACCCGAACCGGCCGTTTCTCGCCGTCCGTCACTTCTCGTCGGCCGCGCGGTACACCCCGAACACCGCACCCTGAGGGTCCCGCAGCACGGCGATGCGCGGCCCGTCGGGGACGGAGGTGGGCTCCATGAGGATGGCGCCGCCCGCCTCCGTCGCGTCCGCCGCCGTGGTGTCCACGTCCTCGACGGCGAAGTACGGCAGCCAGTGCGCCGGCACCTCGTGCGGGAACTTGTCGTCCATTGTCACCATGCCGCCGAAGTCAGCGCCCTCGATGCCCCACTGCGTGTAGTGCTCCGAGGCGTTGACGCTCCAGCCGAACACCGTCGTGTAGAACTCCACGGCCCGCTCGGGCGCCCTGGTCAGCAGCTCCACCCAGCCCAGCGCACCGGGGGCGCTCAGCAGCCCCGCGCCCGGGAACGACCGCGCCTGCCACAGCTGGAACACCGCGCCCGTCGGATCCACGGCCACCGCGAACCGGCCCACGTCGAACACGTCCATCGGACCGACCAGCACGGTCCCGCCGGCGTCGGTCACCTGCGTGGCGGCGGCATCCGCGTCCGGCACCGCGAACGACACGTTCCACGCCACCGGCTGCCCCTCCTGGTACAGCGGCGTCAGCGCGGCCACCGCCGCGTCCCCGAGGTGCGCGATCGAGTAGCCGCCGGCCTCGCCCCGGGGATCGGTCTCGGCGCGCCAGCCGAACAGTCCCTCGTAGAACCGCTTGGCCGCGGCCAGATCGCTGGTCCCCAGCTCCGTCCAGCAGGGTCCGCCGGTCACCGGCTTGTCGAGCTTCATGCCGTCCTCCCGCAGGGAACCCCCCCTCCAGCACGCTAAGCCCGGCGCGGGACCCGGGCCATCCGACCGGCGAAACCCACTGGAGCCGGGCGCCCCACTGACCTACCCTCGACGCCGTACCGCATCGCATGGCGGCCTCCCGACACCGCTCTCCGACCGGAGGTCCCGCATGCCCGTGTTTCAGGTGCGCCCCTTCCGCCGCCCCGACCGCGATCAGCTCACCGAACTGATCAACGCGCACGTCGCCGCCGTCGTTCCCGGCGTCTCCGTCTCCGTGAACACCGTGCTCAGCGCTCTGGAGCGACAGCCGGACGAGTTCATCACCGACCCCTGGGTGAGCGAGCGCGTGACCCTCGTCGCCGAACAGCGCGAGCACGTCGTGGCCGCCGCGCATCTGCTGCGCTACCGGGCGGGCGACGAGGTCGGCCCGGACTACCGGGACATCGGCGAGATCGACTGGTTCGTCAGCCGTCCGCCCGCCTCCTTCTGGCCGGACTCCGACACGGCTGCCGACCTGCTGATGAACGCCTGCCTGGCACAGCTGGCCCGCTGGAACGTACGCGCCCGGTACGCGAGCGGCGAGCTCCCCGCCCCAGCCGTCCACGGCCTGCCCCGCAACTGGCCGCACATCCGCGCCCTCTACGAGCGCGCGGGCTTCCGGCACACCGGGGACACCGAGGTGATCCTCATCGCGCGGGTCGCCGACCTGCCGCCGCACGAGCCGCGCCCTGACGTCACCGTCGAACGCACGCTGGGGGAGTGCGGCACTCGCTTCACGGCGTATGCCGACGGCCGCGCCCTCGGCTTCATCGAGGTCGACACCTCACTGACCCGGCCCGAACGCCACACGCGCGGCGCGGGCCTAGCCGACATCGGCAACCTGCACATCGACCCCTCCGCGCACGGCCAGGCCCTGGAGCGCCGACTGCTGGGCCAGGCGGGCGACTGGCTGCGGCTGTGCGACGTGGACCGGGTCCTCGCCTACGAGGCGGTCGGCGACGGCACGATGATCGACCACCTGACCTCGGCCGGCTTCCGCGAGCTGACCCGCACCGACCGCCGCTGGGAACACCGCCCGGAGTGACTCAGATACCGGGCCGGTACCGCAGCGGATGATCCGTCGGCACCTCCACCAGCACGATCCGCATCCCGTCCGGGTCCGCGATCCACATCTCGACCAGCCCCCACGGCTCCTTCACCGGCGGCCGCACGATCTCGACGCCCTTGCCCCGCAGCTCGTCGTGGGCCGCCGTCACGTCCGCGACCTGCATCCACAGCTGCACGGCCGGGGACGGCGGGACCTCGGAACGGCCGGAGACCTCCAGGAAGCCCCCGCCGAGGAAGTAGACGGTGCCGCGCTCAGGGCCCGTCCCGAACTCACGGTAGACGGCCAGTCCGAGCTGTTCGCCGTAGAAGGTCCGGGACCGCTCGGGGTCCGCGGGACGGAGGAGGGTCCGCCCACTCAGTACATGCACCATGCAGTCGGATCCTAGTGGCGCGTTACGCTCTGCCGTGCCGAGTCGTGCCCGAGAAGTGGAGAAGCACCCCATGGACACAGCCGCGACCACCGCCGCGGGCGGTCTCACCTTCCGTGACGCCACCGACGCCGACGTGGACACGCTGGTCGCGCTGATCGAGTCCGCCTACCGCGGTGACTCCAGCCGGACCGGGTGGACCACCGAGGCGGACATCCTCGAAGGACAGCGGACCGACCCGGAGGGCGTGCTGGCGGTCATCAAGTCGCCCGACAGCCGGCTGCTCACCGTGGAGCGGGACGGGACGGTCGTCGCCTGCTGCCAGCTGGAGCACCGCGGCACCCATGCCTACTTCGGGATGTTCGCGGTCAGCCCCGCGCTCCAGGGCGCCGGCCTCGGCAAGGTCATCATCGCGGAGGCGGAGCGGCAGGCCCGCGCGGCCTGGGACGCGACCGAGATGCACATGACGGTGATCTCCGTACGCGAGGACCTGATCGCCTGGTACGAGCGGCGCGGCTACCGCCGTACGGGACGGATGACCCCGTTCCCGTACGGCGACGAGCGCTTCGGCATCCCGCAGCGGGACGACCTTCAGTTCGAGCTGCTGGTCAAGGAGCTGGACTGACGTACATGCCGTGCGTCGCGCTCACGCAGTGAAACGGCCGGTGCGTTTGATCTCCGGGTAGTCGGTCGTCGCGCCGTCCAATTCCAGGGCCCGTACGAGACGCAGGTGGTCCTGGGTGTTGACCACCCAGCCGATGATCTTCAGGTCCGCCTTGCGGGCGTGTTCCACGACCTCCAGGGTGAGGCAGCGGATGTTGAGGCAGACGGTCGCGGCGCCGACCGCGACCGCGCGGTCCACGATGTCGGTGCCGTAGCGGCTGGCGATCAGCGCCGTCCGTACGCCAGGTACCAGTCGGGCGATCTCGGCCACGGCGTCGTCGTGGAACGAGGAGACCTCGACCCGGGAGACCAGATCACGCCCGGTCATCACCTCGGCGAGCGCCCGAGCCGCCGCGACGTCCTTGATCTCGGCCTGGAGCGGTGACTTCACGGCGTCCAGGACTTCCTCGAAGACGGGCACGCGCTCGCCGCGTCCCGCGTCCAGGGCGCGCAGCTCGGCGAGGGTCTTGTCGGCGATGGCGCCGGAGCCGTCGGTCGTGCGGTCCACGTCGGTGTCGTGCATGACGACGAGGGCGCCGTCCTTGCTCAGGTGGAGATCGAGTTCGATGACGTCGAGGCCGGCCTGCTGGGCGGCGGCGAAGGAACGGAGGGTGTTCTCGGGTTCGACACCCATGACTCCGCGATGACCGATGGTAAGGAAGTTCAAGATTCAACTCGCTTCCGTCGACGGCGGCGGTGGGGGAGCGCGCGCGAACCGGAGCGGGGTGTTCGCACGGCAGATCCGCAGCCTAGTGGCCCGGGCGCGTGATGAACCCCACGTGTACGCAGGGTTTGCGTCAGTGGACTTGGCGCACCTGGAGAGCGCGCCCCGAGGCGGTCACCCTGGCGTGGGCGAGTCCCCGCGGCGATTGACCGTCCGCAGCGGGGCCGCGGAGGCCTGCGCGTCCCTGCGTATGCCCAGGCGTGGGCGGAGTATGCGCCATCTCGATGTCCGGCAGGAAAAAATGCGGTGACCATGGGGGTGGGCAGGATAATTTCCCGAGTCTCCTCTTGCTGGGAGAAACCTCGTATGTATACGGTCTCCTTACGCGAGGTTCTCCCGTGGAGGATGGGACATGACGGAAATTCTTGTGCAGGCGGCTTCGGGGGAGCAGGTTCCTCCGGCGACCAGGGTGGTGGAGCACCCGGCGTGGCCGGTGCTCAAGGATGCCGTGGAGCAGATCCGGCCATGGCAGTCCAAGGACGGGTCGATCGACTTCGACGCCGATGGCGCGCCCACGCGCGCGGACGCCGAGGCAGCCGTACGGCGGGTCGTGGACGCCGTGGAGGAGCTCTCCCCGCTGCTCCCGCACGACGCCGCGTACCACCAGGCGCTGGTGAAGGACCTGCGCCGCTGGGCCGAGTCCGGCTTCGAGGTGCCCGACTTCCTCGACTCGCTGCTCGCCTTCCAGCCCGCCGCGAGCCGCGCCGACGGCCTCCAGCATCTGGTCGTCTTCGCGATGTACACGCAGAACGGCAACCCCGACCGCAACCTCGAAGCGGTCGTGCTGCGCATGGTCTGGCCGGACTGGCTGGCCGAGCTGGAGCGCACCCGCTACGACAACCCGCTGTTCTGCGGCATCAAGTTCGAGGACTTCACGGCCGGCTACGACACCAACTCCGCCGTGCTCTTCCCCGAGACGATCGCCGTGCGCGAGGCGCCCGAGCGCTTCAGCTGGGGCGGCATCTTCTGCGACCGCGAGGCCGCCCGCTTCCGCCGCGTCACCGACGCCGCCGTCGACATCCTGGGCCTGGACCTGCCCGAGGACATCGCCGCGATGGTCCACGACCAGAAGCGCTGCGAGGAGGCCTTCGTGCTGTGGGACATGGTCCACGACCGCACCCACAGCCACGGCGACCTGCCGTTCGACCCGTTCATGATCAAGCAGCGCCAGCCGTTCTGGATGTACGGCCTGGAGGAGCTGCGCTGCGACCTCACCGCCTTCAAGGAGGCCGTGAAGCTGGAGACGGAAGGCGTCTCGCAGGCCCGTGACGTGCAGTTCGCGGTGCTCTTCGACCGCATGTTCCGCTTCCCGGTCACCGGCGAGCGCGTGCGCAACTACGACGGCCTCGGCGGCCAGCTCCTCTTCGCCTACCTGCACAAGCACGACGTCGTCCGCTGGACCGACAACAAGCTGTTCATCGACTGGGACCGCGCGCCGCGGGTCACCAACCAGCTGTGCGCCGAGATCGAGAACCTGTACCGCGACGGCATCGACCGCCCGAAGCTCGTCCACTGGTTCGCCGGATACGAGCTCGTCTCCACCTATCTCGCCCCGCACCCGGGCTCCCGCTGGGCCAAGGGTCCGGACGCCCTGGACCTGACCCAGCCGCCGCGCAAGCTCGTCGATGACGTGCTTCCGGACGAGTTTCCGCTGAGCATGTTCTATGAGGCCCTGTCCAAGAAGCTGAAGAACGTGATCGCCTCCACCAAGGGCATCACCGCGGACAGCGCCGAGCGGATCGCCGCGTGAGCGGCACAGTCGTCCGCGTGACCCAGAACGCTGCTCAGGAGGCGAAGAACATGGCGGGGAACGGAGCTCTCAGCGGTGCGGTGATCGCGGTGGCCGGCGCGGGTGGACCCGCCGGCCGGGCGGCGCTGCTGCGGCTGGCCGAGGCGGGGGCCACGGTCGCCGCCGCCGACAACGACCCCGAGCGGCTCGCGGAGGCCGTGGACGCGGCCCGCTACGCGTCGGGCGGCGCGACCGTCACCGGTGAACCCGTCGACCTGCTCGACCTCCAGTCCACCCGGGACTGGGCCGACCACATCGAGAAGGACTTCGGGCGCGTCGACGGCCTGGTCCACCTCGTCGGCGGCTGGCGCGGCAGCGAGACCTTCATCAAGACCAGCCTCGACGACTGGGACTTCCTGGAACTGCTGCTCATCCGCACCGTGCAGCACACCTCGCTCGCCTTCTTCGAGCCCCTCCAGCGCAGCGACCGCGGCCGGTATCTGCTGATCAGCGCCGCCGGCGCCACCAAGCCGACCGCGGGCAACGCCTCGTACGCCGCCGCCAAGGCCGCCGCCGAGGCCTGGACGCTCGCGCTGGCCGACGCCTTCCGCAAGGCAGGGGGCGGCGAGGAGCTGACGTCCGCGGCTGCCATCCTGGTGGTGAAGGCGCTGGTGCACGACGCGATGCGCGCCGACCGCCCCAACGCGAAGTTCGCGGGGTTCACGGACGTCAAGGACCTGGCCGAGGCCATCGTGGACGTCTGGGACAAGCCCGCCGCCGAAGTGAACGGAAACCGTCTGTGGCTGACCGAGAAGCCGTGAACCCTCCGAAGACCGACGCCCGGCGCCACCACGACCCGGACGTCCGCGGCTTCGCCAGTGACAACTACGCCGGCGCCCACCCGGAGGTGCTCGCCGCCCTGGCCCTGGCCAACGGCGGGCACCAGGTCGCCTACGGCGAGGACGACTACACCGAGAACCTCCAGCGGATCGTCCGCAGCCACTTCGGCGCCACCGCCGAGGCGTTCCCGGTCTTCAACGGCACCGGCGCCAACGTCGTCGCGCTCCAGGCGGTCACCGACCGCTGGGGCGCGGTGATCTGCGCCGAGAGCGCGCACATCCACGTCGACGAGGGCGGCGCCCCGGAGCGCATGGGCGGCCTCAAGCTGCTCACCGTGCCCACCCCCGACGGCAAGCTCACACCCGAGCTGATCGACCGGCAGGCGTACGGCTGGGACGACGAGCACCGGGCCATGCCGCAGGTCGTCTCGATCACCCAGAGCACCGAGCTCGGCACCCTCTACACGCCGGACGAGATCCGCGCGATCTGCGACCACGCCCACGCACACGGCATGAAGGTGCACCTGGACGGCTCCCGGATAGCCAACGCCGCCGCCTCGCTGAACGTGCCCATGCGGACGTTCACCAACGCGGTCGGCGTCGACATCCTCTCGCTCGGCGGCACCAAGAACGGCGCCCTGTTCGGGGAGGCGGTCGTCGTCCTCAACCAGGACGCCGTCAGCCACATGAAGCACCTGCGCAAGCTGTCCATGCAGCTCGCCTCCAAGATGCGCTTCGTGTCGGTGCAGTTGGAGGCCCTGCTCGCCAAGGACCTGTGGCTGCGCAACGCCCGGCACGCCAACGAGATGGCCCAGCGCCTCGCCGAGGGCGTGCGCGCCGTGCACGGGGTGGAGATCCTCTACCCCGTGCAGGCCAACGGCGTCTTCGCCAAGCTGCCGCACGACGTGAGCGAGCGCCTCCAGAAGCGGTTCCGGTTCTACTTCTGGGACGAGGCGGCCGGTGTCGTGCGCTGGATGTGCGCCTTCGACACGACCGAGGACGACGTGGACGCTTTCGTGGCGGCGCTGAAGGAGGAGATGGCGCGCTAGCGGACGCCGTCCGTCAGTTGACCACGATCCACGCCCTGTTGTTGCGCAGATTCGGGTCGAACTTCCTGATGGAGAGCTCCGGATCGTCGTTCAGGGTCTCGACGGTGGTGCGTGCTCCGCGCACCACCTCGTCGATCCGCAACCGCACCTCGAAGCTGTGGGACGCCTTGTCGTGCAGATAGATCGGCGTCCGGCAGAAGTAGGTCGCGACGCCCGGCTCCTCCTCGGGCGGCAGTTCCTCCCCGCACTCCTCCTGCGGCCATCCGACCACCGTCGTGCCCTGCGGCGCCTGGAACCGCACCGTGGCCACGGCCGCGCCCGCACCCAGCGACGCCACCCACGCCGGACCCCGGTTGTGGACGGTGACCCGAGCGGTCACCGTGTCCCCGACGCTCCCGCGCACCTTGCTGCCGGTGACCTTCAGGTCGGCGGTGTTCCGGGCGTCGAGGATGACGGCCCGGTAGTTGTCCGACAGGTCGAGGTCCTCCTCCCCGACGGCGGCCCGCTGCGAAGCGGCCACGGGACGCAGATCCAGCTCCGGACCCGTGCCCGGCGTCCAGGTCTCCCCACCGCGAGCCTCTTCCAGCGCCGCGTCCGAATACGGCAGTACGGAGTGGTCGAACCGTTCGTACAGCGCCTTCCGCCCCACCCGCAGAGCACTCGTCAACTCGTACCGCTCGCCCGGGGCCACCGCCTCGTCCAGCACGCACAGCGCGGACGTACCGGTGGCGTGGTCGCGGTACTCGCAGTTGGAGTTCCGCTCCTTCAACCGCAGCCCGTAGGACGCGTAGACCGACAGCAGCGTACGGTCCACGGCGCGGCTGCCGTTGTTGGCGAGCGTCGCCCGCACCCGGGTGTCCGTGCCGGGCCTGAGGCCGTGCTGGTCAGCGGCCTGGCTGAGCCCCAGGTCAGGCCCGTCGCCCACGGTGACCCGGGTCTCCGCCGGGTACGCCGT
The DNA here is from genome assembly GCF_021474425.1 of Streptomyces muensis. Classification (GTDB taxonomy): domain Bacteria; phylum Actinomycetota; class Actinomycetes; order Streptomycetales; family Streptomycetaceae; genus Streptomyces; species Streptomyces muensis. The sequence continues at coordinate 13,660 of NZ_JAKEIP010000127.1, read as the reverse complement.
CAGCTCCCCGGCGACGGCCGAGTACCGCACGTACCCGGACGCGTCGAGCCCGGCGTCCGGCAGCGCGCGAAGTCCCAGCAGGGCGGCCGCCGTGCTGTCCGTCCCGGCCGGCATCCCGGCGAAGTCGCAGACCGCCCTGACCGCCGACTCGGGCACGCAGTTCGTCGGCCACGACACCTGTGCGAAGGGGGCGATCTCGCTCACGTCCACGGCCAGCTGACCGGCCGCCACGCTGTTCTCGGTGTTGTCGTGGGTGACCCGCACATCGAGGGTCCGCTCGGACGCGCCACCGCCGGCGGCCGCGACGGGCAGCACCGTCTCGGACGGCACGCTGATCCACAACTGGTCGGACGCGGCGTGCACGGGCTGCCCCGCCCCGACCGCGGTCAGGGCACAGCCGGCGAGCGCGGCGGCGAGCAGGCGACGTTTCATGGTTCCCCCTTGTCGACGAGCGGTCGGTGGCCGAGACCCGCGACACGGGGGAGGAGTTGCATCCGGACACAGGGTTGCGGCGATGTTCAGCCGTTCTTCACACCCGACCCGGCGTCCAATGAGATGAACTGTGCAGTCCGGTATGCTGCACCGCATTCCGATCCTCTAGGCAAGGTGGACCATGACTCTCTCGCTGACCGTCTCCGACGAGGTGCGCGCCCTGGCACCCGGCTTCACCCACGTGGCAGTCGAGGCGCACGGTCTGGTCAACGGGCCCAGCACCGAGGAGAGTTCCGCGCTCCTCGACGACGCCGCGCGTCGACTCGCCGTACGCCTGGAGGGGCGCGCCCCGCACGAGGACCCGCACATCGCGGCCTGGCGTGAGGTCTACACGGCGTTCGGATCGAAGCCCTCCAGGACCCGCAACTCCGCGGAGGCGCTGGCCAAGAGGGCCCTGACCGAGGCGGGACTGCCCCGGATCAACCTGCTCGTGGACGTCTACAACGCCATCAGCATCGCCCACCTCGTCCCCGTGGGCGGCGAGGACATCGACCGCATTGAGGGCGGGATGCGCCTGGTGCGCGCCACCGGCGAGGAGGACTTCGTCACCATGGCCGGCGGCGAGGAGGTCGTCGAGCACCCCGACGCGGGCGAGGTCGTCTGGCGCGACGACGCGGGCGTCACCTGCCGCCGCTGGAACTGGCGCCAGGGCCCCCGCACCCGGCTCACCGAACAGACCGTCTCCGGCATCTTCCTTCTGGAGACCCTCTCCCCGATGCCTCCCGCCGAGGCAGAACAGGCAGCCACCGAACTGGCCGAACTCCTTCAGAAGTTCAGCCCGGGAGCAGAGATCACGGTCCGCTCATAGAGGCCGGTCCGGCAACGCCCCCAAGGGGCGCGGGGAACTGCGCGATCAGCCCCCACGGCGCCGCAGTCGACAAACCACACTGCGCGGCACTACCCAGCTGAGCTCTCCGCCGCGCGCACCTGCTCCGGCGTAGGCGCCGTCCCCCCGAGATGGGCCGGCATCCACCACGTGTCGTGCGCGTCCTTGGGCCGCACGGGATAGGCACGCTGCGCGGCCTCCAGCAGCTCCTGGACGCGCTCGCGCAGCTGCCGGGTGATCGCACCGGCGTACTTGTCCTTGGAGGCCTCGATCGCCTCGCCGACCCGGATGGTGATCGGGGTGTGGCTGCGCTTGAAGTTGCGCGGGTGGCCCTTGGTCCACAGCCGCTGGGTGCCCCACACGGCCATCGGGATCAGCGGCACGCCGGCCTCCTGGGCCAGCCGGGCGGCGCCCGACTTGAAGCTCTTCAGCGTGAACGACTGCGAGATCGTGGCCTCCGGGAAGACCCCGACGATCTCGCCGGAGCGCAGCGAGTCCAGCGCGTGGGCGTACGCCGCCTCACCCTGTTTGCGGTCCACGGGGATGTGCTTCATGCCGCGCATCAGCGGACCGGAGATCCGGTGCCGGAAGACCGACTCCTTCGCCATGAAGCGCACGAGGCGCTTCTGCGGGAGCGCCGCCAGGCCGTTGAAGACGAAGTCCAGGTAGCTGATGTGGTTGCTCACCAGCACGGCGCCGCCCGAGCGTGGAATGTTCTCCGATCCCTTGCAGTCGATCTTGAGGTCCCACGCCTTGAACAACGCCTGGGCGAAACCTACGACGGGACGGTAGACAAGCTCTGCCATGGACGGGGTGGACCCTTCCTTCTTTGCCTGGGAAGGAAGCTCCCAGTGGGAAAGTTACGCAGCCGTAGGTTTACGGCATGTCGCAGATCGTGCCCCAAGAACGGCCGAGGGCCAAGCCCAAGTGCCGGGGAACGGCGAGATCCTCGTCACGTCGGCCCCTTGATCCACCTCGGTCTTTTGTGCCCCCTTTACCCTGCGCGCACCGTCAGCCGCCTGACGAGCAGGTACATCTCGCACCCCAGGCAGTACCCGAAGACGGCGTTCAGGAAGGCGGCCGCTAGGGCGGCTCCGGTGGCGGCGAGCCCCAGCCAGTCGGGGCCGAGGGCGAAGCCGACCAGCCCGAGGCCGGCGAAGACCAGACCCACCGCCTGAGCGAACCGCGGCGGTTCCGGCGCCTCGAACTCGGTCGGCGGCCCGATCCGTGGCCGTACGGCTTTGCGGAACACCCAGCCGTACGGCGAACGGCCCACTCCGCCCGCCGCGCCCAACGCGAACGCCAGCGTCTGCCAGGCCAGCAGCCAGGCGCTCCCGGTGACCAGGACGACCGCCAGCACCACGGTCGTCACGGCCGCCCCGAAGCGCGGCCCCCTCACATCGATGTCCATGAATCAAGCATTCCGCAACGGAAAGGATTCAGGGCGTCGGGAATCTTTGCAGTCTCGTGAAGGGTTGAGGAGGGTGATGACCGGACTGGTGGTGTGCGCGGTGGTGCTCGCGGCGGCGAGCGCGTACGGAGTGCTGCAACGGCGGCGGAGCGGGAGAGTACGGGTGCGCGGGCGGGACGACGGAAAACGGCTCGCGGCGGCCGAGTTGGGCGGCGAGCTCGGGGCACGCGCCACCCTCGTGCAGTTCTCCAGCGCCTTCTGCGCCCCCTGCCGGGCCACCCGGCGCGTCCTCGGCGAGGTCGCCGGCATGGTCCCGGGCGTGACCCACGTCGAGCTCGACGCCGAGGACAACCTGGACCTCGTACGCCGCCTCGACATCCTCAAGACGCCGACCGTGCTGGTCCTCGACGCCGGCGGGAACGTCGTACGGCGGGCCACCGGGCAGCCGCGCAAGGCGGACGTGATCGCGGCGCTGGGCGAAGCGGTCTGAGGCGCCGTGCGGCCGAGGGTGAGTCATCTCCCACATACCGGAACACACTTGACTGTGCGCGCCACCTATCGTCAGCCTGACTCAATGCCTGAGGAACTCCTTCTCTTCGGACGGGCCCACGTCGATCTGGCCCGCACCGCGAGCGCGCGCTGTCCGGGCTGTTGAACAGCCACCGGCCCGCAGCACGCATCCCCTCGCAGAAGGACAACTCCATGACGGCCATGTCCGGCCTCGGTACTCCTCGGCTCGCCTCACCCGATCTGCTCCGCTCCGTCTTCCGGCGCCATGCCGCCGGAGTGGCCGTGATCACCGCCCGCGGCGAGTCGGGCCCGGTCGGCTTCACCGCCACCTCCCTCAGCTCCGTCTCCGCCGAGCCCCCGATGCTCTCCTTCGGCATCGGTACGGGCGCCTCCAGCTGGCCGGCGATAGCCGTGACGGACCACGTCGGCGTCCACATACTCGGCGAGCACCAGCAGGACCTGGCGGCCACCTTCGCCCGTAGCGGCGCCGACCGCTTCGGCCCGCCCACGGCCTGGGGCGAGGGCCCCGAAGGCGTACCCGTCCTCGATGACGTGCTCGCCTGGATGGTGTGCCGGGTCGTGGGACGTGTGCTCGCGGGCGATCACCGCATCGTGCTGGCCGAGGTGCTCCTGGGCGACTCCACCGGTCCCGGGCGTCCGCTGCTGTACCACCAGGGCCGGTTCAACGGCCTGCGTGACTGAGCTCACCGGACCGATGTGACCGAACCGGCCACCCGCTGTTCTGCGAAGCCGTCGGTTTCCGATTACGCTGCGTTGCAAAGGTCACAGTTCAAAGCGCTTGCTTAGCGGGAACGAACTGGGTGTACTGACGAGTAATATTTCGCTCGGAGCGCGGGTCGCCCCGATCGGGATCGGCCGCTTGGGGCGCCTATGCTGCCTGCAAGTAGGCAGCAGAGATAAGTCGACGGAGCAGTAGGAGAGCCGGCGTGAGCTTGAGGATCGTTGTCACCGTGAAGTACGTGCCCGACGCCACTGGCGACCGGCACTTCGCCGATGACCTGACCGTCGACCGGGACGACGTGGACGGTCTGCTCTCCGAACTCGACGAGTACGCGGTCGAGCAGGCGCTGCAGATCTCCGAGAACTCCGACGACGACGTGGAGATCACCGTTCTGACGGTGGGCCCCGAGGACGCCAAGGACGCGCTGCGCAAGGCGCTGTCGATGGGCGCCGACAAGGCCGTCCACGTCGAGGACGACGACCTGCACGGCACCGACGCGCTGGGCACCTCGCTGGTGCTGGCCAAGGCGATCGAGAAGGCCGGCTACGACCTGGTGATCTCCGGCATGGCCTCCACCGACGGCACCATGGGTGTCGTACCGGCCCTGCTGGCCGAGCGCCTGGGTGTCCCGCAGGTCACCCTGCTGTCCGAGGTCTCCGTCGAGGACGGCACGGTCAAGGGCCGCCGCGACGGCGACAGTGCCACCGAGCAGCTGGAGGCGTCCCTGCCGGCCGTCGTGTCGGTCACCGACCAGTCGGGCGAGGCGCGTTACCCGTCGTTCAAGGGCATCATGGCCGCCAAGAAGAAGCCGGTGGAGTCCTGGGACCTGTCCGACCTCGACATCGAGGCCGAGGAGGTCGGCCTGGAGGGTGCGTACACCGTCGTGGACGCCGCGACCGAGCGTCCGGCCCGGACCGCGGGCACGATCGTCAAGGACGAGGGCGAGGGCGGCAAGCAGCTCGCCGAGTTCCTCGCGAGCCAGAAGTTCATCTAAGGGTCGCTGGCCCGCCTGAGGCTCAACCCCCTTCCGCCCTTCAAGACTTCGCACTTTCGCAGGAGAGCAATCCCATGGCTGAAGTTCTCGTCTACGTCGACCACGTGGACGGTGCCGTCCGCAAGCCCACCCTGGAGCTGCTGACCCTGGCCCGCCGCGTCGGCGAGCCCGTCGCCGTCGCCCTGGGCAACGGCGCCGCCGACACCGCCGCCACGCTCGCCGAGCACGGCGCGGTCAAGGTCCTCACCCACGAGGCCGCCGAGTACGCCGACTACCTGGTCGTCCCGAAGGTCGACGCGCTGCAGGCCGCCGTCGAGGCCGTCTCCCCGGCCGCTGTCCTCGTTCCCTCCTCCGCGGAGGGCAAGGAGATCGCCGCGCGTCTGGCGCTGCGCATCGGCTCCGGCATCATCACCGACGCCGTCGACCTGGAGGCCGGCGACGAGGGTCCGGTGGCCACCCAGTCGGTGTTCGCCGCGTCCTTCACCACCAAGTCCCGTGTCTCCAAGGGCACCCCGGTCATCACGGTCAAGCCGAACTCGGCCGCCGTGGAGGCCGCCCCGGCCGCCGGTGCGGTCGAGGCCCTCGCGGTGACCTTCTCCGCCGCCGCGACCGGCACCAAGGTGACCGCGCGCACGCCGCGTGAGTCGACCGGGCGTCCGGAGCTGACCGAGGCCGCGATCGTGGTCTCCGGTGGCCGTGGTGTCAACGGCGCGGAGAACTTCGCGATCATCGAGGCGCTCGCCGACTCGCTCGGTGCGGCCGTCGGTGCCTCGCGTGCCGCGGTGGACGCCGGCTGGTACCCGCACACCAACCAGGTCGGCCAGACCGGCAAGAGCGTGTCGCCGCAGCTGTACATCGCCTCCGGCATCTCCGGCGCGATCCAGCACCGCGCCGGTATGCAGACCTCGAAGACGATCGTGGCGATCAACAAGGACGCCGAGGCCCCGATCTTCGAGCTGGTCGACTACGGCGTGGTCGGCGACCTCTTCGACGTCGTCCCGGCCCTGACCGAGGAGATCAAGACCCGCAAGGGCTGATCCCGACCGGGCACATCGAGGCCCCCGTGACCGTCCGGCGGTCACGGGGGTCTCGTGTCGTCCCAGCCTCATCCCAGGCTCAGGAACGCCTGCACGGGCAGATGGTCGCTCGGGAACTGACCGCCGTCGGAGAACGTGTTGATCGCCGCCCGGTGCGCCGTGACCCCGGGCGTGGTCAGCACCCAGTCGATGCGGTCGCCGTTCGGCGTCAGCGGCTTGAAGCCGTGGAAGGTCGCGTACAGCGCGCTGCGCTCACGCGCGGTGTCCCAGGTGTCGACGAGACCGGCGCCGAGCAGGGTGTCGTACGCCGTGTTCTTGTGGGCGGCGACATTGAAGTCCCCGGTCACCACCACCGGCAGGGAGCGGTCGAACCCGGCGATCCGCGCGGCGATGAGCGCTGCGCTGCGCTCGCGCGCGTACTGGCTGACATGGTCGAAGTGGGTGTTGAGGACGTAGAACTCCCGTCCCGTGTCGGCCAGATCGCGGAAGCGGACCCAGGTGACCATACGGGCGAAGGCCGCGCCCCAGGTGTTGGAGCCGATCACGTCCGGGGTGTCGGAGAGCCAGAAGTGGTCGTACTCGGTCGGGCGCAGCCGCCGGGTGTCGTAGAAGACCGCCATGGCCTCGTCGCGGCTGCCGTGCAGTCGGCCGGTGCCCAGCCAGTCGTAGTGCGGGCCGAGGTCGGAGTCGATGTCCAGCAGCTGAGCGAAGACGCCCTCCTGGGTGCCGACGACATGCGGTGCCTCGCGGCGCAGCAGCTCGCGCATGACCGGTCTGCGGACGGTCCAGCTGTGCGGCTCGGCGGCGCTCGCGAAGCGCAGGTTGAAGGACATGGCCTGGAGATGACCACTGGGCGCGGGTTCGCCCGCCGAGGCGGACGACGTGGGCAGTGCTGTACTGGAGAGGGGTGCGGTGACGGCCGCGGCCAGCACGGCCTTCATGCCCAGACGGCGCGTGACTCGGCTGTGTTTCGGCACAGGGGCTCCTTCGGTGGGAACGGCCGGACGAGTCGTGCGGGGCGTGCGTATGGAAGTGTGATACCGCGTCCTGAGATGAGCGTGAACATGACGAGATGGTGGAGTGACTCCCCGTGGACATGGTGTTGACCAGTCGGAAGGTCCCGGATAACTTCGTTCTACGGATTGTTGATTCCGTATAGCGGAAAATTGGAGGGTGTGGGATGGGTCAGGGCCAGCAGGAGAAGGTGGCGACGAGCCTCGCGGGCGCCGTCAGCGAGGAGATCAGCGCCTCCCTCGCGCCGGTCGACGCCGAGCTGGAGCGCCGCTACCCCGGGGACCCCGGCGGCCGCCAGCCCGTCCACACCGTCTACGTCCCCGGCGACGTCTTCGCCGCCGACACCATCCGCTCCTGGGGTGACCAGGCCCTCGCCGCCCTCGACGAACACGCCCCGGACGCCGCCTCCTTCGCCGCCGTGCTCGGCCTGTCCGACGAACTCGCCGAGCCGGTGTACACGCGCGTACGCGCCAAGCTGGAGCGCGAGCCCATCGAGGACCTGCGCGTCGACTTCGAGGACGGCTACGGCCCCCGCCCGGACGCCGAGGAGGACGAGTCGGCCGCCCGCGCGGCACGGCTGATCGCCCAGGCCTACGCCGACGGCACGGCGGCCCCGTACATGGGCATCCGCATGAAGTGCATGGAGGCGCCCGTACGCGACCGGGGCATCCGCACCCTCGACATCTTCCTCACCGGCCTGATGGAGGCCGGCGGCCTGCCCGACGGGCTGGTCCTCACCCTGCCCAAGGTGACGTACCCCGAGCAGGTCACCGCCATGGTGCGGCTCCTTGAGGAGTTCGAGAAGGCGCGCGGTCTCGAACCCGGCCGGATCGGCTTCGAGATCCAGATCGAGACCAGCCAGTCCATCCTCGCCACCGACGGCACCGCCACCGTCGCCCGGATGATCCAGGCCGCCGAGAGCCGCGCCACCGGACTGCACTACGGCACCTTCGACTACAGCGCCTGCCTCGGCGTCTCCGCCGCCTACCAGGCCAGCGACCACCCGGCCGCCGACCACGCCAAGGCGATCATGCAGGTCGCCGCGGCCGGCACCGGCGTACGCGTCTCCGACGGCTCGACGAACGTCCTGCCGGTCGGCCCGACCGAGAAGGTCCACGACGCCTGGCGCCTGCACTACGGCCTCACCCGCCGCGCCCTCGCCCGCGCCTACTACCAGGGCTGGGACATGCACCCCGGCCACATCCCCACCCGGTACGCGGCCGTCTTCGCCTTCTACCGTGAAGGTTTCGAGCAGGCCGCCGCCCGCCTCGCCCGGTACGCCAACCGGACGGGCGGCGACGTCATGGATGAGCCCGCCACCGCCAAGGCCCTCAGCGGCTACCTGCTGCGGGGCCTGGACTGCGGCGCCCTGGACATCGCCGAGGTCGCCCGGCTGACCGGCCTGACCCGGGCCGACCTGGAGGGCTTCGCGGCGCCCAGGAGGGGCGATTTGACGGCTTCCGCGAAGTAGCGGACCTGTCACTTTCGCAACCACCGGCTGGCGTTGTCACCGCCGCCCCGTAGTCTGTACGCCACGCATCGACGTGTCAGTGGTGTCACAGGAACGGGGCAGCGGTGTCATCGGGGGAGAACGGACAGGCGGACGAGACCGGCCGGCTGCTGGCCGGGCGTTATCGCGTGCTGGCGCAGCTCGGACGCGGCGGCATGGGCGTGGTCTGGCGGGCCGTCGACGAGGTGCTGGGCCGCGAGGTCGCCGTCAAGGAACTGCGGACCTACTCGGACGCCGACGGTCCCGAACTCGCCGATTTGCGGCTGCGGATGCAGCGCGAGGCCCGCGCGGCCGCCCGGGTCAAGCATCCCGGAGTCGTCGCCGTGCACGACGTCGCCGAGGTCGACGGCCGCCCCCTGATCGTCATGGAACTCGTCGACGGCCCCTCCCTTGAGGCGGTGCTGCGAGAGCGCGGCACCCTCGACCCGCGTGAGGCGGCCGGCATCGGCGCCAAGGTCATGGACGCGCTGGCCGCCGCCCACCGGGCCGGCGTCCTGCACCGTGACGTCAAACCGGGCAACATCCTGCTCGAACGCTCCGGCCGCGTCGTCCTGACCGACTTCGGCATCGCCACCATGGAAGACCCGGCCGACGGCTCGGCCACCCACCTCACCCGCACCGGCCATCTCGTCGGCTCCCTGGACTACATGGCCCCCGAGCGCGCCCAGGGCGCCGACCCGGGCCCGTCCTCGGACGTCTGGGCGCTGGGGGCCACGCTCTACGCGGCGGTGGAGGGCTCCGCACCCTTCCGCCGTACGTCGACCTTCTCCACCCTCACCGCGATCGTCAGCGAACCTCTGCAGGAGCCCCGCAACGCCGGAGCCCTCGGCCCCGTCCTGCAACGGCTGATGGACAAGCGGCCCGAGTCCCGTCCCGAGGCCGACCAGGCGCGCGAACTCCTCCAGGCGGTGGCGGAGTCGGGCGGCACGGACACGGCGACGGCGGCGCTGCGGGGCCCGGTGAGCGCCGGACCCGTACCGGACGAGACGGAGCGCGGCGTCCCCTCGGTACCGCCCGGGTTCGGGCCCACGGCGGGGGCGGACCCCGTCGGGCAGCAGGGCGTACCCGCCTCCGACCTGCCCGGCGCACCGCGCTTCGGGGCCGCGGCACCGGGCGCCTCGGCGGCTCAGGGACCCGGGACCCCCGGACAGGTCACGCCGCAGGCACCGGGCTTCGGCGCAGCCGCCCAACCCGGCCCTGGAGGACAGGCAGGTCAGGGACACGGATACGGCGCCCCGGCGCACCCGACCGCGGCTCCGTACGGCGCCCCGACCCCGCAGCCGCACGACCCGGACGCCACCGGCCCGATGGTCACGTCCTCCGGCACCCCCGCCCGCCGCAAGGGCCGTGCCCTGCTCGCCGCCGTGGCCGTCACCGTCGTCCTCGCGGCTGCCGGCGTCACCGTCGCCCTGGTGAACAACAAGGGCGAATCCAAGACCGAGGCGCAGAACACGTCGTCCACCGCCTCCACCGGCGCCTCCGCCCCGGCGACCGGCAGCCCCGACGCCCGACCCTCGGGCGAGGCCGGCCTGACCGACAAGGACGACGACAAGAAGTCCCCCGAAGCGACCAGGTCCGCCGACGGCACGGCGGAGACCGACGCCACCGACGGCCCCACCAGCGCGTCGCCGACCAGGACGTCGGGCGGTGGCGGCACCGACGGGGGCACCACGGGCGGCGGTTCCGGCAGCGGCGGCAGCACCGGCGGGGGAGGGACCACGGGCGGCGGCGGAACCACGGGCGGGGGCGGCAGCACTCCCCAGCCCGACGCCTGCCAGTCGATCGGCGGCGGCAAGTACAACTGCCAGGTCTGGAAGACCGCGGACTCCTACACCGCCTCCGGCACCAAGGTCGGGACCCTCAACGCGGGCACCAACTACTTCTACTGCCAGCAGAACCTGGGCCGCCGCGAGACCTCCGGGCAGTGGACCAACGTCTGGTGGGCCAAGACGGACGACGACAGCGGCAACACCGGCGTCTACATCAGCGACGTCTACATCCAGGGCGGCAACAACGACGAGCCGGTGCCCGGCCTCCCGGTCTGCTGACCGTCAGGTCCACTGACGCTCAAGTCCGCCGACCCTCAGGTCCGTTGCACCTCGACGTACTTCTCCAGCCCCGAGGCCGTCACCATCCGCTCCTGCGCGAACAGCCGGGTCCCGCGCTCGCACAGCCGCGCGTCGGCCCGCGCCCGCGCGCAGAACTCCTCGGGGGTGTCACCGAACAGCTCCCGCAACCGCGCCGAGCCCAGCAGGAGTTCGCTGATCAGCGCCCGCTGGCCGGGGTGGGTGCGCGGGGCGCCGGTGCCGCCGTGCAGGACGCCGTGGCGGTTGACGTACACGAAGGTGCCCGGGAGCGTGCCGCCGTCGGCGAGGTCGATCCGGACGTCGGGCGCGGGCAGCCAGACCCGGTCGTAGTTGCCGTGCGGCACCGGTACGCCCTCGCTCGCGTCGATCACCTCCAGCTGCTCGGCGTCGAGCCAGGTGATGAACAACTCCTGTGCGTGGCCGGGGGCTTCGAAGGGGGAGGCGGAGACGTATCCGAGGCGGCTCACGTGCGCGGACACGCCGATGTCGATGCCGGTGACCCGGACCTTCACCATCGGGATGGGCGAGGTGATGCCGAACGCGTCCATCTTGTGCCGCAGTTGGCCGGGGCAGGCGTTGGAGCCGACCGCGAGGACGGGCGCGCGGTCGTCGTGCACCAGACGGTCCAGGGGCAGCAGCTGGTCCCCGTCGAGGAGTCCGGAGTCCGTGGGCCAGGCGCCCGGGTACAGGAGCGGCCGATCGCGCGGCGCCTCGGCCAGGCCGAGCGCCTCCAGCGTGCGGCGGTGTGCGGGCGAGGGCCGCGCCGGCCCGCTCGTGAGGTCGTCCATGGGCCGCTCAGTCCGCCGGCGGCAGTTCGCCCGAGCCACGGGTGATCAGCCGCGTGGGCAGCTCGATGCGTTCGGGGGTGACCAGGGTGCCGTCGAGCTGGCGGAAGAGGCGCTCGGCGGCGGTACGGCCGAGGGCCGCGGCGTCCTGGGCGACGACGGTGACGCCGGGCTGGAGCAGGTCGGCGAGCTCGATGTCGTCGAAGCCGACGAGGGCGACCGGGCGGGTCCGCTCGGCGAGGACCCGGATCACGGTGACCGTCACCCGGTTGTTGCCCGCGAAGATCGCGGTGACGGGGGAGGGGCCGGAGAGCATCTCCTCGGCCGCCCGGCGCACCCGCTCGGGGTCGGTGACGCCCAGGGACATCCAGGAGTCCTCCACCGGTATGCCCGCGTCCTCCATGGCGGCCCGATAGCCGCGCAGCCGCTCGGCCGCCGTGTGGATGCGGGGCATGTCGCCGACGAAGCCGATCCTGCGGTGGCCGTGCGCGATGAGGTGGGCGACGCCGTCACGGGCGCCGCCGAAGTTGTCGGAGAGCACGCAGTCGGCGTCGATCTTCCCGGCCGGCCGGTCCACGAACACGGTGGCGACGCCCGCCTTGAGCTCGGGCTCCATGTACCGGTGGTCGTCACCGGCCGGAATGATCACCAGCCCGTCCACCCGCCGTGCGCACAGCGCGAGGGCCAGCTCCTGCTCGCGGTCCGGGTCCTCGGCGCTGGAGCCGTTGATCAGCAGGGCGCCGTGCGCTCGGGCGACCTCCTCGACCGCGCGGCTCAGCGGTCCGTAGAACGGGTCCGCGAGATCCTCCAGGACCAGGCCGATGCTCGCCGTACGGCCCTTGCGCAGCACCCGCGCGCTGTCGTTGCGGCGAAAGCCCAGGGCGTCGATGGCCTCCTGGACGCGGCGCTCCGTCTCCGGGGTGACACCGGGCTCACCGTTGACCACGCGCGAGACGGTCTTCAGACCGACTCCGGCCCGCGCGGCGACGTCCTTCATGGTCGGACGGTTGCCGTAGCGGTTCTCGGGTGCGCGGTCGGATCGGCGGATGGTCTCGGGCACGATGCGGCGTCCTGTCCTGTCGTCCACGGGGATGCGTCGGTCCATGGGGATGCGTCGGTCCATGGGTTTGTATGAGGATGTGGCGTCGAGCATAGAGCCTGGACAACGTTGTCAGATCCAGGGGACACTGTCCACCGCAATCTCCGGCCTGCGCCCCCACCGCGAGACCGGCTCGCCCAATTCCCGTGGTTGACGGGGAGATCCGAATGGTTGACGGGGAGAACTGACACTGATGCACACCGACCTCGTGGCTGCGCTCGACATCGGCGGCACCAAGATTGCCGGAGCGCTGGTGGACGGCCACGGCACGATCGTGGTCCGGGCCCAGCGCGCGACGCCGGCGCGGGAGGACGGCGAGACCGTGATGCGGGCCGTCGAGGAGGTCGTCGGCGAGCTCACCGCGTCGCCCCTGTGGGACCGCGCCACGGCTCTCGGCATCGGCAGCGCCGGACCGGTGGACGCCTCGGCGGGCACCGTGAGCCCGGTGAACGTGCCCGGCTGGCGCGACTATCCGCTGGTCCGGCGGGTCCAGGAGGCGGCCGGTGGCCTCCCCGTCGAGCTGATCGGCGACGGCGTGGCCATCACGGCGGCCGAGCACTGGCAGGGCGCCGCACGGGGGCACGACAACGCGCTCTGCATGGTCGTCTCCACGGGCGTCGGCGGCGGCCTGGTGCTCAACGGCCGACTGCACCCCGGCCCCACCGGAAACGCCGGTCACATCGGCCACATCAGCGTCGACCTGGACGGCGACCTGTGCCCGTGCGGTTCGCGCGGCTGCGTGGAGCGCATCGCGAGCGGTCCCAACATCGCCCGGCGGGCGATCGAGAACGGCTGGCAGCCCGGCCCGGGCGGCGACACCTCCGCCGCCGCGGTGGCCGCCGCGGCCCGGGAGGGCGACCCTGTCGCCGTGGCCTCCTTCGAGCGCGCCGCGCAGGCCCTGGCCGCCGGGATCGCGGCCACCGCGACCCTCGTCGAGATCGACATCGCCGTGATCGGCGGAGGAGTGGGCAAGGCGGGCGACGTCCTCTTCACACCGCTCCGCAAGGCGCTGAGCGACTACGCCACCCTGTCCTTCGTCCAGCGCCTGACCATCACCCCGGCCCAGATGGGCACGGACGCCGGGCTGGTGGGCGCCGCGGCGGCCGCGCTCGCGGGGAGGGCGGGGGCGACCGCGGCGGGGGGGGGCGGGGGG
>NZ_JAKEIP010000126.1 GCF_021474425.1 Streptomyces muensis | reverse complement strand
GGATGTGGGGGGTGTGGGGGTGTCCCGTCGCGCAGCAGTTCGTGCCGCTTCTTCGGGGGCGACGGAAGTTCAGGCGCCGATCTTCCCGACTCCGGCCCCGGCCCGTACGAGGGAGGGCACGTCGGTCGTGGGATCCAGCGTGTACGCGTAGTACGTGCGCGGCTCGGTCACGGTGCCGTTGGTCTCGCAGGCACCCGTACCGGCACCGGTGAAGACGTTGCCGCGCTGGACCAGCCGGCCCGGTCCCGACTCGTCGTAGCCGCCGGCCGAGTAGCAGGGGTGGGGGACGCTCTCGAAGTAGTTGCCCTCGACGACGACGCCGGCGTTCATGGTCGACGCGACGCCGTAGACGGCGTTGCCCTTGTAGTAGTTGTTGTAGACGTGCACCGGCTCGCCGAACCGCACACGCGGATGGCGCTGGTTGGAGCCGTCGAAGAAGTTGTGGTGGATGGAGACCTTCAACTTGCCGGTGTCCTGGCCGCCGCCCGCGTCGGAGTGGCCGAGCAGCATGCTCTTGTCGGTCCTGTTGAACCAGTTCCACGACACGGTGACGTACTGGGAGCCGCGGACGATGTCGACCGCCCCGTCGACCGGGGCGACGAACTCGTTGTGGTCGATCCAGATGTGGTGCGACTCCTGGCCGACGTTGACGGCGTCGTCCTCGGCACCCGTGAACCTGATGTTGCGCACGATGACGTTGTGGGAGCGGTAGAAGTCCAGGCCACCGCCGTTGATGACGGCCGAGGCACCGACTCCGACGATCGTCTTGTCCGGGCGCACACCCTGCTTGCTGGTGATGTCGATGGTGCCCTGCACCCGGATGACCAGCGGGCCCGTGGTGTCGATGTACTCCAGGAACTGCTCGGTGGTGGTCGCGGTCACCGTCGGACCGCCCGCTCCGCCCGTGGTGCCGTTCTGGCCGAGCGCGTCGACGGCGGCGAAGCCGGTGGGGGACGTCTCGGCCCGCGACGCCGGTCTCTCCTCGGCGGCGGTGCCGGCCGGCGTCGTGACCGCGCCGAGCACAAGGGCGAGCGCGACAGCGGGAACCCAGCGTGGGGAGCGGGACGACGACCTCATGCGGTTCCTCCCGGGGCGAGGGACGGATCTTGTTCGGTCGTGCGGGAACGGGGCACCGGCGCCCGGCCGGAGCACATCGGAGAAAGCGCTTTCCCGAGTCTCCCGGAGGTTAATCAGATGCCTTGAGCATGTCAATGAAGTCGACAAATCCCATGTGCGGGCCCAACTCGCCCGACATCTTGACGAGTTCATTACCGTCCCCCAGCATTCCCTGAGCGCGATTCTTTCTGTTCGGTTCTGTTCAGCTCTGTGTTGTGGAAGGGAGTGCCGTGCCTCATCGGCATCGCATGATCCGGGCCCTGGCGCCGACGGTCCCCCTGGCGCTCGGCGCGAGTCTCATGGCCGCGCCCGCTGCGGGCGCGGCGGAGCCGTCCCCGCGGAGCGCGGTCACCGTCCGGATCGACCCCTCCTACCAGCAACAGGAGTTCGAGGGGTGGGGCACGAGCCTCGTCTGGTTCGCCAACGCCACCGGCAACTATCCGGACCCCATCCGAAGACGGCTCGTCGACATGCTGTTCGGCGCGGACGGCCTCCGCCTCAACATCGCCCGCTACAACATCGGCGGCGGCAACGCCCCCGACGTCCGCAAGGACTACATGAAGCCGGGCGCCACCATGGACGGCTTCTGGAAGGCGCCCGAGGGCACCACCCGGGAGGACATGGACTGGTGGGACCCCAACGACCCGGACCACTGGAACTGGGACGCCGACTCCGGGCAGCGCTGGTGGGTGGACCAGGTCAAGAGCGAGGTCGACCGCTGGGAGGCGTTCAGCAACTCGCCGCCCTGGTTCCAGACCGTCAGCGGCTACGTCTCCGGCGGCTTCGACGCGAGCACGGACCAGATCCGCGCCGACCGCGTCGACGACTTCGCCACCTACCTCACCCGGGTGACCGAGCGCATCGAGCAGGCGCACGGCATCGAGTTCGACACCATCGACCCGCTCAACGAGCCCAACACGCCGTACTGGGGCACCCAGATCGGCGCGGACGGCCAGCCCACGGGCGGACGACAGGAGGGCGCGCACGCGGGCCCCGAACTCCAGCAGAAGGTGATCCTCGCGCTCGAGAAGGCGCTGAAGGGGGCACGCACCGACGCCGCGATCTCCGCGATGGACGAGACCAACCCCGGCATCTTCACCCAGAACTGGAACGCCTACGGCACCCCCGCGCGAGCCGCCGTCGAGCAGCTCAACGTGCACACCTACGGCACCGGCCAGCGCACCAGCGCCCGGGACATCGCCAAGGGCGCCGACAAGAAGCTGTGGATGAGCGAGGTCGAGGGCACCTGGGGCACCGGCACCGACTTCACCAGCATGGAACCGGGACTCGGCATCGCCACCCGGATGGTCGACGACATGCGTGAACTGGAGCCGTCGGCCTGGGTGTTCTGGCAGCCGATCGAGGACGCCATCCCGCAGGCCGCGGCCGGCAAGAACTGGGGCAGCATCCACGTGCCGTTCAACTGCACGGCCGAGGACACCCTGGAGAGCTGCCCGATCCGCACCAACTCCAAGTTCCACACCATCCGCAACTTCACCCACTACATCCGCCCCGGCGACCACTTCGTGAAGGCCGACGACCCGTCCAGCGTCGCCGCGGTGCGGCAGAACGGCCGTGCGGCGACCGTGGTCCACGTCAACGGCGGCACCACCGCACGCTCGGTGACCCTCGACCTCTCCCGCTTCGGCAAGATCGCCGCGCGGGCCACCGTCACTCCCGTCGTCACCAGCGGCGACGGCGCCCTGGTGCGCGGCACGCCGGTCCGGGTCACCGACCGGTCCGCCACGCTCACCGTCCCCGCCAAGTCGGTCACCACCTTCCTGGTCGACGGCGTCGGCGGCGTGGCTCGCGACGCGGCCCTCGTACAGCCCGGACACGTCTACCGGCTCCAGGGCGCCCAGAGCGGCAAGTCGTTGACGCCGTCGGACGACGGCAGCGGCGTCGTGATCCGTACGACCGACTCCGCCAGTGCCCAACAGCTCTGGTCGGTGCGGAAGTTGACGCGGGGCACCGACAACCGCGAGCGCTACGCCCTCACTCATACCAAGACCGGCAAGCAGCTCGCCGTACGCGACAACCAGGCCGTCCTGGAGGAACCGTCCGGCGACGGCCGCAAGGTCGCCGAGGCCGCGCAGTGGATCATGTCCACGACCGGCGACGGCACATGGACGTTCGTCAACGCCGCCACCGGCCGCCTGGTCGACGTCACCGGACAGTCGACTGCGGACGGCGCCAAGGTGTCGACGTACACCCCGACCTCGGCCGCCAACCAGCGCTGGACGGTGACCGACGAGACCGTGCTGCGCACCGAACCGGCCGAGGCGTTCACCGTCCCCGGCCCGCGGCCCGAGCTCCCGACGACGGTGACGCCGGTGTTCCGGGACGGCGCGCGAGGTGCCCTGCCCGTCGTGTGGAACCTCCCGCCCGACCGGAAGTGGCGCGACCCCGGGACGGTTCGGGTCAGGGGTGAGGCGACCGACCCGCTCGGGCGGAGGATCCCCGCGCAGGCGGTCGTCACCGTCGACACCATCGCCTCGACCCTTCCGGGCCGCGCCAAGACCTACGTGGGCGGCACGCCCGACCTTCCGGCCACAGTCGTCGGCATCGGCCGGAACGGCGGCCGGGCCGACCTCCCGGTGACCTGGGACCCGGCTCCCGAGGGGGCGTACGACGCGGCCGGCGTCGTGACCCTGCGCGGCGTCGCCCGGATCGTCGGCGGCGACACCGTCGACGCGACCGTCCGCGTACAGGTCACGGAACCGGCGCAGACCAACATCGCGACGGACGCCGATGTCTCGGTCGCCGCCACCTTCACCGAGAGCGGGTACTCGGCGGAGCGCCTGCGCAACGGCGACCTGACCGAGAAGGCCTGGTCCAACTGGAAACCGGGGAACACCAAGAACCCCTCCGACACGGTCACCTTCACCCTGCCGAAGGCACGCGACCTGAGCCGCGTCGTCGCGCACTTCTACCGTGACGGGAGCAGCGCCTCCTTCGCCGAGAGCCTGAAGGCGCAGGTGCGGGAGGCCGGTACCGGCGCCTGGGTCGACGCGAGCGACCCCGTGGCGGTCGGGACGGAGGGCACACCGGTGGTCGACGTGCCGTTGAAGGCGGCACCGGCGACCGAGGTGCGTGTCGTCATGACCGCGCGCCAGGGCGGCTACCTCACCATGAGCGAGATCGAGGTCTACGCCAGAACCCCCGGCGTCTCCTCGGACGCCGCCGCCCGGTCCATCGAGGTCTCCGGGAAGCCGATCCCGTCCTTCGACCCGGACACGACCACCTACCGCGTCGTCACCGACAACCCGAGCCGCAGCCGGGTCACGGCGACGGCACGCGATCCGTACGCGACCGTCGCCGTCGACCGTCGCGACGAGTCCGGCGAGGCGTCGGCCGTCGTCACCGTGACAAGTGAGGACGGGTCACAGTCCCGGACATATCGGATTGTGCTTGCAGATCAGCCCAACTCCCCTGACATAAGTCGGTGAAGTAGGGCGAGGGGGACGTATCGGTGCCGGGAGTTCGTCCCGATCGCCGCTCGGCAGCGGTCCGTCCCCCTCGATGTGACTTTCCCCATTGCGCCACTCGACGGGCCCCATGAGTCTCTCCTGGAACATGCGTCCGAAGAACTGTTATCCCGAGCCCACCGATCGATCTCCCAGGTATCGGACAGCATCGTTCGGCGTCGAGGACAGGGAAGTTTTGATGAGTGGCACAGAGCGCACGAGTGAGTCGGCGGCACTGGTGACCGCTGCCCGCAGCGGCGATCCGGAGGCTCAGGACGCCCTGGTCAGCGCCTATCTCCCGCTGGTCTACAACATCGTGGGACGGGCCCTGAACGGCTCGGTCGACGTCGACGACGTCGTGCAGGACACCATGCTCCGGGCCCTCGACGCGCTGGGCGGCCTGCGTTCCCCCGAGAACTTCCGCTCCTGGCTCGTGGCCATCGCGATGAACCAGGTCCGGGCCCACTGGCACGACCGGCAGTCCGCTCCCGGCGCGGTCGAGGAGGCCGAGGACCTCGCCGACCCCGGCGCCGACTTCGTGGACCTGACCCTGATGCAGCTCCAACTGTCCGGCCAGCGACAGGAGACCGCTCGCGCGACGCGCTGGCTGGAGCCGGACGACCGGGGCCTGTTGTCGCTCTGGTGGCTGGAGTGCGCCGGTGAGCTGACCCGGCCCGAGGTGGCGGCGGCGCTGGAGCTGTCGCCGCAGCACACCGCGGTCCGGGTGCAGCGGATGAAGGCACAGCTGGAGGCGGCCCGCGTGGTGGTACGCGCACTCGACGCGCGCCCGCGCTGCCCGGAACTCCAGGGCGCGCTCGCCTCCTGGGACGGCCGGCCCTCGGCGCTGTGGCGCAAGCGAATAGCCCGGCATGCCCGTGGTTGCGGGCATTGCTCCGGATTGTGGAGCGGGTTGATGCCTGCCGAGGGGCTGCTGGCCGGGCTGGCGCTGGTCGCCGCGACGCCCGCCCTGCTGGACGGCGTGCTGTCCGCCTCCGGCGGGATGGCCCTGGCCGGCTCCGCGTCCCGGCTGCCCTCGGCCGCGGGCCCTGGCGGATCGGGCCCCGGTTCCGGACACCGCGGCGGACCCGGCCGTACGACCTCCCGCACCGAGGCCCGCCGCCGCCGGCGTATCCGCCGCCGAGCCGTCGGCGGTGCCGTGGTCGCGGCCTGCGTTGCGGGCGGCGGCCTCTGGTACTTCGACACGGAGCCCGGGACCGGCAGCACGGAGGAGGCCGCCGCCTCAAGGACCGCCGGCGCGCCCGCCTTGGACATGTCGGAACCCGAGCCCATCGATACCTCTCCCTCGGCCTCGAAGTCCCCGTCGCCGTCCGCCTCGCCCTCGAAGAAGGCCACGCCCTCCAAGTCCCCGCGCCCGGCGAAGAAGAGCACCCCGACGCCCCGGCCGACCCCGCGGCCGACCAGGACCGCGTCCACTACGCCCCAGACTCAGGCGGCCCCCGCGGGCGAGGTCGCACAGGTCGTCGCCCTGGTGAACAAGGAGCGCTCGGCCGCCGGCTGCGGTCCGGTCTCGGAGGACCCGCTGCTCAACAAGTCCGCGCTGGCCCACTCCGAGGACATGGACGCCCGCGACTTCTTCGACCACACCAACCCGGACGGCGCCGACCCCGGGCAGCGCATCACCGCCGCCGGCTACACCTGGTCCACGTACGGGGAGAACATCGCCATGGGCCAGCAGACGCCGGAAGCCGTGATGGAGTCCTGGATGAACAGCCCCGGCCATCGCGCCAACATCCTCAACTGCTCGTTCAAGGACATCGGCGTCGGCATCCACAAGGGCTCCGGCGGCCCCTGGTGGACCCAGAACTTCGGCGCCAAGCGGTGACGAGCGGGCGCCCGCTCATCGAGTCCCCTCGGTGGCCGACGGCGCGGCGGAGCCGTCCGGGACCTTCCGGACGAAGGCGGACCGCAGCGCGTGGTACGGGGATCGGGCGTCGAAGAAGACGGCGCGCATCCGGGAGAGTTCGTCCCGTCGGTATTCGGCGAGGGGCCGCTGGAGCTCGTCCGCGTGCCGTGCCGTGGCCTTGGCGGTGATACGGCGGGTGAGCTGCGGGTCTTCGGCCACCTCGGCGGCCAGTCGCTCGACCTCGGCGGCGAACCTCTGGGCCGGGACCGGCACCAGACGGTCCACCAGCCCGATCCGCTGGGCGGTCGCGGCGCTCAGCGGCAGCGCCTCGGTCGTCAGCCGGTCCGCCGTCTCGGCTCCCACGCGGCGCGGCAGCGAGTAGGTCCAGTACTCCGAGCCGTACAGGCCCATGCGCCGGTAGTGCGCGTTGAGGACGGCGCCCGTGCGGCACCAGACCTCGTCCGCGGCCAGGGCCAGCATGACGCCGCCGCCCGCCGCGTTGCCGCCGAGGGCCGCGACCACCAGCCGGTCGGTGGTGCGCAGCACCGCCTCCACCAGGTCGTTCATGGCGTTGAGATTGGACCAGGACTCACCCGCCGGATCGCTCGACGCCTCGATGACGTTGAGATGGATGCCGTTGGAGAAGTAGTCGCGGGCGCCGCCGAGCACCAGCACCGAGGTGGGGCGGGTGAGCGCGTACCGGTAAGCGGCGAGCATCCTTCGGCAGTGGTTGGTGCTCATCGCCCCGCCGGGGAACGAGAACGTCAGGAAGCCGATGCCACCGTGCTGCCGGTAGCGGATGTCGGCCCAGGTGGTGCGGCCCGGGGGCAGGGTGAGCGGGGCGGCGATCTCCGGCAGCCAGAGCGGGCGGTCGCTCGAACCCGGCATGCCGCGGACGCCGGGCGGAGCCGGGAACCCGGCGAGGACGGAGGCGGCCGGGCGGCGGAAGGGGGCCGGGTCGCCGGAGCTCCTACGGGGCCGAAGTTCCGGGATCCACACGGCGCCGTCCCGGGTCGCCCGGCACACCGCGCCGGACCGTGTCGCGAGCAACTCGCCGGGATCTCCGCGCAGTTGGTCCTCGGGATGCCCGCCGTGCAGGAACACCTCCCGGCCGCAGAGCTCGTCCAGGACACCCGGCTGCGAGTCGGCGGCGCGGAGCTTGCGCAGCACCGTGGCCGTGCCGTCGTTTCCCCAGTCGATCCGGCGCTGCTCCTGGCGGACGACATCGCGCCACACCACGTCGATCGCCGGGTCGCTCTGCGGCTTCGGCTTGAACGATCCGTCGGCGAACCGCCGCACGGCCAGCAGGACGGCGGCCGTGGCGGCGTCGGAGACCTCGCCCCGGTACAGATCGCCCTTGCCGACCGGCGCCACCGGGAAGGACCCGTCCGCCCACACGTCGCCCGCGTCCATCGCCGCCTCGGCCTGAAGCACCGTCACACCCCAGTCCCGCACCCCGTCGGTGATCGCCCGGTCCAGGGAGGACGGGCCGCGGTCCCCGGGCGGCCCCGGACGCACGATCAGGCAGGTGTGCTCCCGCCACACGTCCTCGGGCAACGCCGTCTTCAGCATCGGAGCGACGACCAGATCCGGCCGGCCCTTGCGTACGGCGGTCCGGACCGCGTCGGGGCCGTGCGAGGCGAGGACGATGCCGACCTGGTGTCCCAGGTCCGACAGTTCGGCGTACAACCGCTGGGACAGGCTGTTGAACGCACTGGCGACGAGCAAGATGTCCATGACATGGCATGTTCGCCGGTCGGGGGAGGGCCGCGAAGGACCACGGGCGGCGTTTCGCGGGCCGTCGTCGGGCACCATCCGCCCACCGGGTGACAGTCGGCGCCGCCGCACTACCTCAACTGCGTCGTCTCCAGCAGATCCCGCGCCATCAGCCGTGCGGGCCGTTCGGTGTGTTCGGCGACGCGGCGGAACGTCTCCTGGGCGGGGCGGGCCGGCCAGTCGGGGGGAAGGTGCCGGGCGGGGAGCCGTGGGTCCGTGCGGATGGTCCACAGCCATTCGCTGACCAGCCGCAGCCGGGTCCCGATCGGGTCGTCGCCCGCCCCCGCGTCCAGCTGGGCCGTCCACCGCTTGTCGAAGGTGACGTAACGGGCGGCGATGCTCTCCAGGTCCCAGGCGCCGTGGATCATCTGCGCGATGTCGGTGGCGTCGTCCGCCTGGGCGTGGAAGATCTTGACGTGGTCGGCCAGTCCCAGCTCCGCGACCACGGCGGCCACGTCGACCTTCCCGGGCGCGATCCACAGCCCGCTGAACAGCGCCCCGAACCCGGACCAGGTCAGCCGGGAGCGCAGGTCGTGGCGCTGGCGCTTCCAGGAGTCGGGCAGGGAGAACCCGAGCAGGGTCCAGGAGCCGTCCCAGTCGTCGTTGACCGCGCCCTGCTGCCAGATGCGGACGCGGCCGTCCTCCAGGACGCGGGTCGCCTGCGGGGTCAGGCCGAAGAACATCTTGCGGCCCTCGCGCTGGCGCCGCAGCAGACCGCGGTTGACCATCCGGGTGAGGGTCGAGCGCACCGCCTGCTCACCGACACCCACCCGGCCCAGTACGTCGATGATGCTGCCCGAGTAGACGCACAGGTCGCCTTCGTCCAGCACGTGATTGCCGAAGAAGGTCAGCATGAGCGACTGCGGGCGCTGCTGCGGCCCCTCTGAGCTGCCCTGACCGTCCAGGATGTCGTCTTCCTCCACGGAGCACAGCGTACGACCGCCCGCCGACGGCGCGGCGGGCGGTCGTACGGCTTCACCGGCCGTCGGCGGGGTGGGCAAGGTCGTACGGGCGCGGATACGGGGCGGGGCGGTACGGCACGTAGCGCGCGGGTGTCGTCGGATCGGCCTTCGCCGCACGGGAGTTGAGAGAGTCGGGGTCGGTGCCGGTCCACCTGCCGGTGGTGAGGCGGTCCTCCAGGGTGTGCAGGGCGGAGAGCTGTTCGGCGGGGCTGAAGGTGCAGTGCCCGGCGTTGTCGGTGTACGCCTGCCGCAGCATCGGCGCCGACCCGGCGGCGGTGACGGCCCGCTTCAGGGCGCTCTCCGTCTGCACGGGGACCAGGGCGTCGCCGGTGGTGTGGATGTCCAGCTGCGGTTTGGTCAGCTTGCCGGTGAAGGCGCTCGTACGGCTCATCCAGGCCATCGCCGACGCGTCGGCGCTGATGCGTGGGGCCTTGTTGAGGGTGGCCAGGTCCTTGCCCAGGGAGAGGCCCGCCTTCTTGTAGAGCTCGGTGACCTCCTTGCGGACCGAGGACTGTCCGAGGAGCCTCGCGTAGTCGACGCCGGTGTTCCAGGACATGTTGCCGCCGGCGCGGGTCTCCGCCTCCTGCCGCCAACTGAACGCCGGCAGTTGGATCAGGCCTCTGAGGGCCGGGAACTGGTTGGCCTGCTGGGCCTCCCAGTCGGTCGCGGCGGGGCGGGTCTGGCTCGGGTCGTTCCAGACCGGGATGTTGTGAAGGGCGGCGGCGAGGGCGAGCCGGGCCCGGCCCGTGGTCGTCTTCTGCGCCGCGTCGGCCGCGGCGGTCAGGGTGCCTGCCGCCGCGGTGGCCTCCGCCTGGTCCTCGAACCCGGTCAGTGGGACGTCGGTGTCGGGCGCGAGGAGCGTCCTGACGGCGAAGACCGGGTCGAGCGTGTTGTTCCAGTTGGCGACTCCGCCGTGGACGAGCCCGCACATCGCGAGGGAGCCGTCGATGCGCCGCGCGGCGCGCTCGGCGATGGCGGTGGTGACGAGTCCGCCGTAGGACTGTCCCCAGGCGATGGTGCGCCGGGCCGTCCCGAAGCGGTCCTTGAAGACGGAGAGGGTGGCGAGCTGGTCCGGCACCGCGTCCGTCACCGCCCAGCCGGACGAGGCGTAGGAGGAGCCGATGAGCGCGTAGCCGCGGTCGAGCAGGAGCGCCTTGGTGGTGTCGTCCGGGGCGTTCTGCGCGGGGTTGGGGGCGCCCATGGGGCGGTAGCCGTGGCTGAAGAGCAGGACGGTGCCGTTCCAGTCGGCGGGCACATCCATCAGGTACGTCGCGCCCGAGGGGAGTCGGCCTTCGATGTGGGCGGCCTCGGGGGCGGCGACGGCCGAGGTGGGGATCGCGGTGACGGCGAGCAGCAGCGCTGTGGCGAGGGCGGTGCGGGTGCCGTTCGTCATGCGGTGATCTCCTCCGTGTGGGGGGCGTCGGAGCGTTCGGTCGCGGAACCGGAGAGGGAGGTGCGGCTGGTCTCGCGCACGAACCAGACGGTCAGCGCGGTGATGAGGGAGCCTCCGCAGATCAGCAGGGCGACGGGGGTGCCGTTGCCGCTGCCGGCCACCAGGCTGCCGGCGATCATGGGGGAGAAGCCGGCGCCGATGAGGGTGGCGCCCTGGTAGCCGAGGGAGGCGCCGGTGTAGCGGACCCGGGTGCCGAACATCTCGGTGAGCAGTGCGCCCAGCGGGCCGTACATCACGGACTGGGCGATGCCGTGGCCGAGGACGACGGCGAGGATCAGCAGCCCGGGTGACTTGGAGTCGAACAGGGCGAGGACGGGGAAGGCGAGCGCGGCCGAGGTGACGGCTCCGGCGAGGACGACCGGGCGGCGGCCGACGCGGTCGGAGAGCGCCGAGGCGCAGGGCAGCACGACCAGGGCGACACAGGCGGAGACGGTGAGCGCGGTCAGCACCTGCGGGCGGGCGTAGCCGATGCCGGTGGCGTACGCGATCAGGTAACTGGTCAGCAGGGACTGGGCGGTGAAGGCGCCGATGCCGACACAGCAGGCGAGCAGCAGCGGCCGGGGACGCCGCAGTACGTCGAGGATGGGCAGCCGGGCCTCGGCACGGTCCTTCTTCACCTCGGCGAACAGCGGGCTCTCGACGACCTTCAGCCGGACGAAGAGGCCGACGCCGAGCAGCACCACGCTCAGCAGGAACGGCACCCGCCAGCCCCAGGCCGCGAACTGGTCGCGGGGCATGGCGACCACCAGGGTCACCACCAGCGAGGAGAGCAGGGAGCCGAGCGGTGCTCCCATCTGTGTGAAGCTCGACCACAGGCCGCGGCGCCGCTCCCCGGCGTGCTCGACGACCATGAGCGTGGCGCCGCCCCACTCGCCGCCGATCGCGATGCCCTGGAGGACGCGGAGCGTGATCAGCAGGACCGGCGCCCAGACGCCGATCGTGTCGTACGTGGGCAGCAGGCCGATCAGGAAGCTGGCGCTGCCCATCAGGCCCATGGTGAGCAGCAGCATCGACTTGCGGCCGAGCCGGTCGCCGAAGTGCCCGAAGACGATGCCGCCGAGCGGGCGGGCGACATAGCCGGCGGCGAAGGTGCCGAACGCGGCGATCGTGCCGACGGCCGGGTCGGCGCCGGGGAAGAACAGCTCGCCGAAGACCAGGGCGGCGACGGTGCCGTAGACGAGGAAGTCGTAGAACTCCACGGCGGTGCCGAGCAGCCCGGAGAGCGCGACCCGGCGCAGTTGCCGGGTGCTTTCGGGGCTGGCCGGTGACGGTGATGCGACGGGGGACGGGGGCATCGCGGTCTCCCTTGACCGGGGGAAGGACACCGCGAAGGTAGGCTTCAAAGTGACTGCCGTCAAGAAAGTGCACAACATCAGACCGTGCTGAAGGGAAGAAGGTTGAAGCGGTTGGTCTACCCGGTAGGCGTCAGGCCGGTGTCACCGCCAGCCGAAACGGCGGTCCACCACCGCCGCGAACTCCTCCAGGGTCAGCACCTCGTCACCGTTCTGGTCGGCGGCGTCGAACAGCGCGGAGGAGGCGTCCTCGTCGCCCAGGCCCCAGAACGGCAGGTCCCCCGACGCGGCCAGTGACGGCCCCTTCGTCCGCAGCGCGATGATCACTTCCGCGCGGGTCAGGGTCCCGTTCTCGTCGAGGTCGAGCGCCTCGAACAGCTTGCGGGCCTTGTCACTCATCGTGTCATCCTCGTTCCCGTCGTCGGCGGTCGAGCCGACGCACCCCGTCACCAGGGAGGACGCCGCCACGCGCCCTCGGGTTCCCTCGGCCGTAATGTGTGGCCCATGGCCGGTGAGAGTGACCTGAACAGATTGCTGAGCGGGATGCGTCCGGAGCTGAACCCGGGCCGCTATGTGTTCACCACGGTCAAGGGGACCGTGCCGGCCGGTGTCACCCCCGCCGTCACGGTCGCCGAGCCGGAGGGCCTGACCCTCGTGATCCGGCAGGAGGAGGCCGACGCGGCCGGGCTCGCGTACGACTATGTCGCCGGGTGGATCACCCTGCGCGTCCGATCCGCGCTCCACGCGGTCGGCCTGACCGCGGCGTTCGCGCGGGAACTCGCCGACGCCGGCCTGAGCTGCAACGTCGTGGCCGGCCACCACCACGACCACCTCTTCGTGCCGCACGAGCACGCCGACCGGGCCGTCGCGGCCCTGGAGGACCTGGCCCGCCGCTCCGGCTGAGGTGACCGGCCGGGCGCGCCGGTCAACGGCGAAGGCGTGTGCGGGCGATCAGCCACATCAGATACGGAGCCCCGACCGCCGCCGTGAGGACCCCCACCGGCAGCTCGACCGGGGAGAACAGCCGACGGGCCAGCAGGTCCGCGACGACGACGATCGCGGCGCCGGTCAGGGCGGAGGAGAGCAGCGGGATCTGCGCGGTGCGGGTCAGCCGGTGGGCGATCTGCGGGGCCAGCAGCGCCACGAAGTCGACGGGGCCCGCGGCGCCCGTGGCCACCGAGGCCAGCACCACACCGAGCGCGGTCAGACCGAGCCGCACCGGTCCGAGCCGTACCCCCAGCGCGGTCGCCGTGCTGTCGTCCAGGGACACCATGCGCTGCGCGTGCGCCGCCCACAGCAGCGCCGGGACCAGGACCGCGAGGACCAGCGCGAGCGGCGCTGCCTGGTCGTACCCGCGGCCGTTGAGCGAACCCGTCAGCCACACCTTGGCCTGCTGGGCCACCAGATAGTCGCCCTTGGTGAGGAACAGCCGGGTCAGCGAGCCGAGCGCGATCGAGACACCGATCCCGACGAGGACGAAACGAGTGGCGTGCAAGCCGCCCCGCCAGGCGAAGACGTAGACGAGCGCGGCGGCCGCGAGCCCGCCCACGACCGAGACGTACGGCAGGAGGCTGTACGACGTGATCCCGAAGGTCATCGCGGTCACCGTCGCCGCGCCCGCCCCGTGGGTGACGCCGATGACGTCCGGACTGGCGAGGGAGTTGCGGGCGACGGTCTGGACCAGCGCACCGGAGACACCGAACGCGGCGCCGACCAGCAGCCCCGTCACCAGCCTGGGCAGACGCAGCGTGCCGACGACCAGTTCGTCCGGGCTCGGCTGCCCGAGCAGCACGCGCACGACCTCCGTGGGGGAGACGTACGACTCGCCGACGCACAGGGAGACGACGACCGTCGCCGCGAGCAGGACGGCCAGCAGGACCGCTACGGCACACGCCCGGCGATGCAGCAGGAAGCTGGCGTTCTTCACCCGCAGGGCGGTGTAGCCGGACGGGCGAAGAGACGGTGGGGCGGGGACGGTTCGCTCCAGGGGCTGGGTCATGCCGGCACCGTCGCCTTCCTCCGTACCAGCGCGACCAGGAACGGCACGCCGAGCAACGCGGTCATCACGGCCACCGGCACCTCCGAGGGCGCGAAGACGACCCGGCCGAGCACGTCCGCCAGCAGGATCACCACGGGACCCAGCAGCGCGGACAGGGCGAGCACCCACCGGTGGTCGGCACCCACCAGCGCCCGCGCGATATGCGGAACGGCCAGCCCGGTGAACGCGATCGGACCGGCCACCGCGACGGCGACCCCGGTCAGCACGGTCGCGGCGAGCGCGCCGACGGCCCGCAGCAGCGCGACCCGGTGACCGAGCCCCCTGGCCACGTCGTCGCCGAGCGACAACGCATCCAGACCCCGTGCGATGACGGCCACCAGCAACAGACCCACCAGCACGAACGGCCAGGTCTGTGCGACGACTTCACCGTCCCGGCCGGCGATCGAACCGACGTCCCAGAACCGGAACTCGTCCAGAGCGCGGGCGTCGGTCGTGACGATCGCGGAGACCACGGAGGCGATGAACGCGTTCATCGCGGCCCCGGCCAGCGCCAGTTTCACCGGCGAGGCACCGCCACGTCCGCTGCCCGCCACCGCGTAGGCGGCCACCGCGGCGACCCCCGCCCCGGCGAACGCGAACCAGACATAGCCGGCGGGCGAGTGCACCCCGAGGAACGCGATGGCGCAGACGACGCCCAGCGAGGCGCCCTGGCTGACACCGAGGACACCGGGCTCGGCGATCGGGTTGCGGGTGATGCCCTGCATGACCACCCCGGCGACCGCGAGAGCGAGCCCCACCAGCACGCCGACGACCGTGCGGGGGACCCGCAGCGCGCGCACGACCTGCGCGTCGTCACCTGCGCCGCCGTGCAGCAGGGCGTCGAACACCTGGGTCGGCGGGATCTGCCGACTGCCGAGAGCGAGGCTCAGCAGGACGGCGAGGAACAGCAGGAGCACGCCCGCGAGCGTCCAGGCGACACGACGCCGGGTGGCACGGGACATGCGGTTCCTTCTGCTGTTCCTCTGGTGCTTCTCATGCTCGCCTGTCGACGCGCGCCTACTTGGCGAGGTACTTCTCCAGGTCCCCGAGGACCTCGTCGGCCGCGGTGACACCCAGACCCAGGTACCAGGTCTCGTCCGGGACGTCGTAGGCGTGCCCGGCCTTGACCGCCTTCAGGTTCTTCCACAGCGGGTTGCCCTGCGCGCGGGACTTGTCGGTGGCCTTCGCGTCGCCGTACACGCCGGTGAAGATGTAGTCGGCGTCGGCCTGGTCGATGTTCTCGGCGCTGACCTCGGCGGCCAGGTCCTCGATGTCCTGGTTCTTCGGGCGCGGGATGCCGGCGTCCTTGAGGATGGTGCCGATGAACGAGGCGTTCGCGTAGAGCCGGATCACCCCGTCGGGCAGGTAACGCACCATCGACACGGTCGGCTTGTCGGCACCCAGCTCGGCGTCGAGTGCGTCGACCTTCTTGTCGTACGCGGCGAGCTTCGCCTTCGCCTCGGCGGTCTTGTCCAGGGCCGCGGCGTTGAGGAGGTAGTTCTCCTTCCATGTGAAGCCCGGGCGGATGGAGAAGACGGTGGGCGCGATCTGCGACAGCTCGTCGTACTTGTCCGCGGCGCGCAGCTGGCTGCCGAGGATCAGGTCCGGCTTGAGGCCGGCGATGGCCTCCAGGTTGAGGTTGTTGATGGTGCCGACGTTCTTCGGGGCGCCGGCGTCCTTCTTGAGATAGGAAGGCAGTTCGGGCGAGCCCTCGGTGGGGGCGAGGCCGACCGGCTTGATGCCGAGCGAGACGACGTTGTCGAGTTCGCCGACGTCCAGGACCACGACACGCTTGGGCTGGGACTCCAGGACCGTCTCGCCCATGGCGTGCTCGATGGTGCGCGGCCACTGGCCCGGCCCCGCTTCCGTGCCCATCTCCGCGGTCTTCTTCGCGGCGGACGCGAAGTCCTTGCCGCCCTTGGCCACGTCCTTCTTGCCACCCGCTCCGGCAGCGGAACCCGCGTTGTCCGCGCCGTCGTCGGAGCTGCCGCAGGCCGCGAGGGACAGTGCGGCGGCGACGGCAAGTGCGACGGCGGCTGTGCCGCGGCGCCGGTGAAGCATGACAGGGCTCCCTTGTGGTGCACAGATGGTCGGCCGTTAGGCCAGCCTCACCTTATCCAGAGCCTCTCCCCGCCTCGTACACGGGGGCTGTGTGGTTCCTGTCACGGTCCTGTGTGCGCACCTGCGACCTCCTCGGCGCCCTGACCTGCCAGGACACCGAGGAGGTACTGGGCATGTGTCAGGCCGACGAGCAGGCCGAGTCGTTGAGCGTGAAGGCCGCGGGGCTCGGGTTCGTGCCGCCCTTCGTGGCCGTGAAGCCCAGGGTGACCGAGCCCGCCGGGGCGATCGTCGCCGTGTACGAGGCGGAGGCGACGCTCACCTCGGCGCCGCTCTGCGTCGCGGTGCCGCCCCACAGGTTGCTGACGCGCTGACCGTCCGGGAAGGTCCAGCGCAGCGTCCAGCCGTTGATCGCCGTGCTGCCGGTGTTACGGATGACGACCTCGCCCTGGAAGCCGCCGGGCCACTCGTTCGTCACCCGGTAGGCGACCCCGCACGAGGCCGACGATCCACCGGACGCCGTGGTGACGGCCACCGTGCCGGAGCGCTGCGAACGGTTGCCGGCGGCGTCGCGCGCGTAGACGGCGAAGGAGTACGACGTCTCCGGGGCGAGGCCGGTGACGGTGGCGGAGGTGCCGGTCGTCGTGGTGGCCGCGGTCTCGGTCCCACCGCCGACGCGGACCACGTCGTAGCCGGTGACACCGTTCGCGTCGGTGGCGGCCGCCCAGTTCAGGGTGACGGACGACGAGGTCACGGCGGAGGCGGTCGGAGTGCCGGGCGCGGTCGGGGGAGTGGTGTCGCCGCCGGAGGAGGAGTAGACGTCGGCCTCCTCGGACGTGGCGGCGATGCCGTTCGCGCCGTGGAAGACGCGCTGGCCCCAGGAGCTGAGCCGCGTCGGGTCGAAGCCGATCGACAGGTCGAGGATCGGGTCGGTGTTGCCGCTCCAGGACCAGGCCAGGTAGCCGAGCCGGAGCTGCTGGGCGGCGGCCATCATGGTGTCCTCGTCCGGGTCGCCGTACTGGTCCGGCGGACCACCGAACTCACCGATGAGAAGCGGCAGTCCGGCGTTGACGAAGGCGTTCAGATAGTCCGTGATCTCCTGCGCCGTGTCATAGACGCTGTACATGTGGATCGAGAAGATCAGGTTGCCGGTGGGGTCGGCGTCGTAGACGGACCGGGCGTTGGCGCGCATCACGCCCTGCCAGTCCTGGCCCCAGTTGGGCGCGTCCACCATGATCGTGTGGGTGAACCCGGCGGCACGCAGCTTCTTCACCGCCGCGATCGTGGGCTCGGTCCAGCCGGCGGGATTGGTGTTGCCCCAGGGCTCGTTGCCGATGTTGACGATGACGTAGTCCTCTTCACCGGCGAGCACGTCCTTCAGGCCGATCCAGTAGTCGGCCGCGTGGTCGAGCGTCCCGGCCGCCGCCTCCTCCCCGTACCCGGTGGTGTCGTGCACCTCCAGCACACAGATCAGCCGGTTGGCCTTGCACTGCGCGATGACGGCGGCCACGTCCTGCGCGCTGTTCCTGGTCCAGCGGTGGCCGTCGGAGAGGACCACGCGGACGGTGTTGGCGCCCAGCGCCTTGACGTCGGCCAGCGACTGGGTCTCGCCCGGGTACCAGGTGTGGGCGTGGTTGACGCCCCGCATCACGAAGTCGTTCCCGGACGCCTCCAACAGACGGCCGTTCTGGATGTGCAGGCCGGTGGCCGCCGCCTGCGCGGGCGTGGCGAAGGAGAGTAAGGAGACGAGCAGGCCCAGGACGGCGGCTGTCACCGCGGCCACTCGTGGGGCGAGGCTGGTGCGGGATCTCATGGCGGCTCCGAAGGATGGGATGGGGTGACGGTGCGTCAGGATGACGCGGCGCGCGCCGTGCAAGTGACAGTCGCCGACGGAGCGCCGGCCGTTGCCGGGGTACTGGCGACGAACCCGAAGTTCGCGCTCGCGCCGGGTGCCAACGTGCCGTTCCACGACGCGTTGGTGACGGTCGCGGTGCCGTCGGCGGCCGTGCCGAGGGTGCCGTTCCAGACCTGGGTGAGGCGGGCCCCGTCCGCCGGTACGACCGTCGTGGTCCAGCCCGAGACGGACGAGGCGGAGTCGTTGGTCACCGTCACCTCGCCCTGGTAGCCGCCATGCCAGGAGGAGACGGCACGGAAGGACGCGGTGCAGGCGGGCGGGTCACCCGGATCACCCGGATCACCGGGGTCTCCGGGATCCCCCGGGTCCGCGTCGAGCAGCGCGGCCAGCGCCGGATACCACCGAGCGGCGATCTTCTCGTCGCCCGAGGCGCTGGGATGCACGCCGTCGTACGTGTCGGTGGCCGTGTCGAAGCCCGTCCACTGGTCGACCACGGTGACCGGGGAGCGGTTGGTGGACGTCGTCCGGGCCCACTCGGGGATCCGTGCGTTGAAGTCGACGACGCGTTGCGCGCAGCCCGTGCAACTGCCCGGGTTCATCGGGATGATCTGTGCGACCAGGATCCTCATGTCCGGGTTGGAGGCCCGCATCTGCTCCACCAGCTTGGTGTACGCGGCGAGGATGCGGTCGGGGGCGATGCTGCTCCACACGTCGTTCGTGCCGAAGTGCATGACAACGATATCCGGCAAGGTGGCCGCCAGCCGGGCCGGCAGCAGGTTCTGGTCGGCCACGTTGGTGACCAACTCGCCGCCATGGCCCTCGTTGTCCCCGTCGTGCGGCTGTCCGCAGCCCTGCGGGCCGAGGGTGCCGACAAAGTCGATGTCCGTGTATCCGGAGCTCTGCAGCCGGTTCCACAGCACCGCCCGCCAGCAGCCCGGAGAGCCGGTGATGGAGTCACCCAGCGGCATGACGCGCACAGGCTCCGCGGCCTGAGCGGCGGCCGCGGCCAGCGGTGCGAAGGTCACTCCGAGGGACAGGAGTAGAGCGGCCAACAGGCCGAAGAGCGGCAGGAGTTGTAAGCGTGATCGGCGGGTGTCGCGCATGGTGTTCCCTTCCCGAAGTCAGGTGGGAGCGCTCCCATGAAACATCAAGCCATTGTTGTCATTGACGCGTCAAGAGGGGGGAGGCAGGACTGAGATGCTGTCAGTCCGAGCACCGTCCGTTCGAGGAGGCGCCCATGTCCGAGCCGTCCGTCCTTGCCGCGCTGGTGTCCGCCCTGAGAGGTGGATCGGTCGAAGTCGTCGACCTCACCTCGCCCCTGTCGTCGTCGACACCGGTGATCCAACTCCCGCCCCGGTTCGGGCAGAGCGCCGTCTTCGAACTGGAGGAGATCAGCCGGTACGACGACCGTGGCCCCGCCTGGTACTGGAACAACTTCCGCAGCGGCGAGCACACCGGCACCCACTTCGACGCCCCGAACCACTGGGTCACCGGCAAGGACCTCACCGACGTGGCCTCGGTACCGGCCGGGAGACTGATCGCACCGGCGGCGGTGCTGGACTTCAGCGCCGAGGTGGCCAAGGACCCCGACTTCCTGGTCGAGGTCGACCACGTCAAGGCGTGGGAAGCGGAGAACGACCCCTTGCCCGAGGGCGGTTGGCTGCTGCTGCGCACCGGCTGGGACGCCCGCTCGCACGATCAGCAGGCGTTCCTCAACGCCGACGAGAACGGCCCGCACACCCCCGGCCTGTCCGCGGAGTGCGCCCGCTGGGTGGCCGAGGAGGCGCCGGTGATCGGCCTGGGCGTCGAGACGGTGGGCACGGACGCGGGGCGCGCGCACTCCTTCGAGCCCGCCTATCCCTGCCACTCCTACCTCATGGGCAGTGACAAGTACGGCCTGACGCAGCTCCAGAACCTCGCCGTGCTGCCGCCGACCGGCTCCGTCGTCATCGCCGGACCTCTGCCGATCGTCACCGGCTCCGGGGCTCCCGCCCGGGTGCTGGCGCTGGTGGAGAGGGGCCGCTCATGAAGGTCGCGGAAGCGGTCGGCCGGGCGCTGTGCGCGGCCGGTGTCGACCAGGTCTTCGGGGTGGTCGGATCGGGCAACTTCCATGTCACCAACGCCTTGGTGGCGGCGGGCGCGCGGTTCGTCGCGGCACGCCATGAGGGCGGCGCCGCGACGATGGCCGACGCCTACGCCCGGACCAGCGGCACGGTCGCGGTGGTGAGCGTGCACCAGGGGCCCGGTCTGACGAACGCCATGACCGGGATCACGGAGGCGGCCAAGAGCCGTACACCGCTCGTCGTTCTCGCGGCCGAGGTGACCGAGCCCAGGTCCAACTTCTACGTCGACCAAGAGGCGTTGGCCCATGCGGTGGGCGCGGTTCCGGTGCGGGTCACGTCGGCGGAGGAGGCGGTCGAGCAGGCGTGCGTGGCGGTCGGTCTCGCGGTGCGGGAGCGACGTACCGTGCTGCTCAACCTCCCGCTGCCGGTGCAGGCGCTGGAGGTGCCCGACGGCGCCCTGGCGCGCGCCGCACCGCTGCCGCAACGGGTCGCGGTCGAGCCGGACGCGGACCGGGTGGCTGACTTGTCCCGGCTGCTCGGACAGGCCCGGCGGCCCGTCTTCGTGGCCGGCCGGGGAGCGCGCGGGGCAGGCTGCCGCGAGGTGCTGGAGGCACTCGCCGAGCGGCACGGAGCGCTGCTGGCCACGTCGGCCGTCGCCCACGGCCTCTTCCACGGCAACCCGTGGTCCCTGGGCATCTCCGGCGGCTTCGCCTCACCCCTGGCCTGCGAACTGATCCAGGGCGCGGACCTGATCGTCGGCTGGGGCTGCGCCCTCAACATGTGGACCATGCGGCACGGCCAACTCATCGGCGCCGACACCACCGTCGTACAGGTCGACGACGACCCGTCGGCACCCGGCCTCCACCGGCCGGTGCACCTCGGTGTCACCGGCGACGTCCGGCTCACCGCGCGCCGGGTATTCGAGGCGGCCGGCGAACCGGGGCAGGGCTACCGGATACCGCAGATCGGCGCCGCCCTCGCGGCCGGCGTCCGGCTGCGGGACGTGCCGTACGAGGACACGAGCACCCGGGAGCGGATCGACCCGAGGACCCTGAGCATCGCGCTCGACGACATCCTGCCCGCGGAACGGGTGGTCGGCGTCGACTCCGGGAACTTCATGGGCTAC
Organism: Streptomyces muensis; assembly: GCF_021474425.1. Classification (GTDB taxonomy): domain Bacteria; phylum Actinomycetota; class Actinomycetes; order Streptomycetales; family Streptomycetaceae; genus Streptomyces; species Streptomyces muensis. The sequence continues at coordinate 3,545 of NZ_JAKEIP010000126.1, read as the reverse complement.
CCGAGCGCGTATCTGTCGGTGCCCGACGAGAAGGGGTTCTGCTTCACGCAGGCGTTCCAGTCGATCGGGCTCGGGCTCGCGACCACGATCGGGGCGGCGCTGGCTCAGCCGGACCGGCTGCCCGTGGCGGCGCTCGGGGACGGCGGCGCGCTGATGAGCGCCGTGGAGCTGGACACCGTACGGCGGCTCGGGCTGCCCATGGTGGTCGTCGTGTACGACGACGAGGCGTACGGCGCCGAGGTGCACCACTTCGGTCCCGACGGGCACCCGCTCGACACGGTGCGCTTCCCGCCCACGGACATCGCCGCCGTGGGGCGGGGCCATGGCTTCGAGGCGGTGACCGTGCGGACGCAGGCGGACCTGAAAGCCGTGGCGGACTGGGTCGCCGGACCGAGAACCGCGCCGTTGCTCGTCGACGCCAAGGTCGTCGCCGATCACGGGTCCTGGTGGCTGGAGGAGGCGTTCCGGGGCCACTGAGGAGGGGAGAAACGACCACTGAGGCGAGGAGAAGACCGAACGCCGACCCGGCTGTCGGCACCGCATTGCCGGTAGACGGGTCGGCGTTGGCCGGGCGGGATCAGACCGCCGGTGCCGGGAAGGTCGGGTACTCCACCCCGGAGACGTGCTGGACGACGCGGATGACCTGGCAGGAGTAGCCGAACTCGTTGTCGTACCAGAGGTAGAGGATTGCGTTGTCGCCCTCCACCTTCAGCGCGCCGGCGTCCACGATCGAGGCGTGCCGCGAGCCGATGAAGTCGCTGGAGACCGCGTCGGGCGCCGTGATGAAGTCGATCTGGCGGCGCAGCGGAGAGGTCAGCGACACGTCGCGCAGGTAGTCGAGGACCTCCTGGCGGTCGGTCTCCCGCGCGAGCTGGAGGTTGAGGATCGCGATCGAGACGTCCGGCACCGGGACGCGGATCGAGCTGCCGGTGATCCTCGCCTTGAGGTCCGGCAGCGCCTTGGCGACGGCCGAGGCGGCGCCGGTCTCGGTGATGACCATGTTCAGCGGCGCGCTACGGCCGCGGCGCTCGGACTTGTGGTAGTTGTCCAGCAGGTTCTGGTCGTTGGTGAACGAGTGGACGGTCTCCACGTGGCCGCGCATGACGCCGTACTCGTCGTCCATCGCCTTCAGCGGCGGGACTATGGCGTTCGTGGTGCAGGACGCGCAGGACAGGATCTGCTCGTCCGGCTTGACGGTGTCGTGGTTGACGCCGTGCACGATGTTCGGGACGTCACCCTTGCCCGGCGCGGTCAGCACGACCTTGTCGATGCCGGGGCGCAGGTGCTTGGACAGGCCCTCGCGGTCGCGCCACTTGCCGGTGTTGTCGATCAGGATGGCGTTCTTGATGCCGTACGCCGTGTAGTCGACCTCGGACGGGTCGTTGGCGTAGATCACCTTGATCGCGTTGCCGTTGGCGTTGATCGTGCTGTTGGCCTCGTCAACGGTGATCGTGCCCTGGAACTGGCCGTGGATGGAGTCACGGCGCAGCAGCGAGGCGCGCTTGACGATGTCCTGGTCGCCGCCGCCGCGCACGACGATGGCACGCAGCCGCAGGCCGTTGCCCGACCCGGACTTCTCGATCAGCAGCCGGGCCACGAGACGGCCGATGCGGCCGAAGCCGTAGAGGACGACGTCGCGTCCCTCGCCGCCCTCGATCTTGTTGGCGCCGGTGGCCCCGGCGACGGCCTCGGCGGTGAACGCCTCCACGGACAGCCCGCGGTCGTCGCTCTTGTACGTCGCGGCCAGCATGCCGATGTCGATCTGCGACGGGCCGAGGTCCAGCGCGGTGAGCGCCTGGAGGAAGGGCAGCGTCTCGGTGACCGAGAGCTCCTCGCCGGCGATCTGCCGGGCGAACCGGTGCGTCTTCAGGATGCTGACCACCGACTTGTTCACCAAGGAGCGGCTGTGGAGGAGGACGGTGACGTCCCGCTCCCGGTGCAGCTTCCCGATGAGCGGGATCATCGACTCCGCGATCTCCTCGCGGATCTTCCAGTTGGTGAACGAGTCGTCGTTGACAGTCACGGGCCTATCTTTCGAGCTAGGTGGCGCTCATATGCTAACCATGCGGTGCGACGGGCCTTCACCGGGGGGTCACGGGAGGGGCGAGACGCCCGGATTTGATGTTCTTTGACTGGTATGCGGATGGGGAGTGATCGATGGAGCTGGAGCTGCGTCATCTGCGGGTGCTCTGTGCGGTCGCCGACGCGGGGAGCGTGGGCCGGGCCGCGGCGGACCTCGGGTACTCGCAGCCCGCCGTGAGCACCCAACTCCGGCGCATCGAAGGGCACTTCGGCGAGCCGCTGTTCGAGCGCGGGCCGACCGGTGTGCGGCCCACGTCCTACGGCGTCGAGGTGGTCGCCCAGGCCCGTGACGTACTGGCCCGTGCCGCCGCGATCGGACGCCGCGCGGCCCCCGGCCCGACGGCGGAGCGGCGGACCCTGCGGGTGGCGGCCACGAACTCGCCGATGCTTGTCGGCATGATGGCCGGCCTCCGGGTCCGGCTGCCGGACGTCTCGCTCGCGGTGAGCAGCGTGTACGCCTCCTCGCGGATCGTCGAGCTGCTGGAGGAGGGCTCGGTGGACGCGGCCATCGCCGCGGACTATCCGGGCAGGGAGCTGGAGCACTCGGAGGCGGTGGCCCATCGCGGGATCGTCACCGAGCCGAACTTCGTTGCGCTGCCCGCCCGCCACCCGCTCGCGCACCGCGCCCAGATCGCCCTCGCGGAGCTGGCCGAGGAGTCCTGGTTCCTGACCCCCGACGACGGCGCCGGCTGGCCCGGCGTCTTCCACACGGCCTGCGCGGCGGCGGGCTTCACCCCGTCGGCCGTCCACGAATTCCTGGGCGACCGGCAGGAGTTGCAGCGAATGATCGCCGAAGGACTCGGCGTGGCCGTCGTCCAGGCGACGACCCGGCCCATCGCGCAGGTCGTCGTCAAACCGCTGATCGGGACGCCGCTGTGGTGCCGCTATGTGCTGGCCTGGCGGCGTGATGCCGTCACCGAGGCGACGGCCGACGCCCTGTCGCAGTCCGCGACCGCCGCGTACCGCGAACTCGTCGGCCAGTCACCGCACTTGAGGACGTGGGCGGCCCGTACCTGGAACGTGAGCGGCGCGTAGACGGGGGCGTGGTCGCGAGGCGCGCCGGGTGGCCGGGGCGTTATGGCCGCGCGGCGCAATGTGCTATGTCACACGGCATTGTTGAGGCGCTCGCGCGCTGAGACAGTCCACACACGCCTCAGCACCCGTATCGAGGCGCATCCATCCGTGGAGGAAACCAGATGCGCTACCGCTTCGTGCTGCCCAGACACCTCGCCGCCGCCTTCGCCGCCGGCGTCACCCTCGCCGGCCTGCTGTCGACGCCCGCCCTCGCGGCACCCGCGACCGAGACCGCCCCGTCTCCCGTAGCCACCGACCGGCGGACACCACCCCCACCCCCGACCGGCTCCACCGCACACACCACCGTGCGGGACCGGGCACGCACCCCGGGCTCGTATACACATCGGACGCGGCCGACGAACAGCAAGACGGGTATTTCACGGTGGTGG
>NZ_JAKEIP010000125.1 GCF_021474425.1 Streptomyces muensis | reverse complement strand
GCCTCACCCCCCTCGACCCCGGCGGCGAGCTCCTCAGCCCCGAGCCCGTCACCGCCCGCGCCCTCACCTACGCCCGGCTCGCCACCGCCGCCCAAGCCCTCGGCGTCGGTCACGCCCTGCTCGACAGGACGGTCGCCCATGTCAGGCAGCGCACCCAGTTCGGCGTGCCCATAGGCTCGTTCCAGGCCGTCAAGCACCGCCTGGCCGACGCCAGGATCGGCCTGGAGTTCGCCCGGCCGCTCCTGTTCGGCGCCGCGCTCACCCTGGCGCCCGCCGACGTCGCCGCCGCCAAGGTCACGGCCTGCGAGGCCGCGTACACCGCCGCCCGTACCGCGCTCCAGCTGCACGGCGCGATCGGCTACACGGCGGAGTACGACCTGTCGCTCTGGCTGACCAAGGCCCGCGCGCTGCTGACCGCCTGGGGCGACCCGGAGGAATGCAGAGCCGAAGTACTGAGCGCCCACGCCCTCAGTGGTGGTCGCCGCTGGTGACCTCGCGGTACTCCTCGACCGTCGGCTTGGTGATCCGGGTCTGCGGCCCGAACATGGCCCGCGCCAGCCGCGCCCGCACCCGCTGGGTCGGGCCGACCCGGCGCCGGACGCCGTTCGCGTCGACGAGCGGGCCGATCTCGTACGGCGGTGGCTGCTCGTGCTGGGTGAGGGTGAACAGCTGCGCCTGCGAGAGGGGCTCGTGGATCTCGATGTAGGCACCGTGCGGGAGCCGTTTGATGGTGCCCGTCTCCCTGCCGTGCAGCACCTTGTCCCGGTCCCGGCGCTGGAGACCGAGACAGATGCGTGTGGTCACGTAGTAGGTGAGGACCGGCACGACGAAGACCGAGATCCGCACGAACCAGGTGATCACGTTGATGGACAGATGCAGATGTGTGGCCACGATGTCGTTGCCGCCGCCGATCAGCAGCACCGCGTACAGGCTCAGCCAGGCGGCGCCGAGGCCGGTGCGCACGGGCACGTTGCGCGGCCGGTCGAGGATGTGGTGCTCGCGTTTGTCGCCGGTGATCCATGCCTCGATGAACGGGTACACACCGAGCGCGAGCAGGATCAGCGGGAAGAGGGAGAAGGGGATGAAGACGCCGGGTTCCAGGGTGTGGCCCCAGAAGTTGATCTCCCATCCCGGCATCACCCGGATCAGTCCCTCGGAGAAGCCGAGGTACCAGTCGGGTTGGGCGCCCGTGGTCACCAGGTCGGGGCGGTAGGGACCGAAGGCCCAGACCGGGTTGATGCTGGCGATGCCGCCCATGAGGGCGAGGACGCCGAAGACGAGGAAGAAGAAGCCGCCCGCCTTGGCCATGTACACCGGCAGGAAGGGCATGCCGACGACCGTCTTCTGGTCGCGTCCGGGGCCCGGGTACTGGGTGTGCTTGTGGTAGAAGACCAGGATCAGATGGGCGACGACCAGGCCGAGCATGATCCCGGGCAGCAGCAGGATGTGGATCGGGTACAGCCGCGCGATGAAGTCCTCGCCGGGGAACTCCCCGCCGAAGAGGAAGAAGGCGACGTACGTCCCCACGATCGGGATGGACAGGATCGCGCCGTGCGCGAACCGCAGGCCGGTGCCGGACAGCAGGTCGTCGGGGAGGGAGTAGCCGGTCAGACCGGTGATGATGCCGAGCATCAGCAGGGTCCAGCCGAACACCCAGTTGATCTCGCGCGGCTTGCGGAAGGCGCCGGTGAAGAACACCCGCATCATGTGCACCAGCATGCCGGTGACGAAGACCAGCGCCGCCCAGTGGTGGATCTGCCGGATGAGCAGCCCGCCGCGCACGTCGAAGCTGATGTCGAGGGTGGACTCGTACGCCCGGGTCATCAGGACGCCGTTGAGGGGCTCGTAGGTGCCGTTGTAGACGACCTCGTTGGTGCTGGGGTCGAAGAAGAGGGTGAGGTAGACGCCGGTGAGGATCAGGACGAGGAAGCTGTAGAGGCAGACCTCGCCCAGCATGAAGGACCAGTGGTCCGGGAAGACCTTGCGCATGTTGGCCTTGGCCAGCGCGTACAGCCCGAGCCGTCCGTCGGCCCAGTCGGCGATCTTCTCGCCCTTGCCGGGCGGCGCGGACCGCCGCGCACCCGTCGTCCCGTCGTTCCCCGATCGTGCGCCGTCCATACGTCGTCGCCTCCCCGTCGGATCAACCACAGGGTGACACGGCCGCACAGGCCCCGCCAACGGGGCGGACACCCCCGGCCACGCGTCAGGACGGCCGTACGATCCCCTGTGCCCGCGCCGCCACCAGCCACTTCGGGAACTCCCCGACCAGGCGGTCGTACAACTCGGCGTCGGACACGGTCCGCGGGTCCGAACCGGCGTGGAAGAACCCGGCGTTGTCGACGACCCGCTTGGCGGGCACGGCGAGATCGTCGAGCTTGCGCAGGAAGTCGAACTGCTTGCTGGTCGGGTCCCCGAAGCCGATGAACTGCCAGAACAGCGGGAGCGGGGCCGCCTTGCACAGGTACCGCTCCGCGGCGAGCTTGTTGATCGGCCCGCCGTCCGTCTGGAAGACCACCAGGGCGGGGTCCCTCGACCCGCAGTCCAGGTAGTGGTCGATGACAGCGTCCATGGCCAGGTGGTAGCTGGTCTTGCCCATGTGCCCGAGCCCGGCCACGATCCGGTCGATCCGCCCCTGGTGGTCGGCCAGCGCGATCTCGGTCTCGGCGTCGACGTCGGTGGAGAAGAAGACGACCGGCACGGTCCCGTCGTCGTCGAAGTGGGCCGCCATCCCGAGCACCCGGTCGGCGAGCGCCTGCACACTGCCGTCCTTGTAGTACGGCTTCATCGACCCGGAGTAGTCGACCACCAGGTAGACCGCGGCCCGCACCCCGTCCAGCCCGTGCTTGCGCAGCGACACCCCGGCGCTCTTGTACAGGCTGACCAGCGCGGGCGCGCTCTCCTCGACCTTGCTGAGACTGATCGCCGCCATATGATCTCCCCCTCGTACGCCTGGCTGGTTGCCGAGGTTACGGCACCACGGCCCCGCCTCTCCCTCCGTCCACAGGTGTTCGCTATTTTGTTCGCCGCCGACCCCACCGGCTCATCGTTCGTCCCGTCCCCATCGAGGAGCCGGCTGTGGAGCCCGAGTCCACCCCTACCCCTTCCACCCCTTCCACCGAGTCCGCGGTCACCACCTGCTATCGCCATCCCAAGGTGGAGTCCCACGTCCGCTGCATCCGCTGCGACCGGTACATCTGCCCGGACTGCATGCGCGAGGCGTCCGTCGGCCATCAGTGCGTGGAGTGCGTGAAGGAGGGCGCGCGGTCGGTGCGGCAGGCACGGACGATCGTCGGCGGCCGGATCGCCGCCACGCCGGTGGTGACCTCCGTGCTCATCGGCCTCAACGTCCTGGCCTATCTGGCCGAGGTCGCGCGCCCGGAGATCGTGGACCGCTTCGCGATGCTCAGCGCCCGGCTGGTCGGCCCGGACGGCCTCTACTACGTCTACGAGCCCGGCCACCCCTCCGGCTTCCACGCCGAGGGCGTGGTCGCCGGCCAGTGGGAACGGCTACTGACCAGCGGTTTCCTCCATCTGCCGCCGACGGAGGGCACCTTCGGGCTGCTGCACATCGTGATGAACATGCTCTCGCTGTGGCAGCTCGGCCGGATCGTGGAGCCCATGCTGGGCCGGGTCCGCTACCTCGCGCTCTATCTGCTGGCGACGCTGGGCGGTTCGGTGTTCGAGCTGCTGCTGACCGACGTGAACACGGAGTCCGTCGGCGCGTCCGGCGCGATCTTCGGCCTCGGCGCCGCGTACTACGTCCTGGCCCGCCGCGTCGGCGCGGACATGCGCACCGTCAACCGCTTCATGGCCTTCCTCCTCCTCTGGCTGCTGCTCTCCGCCGGCCTCACCTCCTGGCAGGGCCACCTCGGCGGCCTCCTCACCGGAGCCGCGGTGACCCTCGCCTACGCCTACGCCCCCCGCACTCCGCGCCGAGCCCTGATCCAGACGGCCGCCTGCGTGGGCGTGCTCGTGCTGCTGGCGGTGGTCGCGGTCGCGAGGGTGTCCGAGCTGACGGGCGGAGGGACGGCCCTGTGAGACGTATCGGTGTTCTGCTCTTCGCGGCCGTTCCCGTCGCCATCGGCGCGGCCGGATACTTCCTCGTCTCGACGGAGTCCGGCGAAAGCCCGGGCGCCGAGCCCACGGTCGTCGCCGCGCAGGACGGGTCCCGGCAGGAGGCCAAGAGCCGGGCCGAGCAGGAGCGGGCGGCGGACGACGAGCTGATCGCGAGTCTGCCACCAGGGCTTGCCGCGCCGGCGAAGAAGGAGCTGGCCCAGCAGCTCGTCGCCACCGCCGAGAGCTCGACTCTGGACTGGCGCCGCACCTACGGTGACATCGAGGACCTCGACGACGGCCAGGGCTACACGGCCGGCACGATCGGCTTCTGCACCGGCACCCACGACCTGCTCGCCCTGGTCGAGAACTACACCGAGGCCCACCCGGACAACGGCCTCGCCCGGTACCTGCCCGCCCTGCGCGCGGTCGACGGCACCGACTCCCACGAGGGCCTGGACCCCGGCTTCCCGGCCGCCTGGAAGGCGGAGGCCGAGGTGAAGGCCTTCCGCGAGGCCCAGGACGCCGAGCGCGACCGCGCCTACTTCGACCCGGCGGTCCGCCTAGCCAAGCTCGACGGTCTCGGCACGCTCGGCCAGTTCGTCTACTACGACGCGATGGTCTTCCACGGCCCCGGCATCGACGAGGACGGCTTCTACATTCTGCGCGAACGCGCCCTGCGCAAGGCCGAGTCCCCTTCGCGGGGCGGCTCGGAGAAGGCGTACCTGGACGCCTTCCTCGACGTCCGCCGCGCGGCCATGCGGGAGCGGCGCCCCGGTGCCGACACCAGCCGCGTAGACACGGCCCAGCGGCGGTTCCTGGAGGACGGGAACCTGTCCTTGACGACGCCTCTGACCTGGCGGGTCTACGGGCAGAGGTTCACCGTGGAGTAGCGGATCCGGGCAGGCGGGCGGACTCGGGGCGGGCCAGTATCCGGCGTGCCGTGCGGCCCGGGTGAAGCGTGGCGTATGCGACGAGACGCCCCGCACGCACGTGCGGATCCACCGGATCGAGCCGGGCGTAACGGCTGGTGGCGGCCTCCGGGTCGTCCGCCGCCAGGAACTCGTCGGCGGTGCGCGGGACACCGGGGCGGACGGCGAAGACATGGGTACGGATGTCGGGCCAGAACGCGGCGGTCGGCCGGGGCGAGGATCGCGCAGGGCGCAGATTGCGCAGCCGCCACTCCGTGCGGTGCAGGTGGGCGGCCGTGCGGGCGCGACGCAGCGCGTCGTCCGGCACGGATTCACGCAGCCAGCCGTCGAGGGTGTCGGCGAGGCCCGCGACCAGGCGGCGGCCCGGCGCGGTGAGCCGGTCGCTGGTGGCGAGGGTGCGCACCACGAGCCTGGTCTGGAGCCGGCGCAGCGCGAAGTAGTAGGCGGCCGTCCCTGGATCTGCGCTGCCGTCGGTCATCCGGTCGCGCCAGAACCCGGTGACCCCGATGAAGGCGTAGGCGCCGTGCAGGAGGCCGGTGAGGTGGCGGGGGTCGGCGCGCCAGGGGGCGTAGTAGCGCTCGGCGCGGTCGTCGTCGAGCAGCGGGAACAGGTGGAGCAGTGCGGCGAGTTTGCTGTGCTGGAACTCGTGGACCAGGGTCTCGGCCAGCATGACCCCGCCGGCCGGACGGGTGATCACCATCGCGCCGTAGGCGTCCCCGGTGGTCGCGGAGCGGCGGACCGTGGGCTCCGGTGGTGGCAGCACGCCGACCCGGCCCCAGGGAACGACGGAGCGGATGCGGCCGGGATCGAGTCGCCCTGGGCCGGGTGCGGTGCGGGCACCGAGAACCTCCACGGCGTCCGCGAACACCCGCCGCCAGGCCGTGAATTCGGCGGTGTCGAGGCGGGCCGGGGGGAGGGGGCCGTCCAGGTCGCGGTAGGGGTCCAGGTCTTCCAGCGGGACGCCCGGGGCGACGCTGCGCAGCGGTAGCCACACCGCGCTCTCGGGCCCGTGGACGGGGCGGAGGGTGACCTGGTCCGGACCGCTGCCGACGGCCAGTTCGCCGGCGTGCACGGTGGCCTGGACCGCCCGGTGTCCCGTCCACCGCCCGGGAAGGCACAGCATCCCCAGTCCCGGGAGCGGCAGCCGGCCGTCTGTGACGGGCACCGGCAGGTGTGCGTCGGTGCCGGCGAGGAGGGCGGCGCTCACCGCGAGGCGGTGCAGATGACCCCACTCCGTCCACAGTTCCGGACCGTCGGCGGTGCCGTGCAGCCGGCGCAGGAGGTGCCCGACCCAGCTGCCCACGGCCGGGCCGAGGAGCAGTCGCTCGACCTGCCCGGTGTCCTGCCGGTACGCGGTGTGCAGGGCCTGCCACGCGACGTCGGGCGAGCCGAGCGGGCCGGCGGGCGCGTCGCGACGGTCGTGCAACGCGCCCAGCAGCAGTTGCCGCCGGGTCCGCTCGCCGCGTTCCAGCTGGTCGAGGGCCTCGTCGGACCCGCCCCCGGTGGCCAGTTCGGCGAGGTGGCGGTCGGCCAACCTCAAAGGCTCATAGGTTCCCTGGCCGTTCACCGTCGGCCCTAGTCCGCGCGGCCCGGGTTCTGCCCGCCCGTGCTGGTGCTCCGCGGGCGCCGGACCTCGATGAGCAGCCGCTCGGGAGGGGTCGGCAGGCACAGGCCGTGCGACGGAGCAAGCGGTACGCCGGTCAGGTCCACGAGGTCGGATTCCCACTCCTCGGCGGATTCCCGCGATGTCGGCTCGGAGCGTACGGACTGGTCCAAGGCGTCCCCCTTCAGGACGGTGGCACGCGATGCCCCGCATCCCTTCCATCATGGCGAAGCGGCGGGGGTCGGGGAACCGCGCGATCACGCCGGAGGCAGCCCCCGGCGTCGCTTCCTGCTGTCTCTGTCGTGGACGAACTCCGTGAGCGCGGCCTTGAGTTCGGTGGCTCTGGCGGGGTCGTCGTCGGCCCCGGTCACGATCTCGTGCAGCTCGGCGGCCGTGTCCTCGTCGAGGCCGTTGAGCAGGTTCATCGCGTCGATCCGGGCGTTGTCGCCATACCGGAGCCGCCCCGCGACCCGGTCCGGCAGGGCGTCGATGAGTGCCCTGCGCTGAACGGGATCCCGGAAGGCCGGGCAGTCGACGAGCGCGTCGACCGCTCTGCGCAGCAGACCCTTTCCGGCCACCGTCGCACGCGGTGCCGCCACGTCCTCGCGTCCGGCGCCACGGATCCGGACGTACGACAGCGGGTGCTCTCCCGCGACGGCCCGGACCTGCGCACGGGCGGCGGCGCAGAACTCCTCCTCGTCCGGGAGGCCGGGGAGGCCGTCGGCTCGCTGCCCGAGCAGGGTGAGGAGCAGTTCGGAGAAAACACCGGTGCGGCGGGCGGGGTCGTTGGCGGCGAGCCGTCCGGGGCCCGCCGCACGCAGTTCGGCCTGCTGGTGCGCGAGGAGACGGCGGCCGTCCGGGAAGGCGTCGGTGGGCAGTCGGCGCGCGAACGCGAGCTCCTCCTCGAAGGTCTCGCAGGCGTCGATCGCCCACAGTTGCCGGTGGAAGCCCGGGACCGCGTCGGTGCGGTAGTGCTTCATCGCGGCGTCGAGGTCGATGTTGCGCTTGTCACGCACGGTGGCGTCCATCGTGAACAGCCGTACGTGGTCGTCGCGGTCGAGCACGCCGTGTCCGCCCCACCAGACCCAGAGGTCCTGGCCGTCGGTGACGGCGGGCAGCTCCTCGACGAGCGCCGCGCGCAGCGTTTCGTGGTCCGCCGGGCGGTACGGCACGGGCGGTGTCTCGCCGGGCAGGGGGGCCAGGTGGACACGCAGGTTGGCGGCGGGGACCCCGGCGCCGTGCAGCAGATGGTAGAGCCGCACCGCGTCGTGGGCCGGTCCCGGCAGGTCCCAGGTGCCACCGGCGGCGTAGGAGTCGATGCCCACGATGAGCGCGTGCACCCGGGAGGGGTCGACGGGGCGGGCCTTCATGGGATGTCGACTTCCAGGCGGCGGTAGACGGCCGGGTTGGTCCAGTACGCGCTGTGTGCCGCGGGGAAGGGCTGACGGGACAGGACCTGATGGTCCTCGACCCGCCCGGGGAACAGTTCCGCACCGACGTGGGCGAGGAGGTCGCGCGGGTCGTAGAAGTTGAGCCAGGGCGGCGTGTGGGCGGGCAGCGGCGCGGGATGCGCCAGGGTGGGCAGCGCTCCGGTCTCGTAGAGGAAGGGCGCCTGGGAGCCGGCCGTGACGACGAGCCGCACCATGGGCAGCGGTCTGCTGATGAGGGTCTCCAGGGCGATGATGCCGCCGAGGCTGTGCCCCACGAAGGTCACCGGGGGCTCCAAGGTGAGGGCGAGCGCGGCGAGTCCGGCGCGGAAGGGCTCCCCGCGGGCCAGGTAGCGCAGGATGTCCCCCGCCGCGGGATGGGCGGCTTCCGTGAGCGGCCGGCGCCTGCGTTCGACGCGCCGCACCACGGCGTTCGACATCCGGTGCAGCAGCCACCTGCGGGGCCCGCGATCGGAGCCGGCGGCGGGCGCGCCCAGGGCTACGCCGAGCATGTCGACGGCCCGGTCGCGTTGGTCCCCGGTGGGGATGAGCGGGTCGTCCGCGTCGAGCGCTTCGCGGACGGCGCCGGCGACGACGGCACGGGCGGCCACCTCCGCGAGGGTGGCCGGGTCGAGGGCGTCACTGGCGGGGCCCAGGAGAGGCTGCGACGCCAGGAGCGCGGCCTGCCGGGCGAGGGCGTGGCGGTCCGGCCGAGCGAACTCCTCGGCGTCGGTGTCCAGCCGTTCGCCGAGGGTGTCCAGGAGGTGACGTATTCGGTGGCCGGGCGGCGTCGACCCGGGTGCGAGTTCCTCCGTCGCGGGTCCGGCCGCCGCGGCGAGGGCGAGTTCGGTGTACGGGTCGGCGTAGAGGACGCCCCAGGCCTCGTCGTCGGGGTCCTGCGCGGCGAGGGTGCGCGCGGTTCCCGGCGACGAGGGCGGTAAGCAGGCGCCCTGGGCGGCAAGGGTGGCTCCGTGGGCCTCGCCCCAGTAGTACGGGACCACTTGGAGCGAGGGGCGCAGCGCCTTCAGGCCGGTGCTGAAACGACCGTACAGTTCGCCGAACGCGGGCTCACGGACGCCCGTGCCATGGATGAAGACCACTGTGGACATGTGTGCCCCCTGCTCGCTGCCGTTCCCCTGCCCCCGAGTCGAGGAACCGTCGCTACAGCGGCATGGGAGCGGGATCCGCTTCGACACGGTGCCCGAACCTGGCCGCCATCAGCCACGGATGGCCGTCGCGGACCACCCGCGACAGCCCTTCCACCGCCCGCCTGCGCAGTTCGTCGGCGCGGGCCGTGGAGCCGAGGCCCCTCAGGTCGAGGGCCAGGTTGGCCATGCAGGCCAGGGTCACGGGATGGGCTTCCCCGGCGATCTCGGTCAGCCCTTCGAGCGCTGTCTCGTCGATCTCCCGTGCCTGTCCGAAGTCCAGGCTCGCGTAACGGTTGTTGGCCCGCCCCAGCATGACCATGAGGGTCACCACATGGCGTGCCCCCAGGGTCGTCTCCAGCCGCTCGGTGGCCTCGTCCGCCAGTCGCTCCGCCTTGTCGAGGTCGCTGCGGGCCCGGTGTGTGGCGGCCAGGTTGGCCATGGCCATCAGGGTGTAGGCGTGGTCGGGTCCCAGCCGGTCCCGGAACTGGTCGAGGACCTGCTCACCCAGTGCCCGCGACCCCTCCAGGTCGCGCAGCAGCCGCCGGTCGACGGTCACCTGAAGGGCGGTGGCCAGCGTGTCGGTGTAGTTCGAGCCGTAACGGACGCTGTACAGCCGCAGCGTCTCCTCGCTCAGGCTCGCCGCTCCCTCCAGGTCCCCGTCCCGGCGCCGGGCGAGCGAGAGCATGCGGGCCGCGGTGAGGGTCTCCGGCGCCTCTTCCCCGTACGTCGCCCGGTAGGTGTCGTACGTCTCCTCCTGCTGCTCGCGGCCACCGTGGTAGTCGCCGCCTTCGAGGATGTCCCAGCCGAGCCCGTTGAGCGTGTTGAGGGTGAGGACATCGGTGGGGCCGTTGAGGAGTTCCCACTGCCGATGGGTCTCGGTGTCCAGTTCCCTCGCCGCTGCGAAGTCGCCGCACAGACGCAGTGCCACGCCGTAACTGTGCGCGGCGAGAAGGGTGTTGAGATCGTCGGGGCCGAACCGGTCACGGGCCAGTTCGACCGCTTCCCGTGCCTGGTCCCGGGCCTCGGTGAAGCGGCCCGCGTAGCACAGGGCGCCCGACATCTGCCACATGGAGTCGATGAGGTCCTCGTCGGGCACGCCGACGCGGCGTGAGACGTCCAGGGCGTCCTTGTTGAGGGTGTAGGACTCCCCCACCACGCCGGCTCGGCGCAGCAGGAAGCCGAGGATCTTGGCGATGCGGATGACGTGCAGGTTCTCCTCGCCGCTGTCGTGCAGCCAGGCCGTCCAGGCGTCCCTGGCCAGTTCGATCGCGGCGTCGTGGTCACCCCAGTAGTAGAGGTAGAGCACGGTGTCGTAGACGAGTTCCCGCACGTACGTGTCGGTGCTGCGATGCGCCTCGGACGCCTTGATGTGCGGCAGCAGTCGCTGGTACTCGGGCCACTGGGTGGACTGGGCGTAGTGTCCGGGCCGGTTGCTGGAGAGCAGGAGATGGGCGACCTCGCGCATGGCGGCCCGGCTGTCCGGGTCGAGTTTGGCGAGCAGCACGGTCTGCAGCAGGCGGTGCATCTGGAGGGTGCCGGAACTGTGGTTGAGGCGTACCAGCGAGAACTGGTTCAGGACCCGGGTCGCACGGCTGAGGCCGATGCTGTCCGCCAGGACGGGCCGCAGGGCACCCTCGGTGCCGCCGCCGCGCCCCAGGCGCAGCACGCTCAGCGGTACGGGTTCGGGGGCCATGCAGGCGCACACGTCGAGCAGTCGCCGTGCCCCCGGGTGTTCCCGCGTGAGGTGGTCGAGGGAGATGTCCCAGGCCGCCGCCACCGACACCGGATAGTCGGGCGAGGGGTCCAGCTCCAGGATCTCGGGCTGGCGGGCGTCGAGCAGTTGCAGGTATTCGTCGATGGCCATGCCGGTGTTGGCATGCCAGGTGCCCGCCTGCTCCACCGCGAGCGGCAGGTCGCCCAGCGCCTCGGCGAGCCGCTCGGCGTCCTGGGGGCTCAGATCGCGGGCACGGCGTTGGAGCAGCTTGACCGACTCGTCCCGTTTGAAGACGTCGACGGACAGGGGTGTGGCCACCCGCTCCCAGTCGCGGTTGCGCGAGGTGACGATGATCTTCCCGGGGCCGTCGGTGGGGAAGTAGGAGCGCACCGAGTCGACGGCCTCCGCGTTGTCGAAGACGAGCAGCCAGTTGTCGTACGGAACACCCGTTCGAAGCGCCTCGCGAACGGCGGGCACCGCCATGTTCGCCTCCTGGCTGGTGGCGAGGCCGAGTCGGGAGGCCAGTTCGGCGAGCGCGCCGAGAATGAGGCTCTCGCTCTCGGCGGGGATCCACCAGATGACGTTGTAGTCGGCCCGGTGCGCATAGACGTACTCGATCGCGATCTGCGACTTTCCGACGCCGCCCATACCGTGCAGGGCGTGCGGGAGCACCGCGGCCGTGCTGTCGTCGCGCAGTTGCCGCTCCACATCGGTGAGCAGTTGCTCGCGTCCCGTGAAGTACCGGTTGCGCGGTGGCACGTTGCCCATGATGGCGGGGGCGCGGGCCGCACCGGAGGGTGGACGCGCGGGAGGCGGTTCGGGGGTGCGGACGGGGGCGGGGCGCTCGCCGTCCGCGGTGGGCGCCAGGTCTTCCGGGAGCTGCGGCGGAGTCTGTTTCATCGGTGACGTGGTCGGATGAGTCGGCACTCCGCCTCCTTGAAATTCGTTCGCCTGTCGCGCCGAGTGACTGCCCACATCACCGATATTCTTAACATCAGGATTCACCTGAATGTGGGCATTTGCGCTGATTACGGTGTCCATGAGCCGGGCACGCAGGGCATGCCGCCCCGAGAGCGCGTTGAGGACCGCCCGTTCGAGCCGGACCCGGCGGACAGCGGTGGGGTCCGGCAGCTCCGCTTCGAGCGGATCGAGCAGGGCGGCCAGCAGCGCGGCACCCTCGGCGCCGGCCGCCGGCAGTTCACCGAGTGCCGTGACGACACGGGCGAGTTGGGACCGGGTACTGGTGGCGAGCAGGGCCTCACGGACCCCGGGCGCGAAGTCCGCGAGGCCCGCGTCGGCCGACGGGCCGCCCTCGTGCCGCGCCGGGGCCGGTGCGTCGGGGCAGGTCCCCCAGTCGATCAGACCGCCCGTCAGCACCTCGGCGATGTCCGCCGGTTCCGCCTCGGGCAGCATCCGGGCGCACAGCTGGCCGATCAGCGTCAGGTCGAAGGGGGCGGCGGCCAGATGCGTGGCGAGGCGGCGGGCGACCGGTCCGGCGGCCTCCAGGAACCTGTGCACGGTGGCGCTGGTCGCATACCGGGTGTCGGTGTGCGGCGGCCGTACGCCGCGGGCCGGTGTGCCCTTGGCGAGTGCGCCCGCCGGCACGATCGGCAGGACCCTGCGCACCCCGTGTCCGCCCCGGACGATGTCGGCCCAGGCCTGGAAGGAGCCCTCCTTCAGGGAGAGGACCGGTACGGGGACGATGCCGTCGTCCGCGGCGGGGAAGGGGCGCAGCGGGTTCGGGTCCTCCTGGCGGGGGCGGTGGGCGAGCGAGGTGTTGGGGGCGTTGCGGCCGCCCGCCTCCAGGAGGGCCGGATGCGGGTAGAGGGACGAACGGTGCCGCAGGTGCGGCGGCAGCAGATGGACGACGGCGGTGGGGCCGGCCTGGGCGAGCCTGCTGAGCAGCCGGTCCGCGGCAGGCGCCGCCCAGCCGTGCGCGAGCCCGTCGGTGACCAGCAGGAACACGCGCTCGCCCCGGCCGTCGACGAGTTCCCCGGGCGCGGCGGTGGCTCCCGAGTCCCAGCGCACCGAGGTGTCGCCCTCGGACGAGAGCGACAGCCGTGCCGTACGTACGTCCCGGAAGGCCCCGCTGTGCCGGGCGGCCGCGGCGAGCGCGGCCACCTCGGGCTCCCAGATGGTCAGGGTGACGCAGCTGTCGGCGAGCAGCACGAGGTCGAGGGCCGTGACCGGGGTGGGGACGAACACGGGCAGCCACAGCCCGTCCGCGAGCCCCTGTTCCGCGGTGGCCTGCTCGTCGAGTTCGACGCTGCCGCGTGAAGGCACCGTGGCGTCCAGCCGGTGCAACGCGCGAGCCAGGGCGGCGGCGAGCCCGCGTAAGCGCTCCTGGCGGGGCGGCCGCTCCTCGTCGGGGCCGGCCGGTTCGTCGGGCTGCGGCGGCTCGAAGGACTCGATCAGCTCGGGAGATACGGCGGGAGCACCGCGGGCGAAGGACGGTCCCAGGTCCGTGAACGGGGCCGGCTCACCTGCCGATAAGGACTGCCGGGCAGATGGGTGGGGCGCGGACGCGGCGGATGGATCCGGTGCCGGCCGCGGCCCCGCGGGGTGTTCCGGGAGGCTCTCGGCGGGCGGGCCCGGTGCCGCTGTGCGGCCGAGCCTGATCCAGGTGTCGGTGAGCCAGCCGGCATCGGCGAGGTCCTGCCAGCGCAGCACCTCCTCGGTGTCCCCCCGCGGCAGCGCGGCCTCACCGTCTCCGTGCTCCGCGAAAGCCGCGCCGAGGCCCGTGTGCTCGGGGGCGGTTCCCGGTGTTGTGGTGCTGTCGTCTGGGGCAGGTGCGCGTTCCCGGGCAAAGCCGTCCATCAGCGGCCCTTCGCAAGGTCGCGCAGCAGGGTCTCCACGAGCTTATCCCCGTCCGCACCGGTCGGGAATGCGTGGGAGGCCGAGAGCCTGACGGCGTTGAGGAGCTGATCGATGGAGTGGGTGCCGCCCCCTTCGATGCGCTGCAGGAACTGGTCGACGATCCGCTCCGCGCCCTCGGTGGTGGCCTGGAGATGCGCTTCGAGCATGGCGAGCAGCTGGGCACGGCTCGGCGGACGCAGATGCAGCGGGAGGCAGCGCCTGCGGAAGGCCGCGGGGAACTCCCGCTCTCCGTTGCTGGTGATCACGACGACGGGGAACTCCCGGCACTCGACCCGACCGCCGCGGATCACGGCCCGTCCCTCGGGATCGTCGGTGTACACCTCGACCTCGGGGCGACCGCTGCGTACCAGTTCGGGTATGTCGTACGAGCCGTTCTCCAGCGCGTGCAGCAGATCGTTGGGCAGGTCGATGTCGCTCTTGTCGAGCTCGTCGACGAGCAGGATGCGCGGACGCTCATAGGCGAGCAGGGCGGTGCCGAGCGGCCCCAGGGTCACGAAGTCCCCCAGCGGCGGCTGTCCGGGCGGCTGGGCGTCCCCCGCGGCCGGGTCCGTGCTCGCGCCCCGCCAGGAGGCTATGGCCTGGGCGCGGCCGATGGCGTCGTAGGCGTACAGACCGTCCCTGAGGACCGTTCGGCTGACGATGCTCCATTGCAGGACGCGGCCGAGACCGAGCTCACGGGCGATCAGGTAGGCGAGCGTCGACTTGCCCACGCCCGGCGATCCGGTGACCAGGAGCGGGCGGCGCAGGATCAGGGCCGCGTTCACCAGGTCGACGCTCTCGTCGTCGAGTTGGCCGACGGACTGCACGACGCCGAGGCGGCGCACCTCGCCCGCGCGGTCCGGGGGCGCGGGACGCTGAAGCGGCTCGCCGCCGAAGGCGCGCCAGGGCGGGGCCGGGGGCAGCTTCGGCGCCCCCTCGGGCTCCTCGGGCGGTTCACCCGTGGCGTTGAAGATGCGCCAGGCGGATGCCGTCACATGGTTGTCACGGGCGTTCATTCCGCGAGCTCCTCGTGCTCGGGCGGGTCGAAGTACGCTCCCACCAGCCGATACGGGTCATCCCAGAACAGAACGATGTGCTCCCCGATGTCCGGGGACTTGTTGAGCGCGGCACGCACCCGCAGTTGCCTGATGGTCTGGGGTATGTGGGAGGGAGTGGGCGCGGCAGAGAACACCGCTTGAAGCTGTTCCCTGCTTTCGTGGGCGAAAACGCCCCGGCGATCCCACACGGCGACGCCCACCCCCTCCGCGACCGCGGAACGCAAGGCCGCGAGCGGTGGGCCGCCCGCGGGGGCATCGAGAAGCACGACGGTGCGCTCGCCGTGCAGCGCCAACTCGGTCTGCCAGTCGGACAGGCGCTCCATGTCGTTCTCGCGCCAGTGATGCACCTGTGCGCCCCCTGCGTGCAGGGCTCGCCACCTCGACCGCCAGAGGGCGAGCTGGATCGGGTCGCCGCCACGCATCCGCTCCAGGCAGCGCAGATGCACCGGGAACCGCGGGCTGATCGGCAGACTCGCGCCGTCCCCCGTCTCCAGCGGCAGGGCGGTGACATCGCGGACCAGCCACTCATAGGGCAGCGCGAACTCGATGTAGGGCGGCGGGAGTTCGGGCCCGGTGTCGGCATCGTGAGCCTCCGCCCACAGCCGCGCCCCGGCCCTGACGGCGCTCGTCACGGCGTCCGCGAGGCCCTCGGGGGTCGTGGTGCGCGAGCGGCCCTGGCGGGGGTTCCAGCGTCCGGGTACGGGGTTGACCCAGTACTGCACCTCGATGTCCGCGGTGCCGTCCCGGGCCGGGTCGACCATGACGAGGAGACAGCGGGGGGCTTCGGCCGCGGTGACCGGCCGGGCGCGGGCGGCGCGGCGCCGCTCGAGCGCCTGGCCGAGTTCGAGCCGCCCGGCGACTCTCGCGGCCAACTCCCGTAAGCGGTCGGCGGGTTCGCCGGGCGGGGTCAGGTCCGCGGCGAGGTCGAGCAGGAGCACGGACGGGGGCAGCCCGTCGGGCTGGTTGTTGAGCGTGAGGGCGCGGCTGAAGAGCTGTCCGATGTCGAGGTCGGGGCTCAGCGGGATGGACAGTTCACGGACGAGCCCCTCCCGCAGTCGCCGCACGGGTAAGAGAGGGGGCATGGACAGCAGTCTGCGGGCTGCTGCCTGCTCCTCCCAGCCGAGGGGTGCGTCCATACGAAGGTCGGGTCCCGTGTCGGTGTCCTGCCGGACGGGGTCGAGCAGGCATCCGATCTGCGCGGCGACCTCGGCACCCGCGAAGAGTTCCGTGGTCTCCACGAGCGCGTGGACCCCCTGGGACACACGCAGGGCCGCGCGCACCATCCGTGCGATGTCGATGCGAGCATCACCCGTCAGCGTGGCCGCTATGCCGTAGTCCTCGTCCAGGGCTTCGGCGAAGGCGGCGCGGCTGCGTGGGTCGCGCATGCAGGACAGCCCGCAGAGCGCGTCGACAAGCGGCCCGCGCCGGAAGTCGGCCGACCCGCCGTCCGCTCGTACCGGCCTCACCCCCGTCGCCACCGACTCATCCCCCGCCAGTCGTTGATACGCGCGACCGAGACGCGAAAGTAACACGCCCACTTCCCGTTGTTCCATCGGTCGTCAGGGATGTCTACCCCGGGGGAACCCGCCAGAAAGCGTCGCGACGCCCGCCCAGCGTCCGGTCGGGGACAGTAGGGCGAGCGTCGCGTTCAGTTCCGTACGCCGTTGTACGGGACATCTGGGGAGTGACCCTCAGGTCACCTCTGGTACGGCCGTCAGACCATCAGCGCGCGGTCCGTCGGCTTGATCGGGGCCGGCAGTTCGCTGGCGCCGGTCAGGAAGCGGTCGCAGCCACGGGCGGCGGAGCGGCCCTCCGCGATGGCCCACACGATGAGCGACTGGCCGCGGCCCGCGTCACCGGCGACGAAGACACCGGGGACGTTGGTCTGGAAGTCGGCGTCGCGGGCGATGTTGCCGCGCTCGTCGAGGTCCAGGCCGAACTGCTCGACCAGGCCGTTCTCACGGTCGGTGCCCGTGAAGCCCATGGCCAGCGTCACCAGCTGGGCGGGGATCTTGCGCTCCGTGCCCGGCTTCGGGGTCAGCTTGCCGTCGACGAACTCGACCTCGGTGAGGTGCAGCCACTGGACGTTGCCGTCCTCGTCGCCCTCGAAGTGGGTGGTGGACACGGAGTAGACCCGCTCGCCGCCCTCCTCGTGCGCGGAGGTGACCTTGTACAGCATCGGGAAGGTCGGCCACGGCTGGTGCGGCGCGCGGTCCTCGCCCGGACGGGGCATGATCTCCAGCTGCGTGACGGACGCAGCGCCCTGACGGTGGGCGGTGCCCACGCAGTCGGCGCCGGTGTCGCCACCGCCGATGACGACGACGTGCTTGCCCTCGGCCGAGATCGGGGAGGTGACGTAGTCGCCCTCCTGGACCTTGTTGGCCAGCGGCAGGTACTCCATCGCCTGGTAGACGCCCTTGAGCTCGCGGCCGGGAACCGGGAGGTCACGGGCGGTCGTGGCACCGGCGGCGATGACGACGGCGTCGTACCGCTTCTTCAGGTCGGTCGCCTTGAGGTCGCGGCCGATCTCGATGCCGGTACGGAAGCGGGTGCCCTCCGCGCGCATCTGCTCGATACGGCGGTTGATGTGCCGCTTCTCCATCTTGAACTCGGGGATGCCGTACCGGAGAAGGCCTCCGATGCGGTCCGCGCGCTCGTAGACGGCGACGGTGTGGCCGGCCCGCGTGAGCTGCTGGGCGGCGGCCAGGCCCGCCGGGCCCGAGCCGATGACGGCGACGGTCTTGCCGGACAGGCGCTCGGGGGCCTGCGGGGCGACGGTGCCCTCGTCCCACGCCTTGTCGATGATCGAGACCTCGACGTTCTTGATGGTCACGGCCGGCTGGTTGATGCCCAGCACACACGCCGACTCACAGGGAGCGGGGCACAGACGGCCCGTGAACTCCGGGAAGTTGTTCGTGGCGTGCAGGCGCTCCGACGCCGCCGACCAGTCCTCGCGGTAGGCGTAGTCGTTCCACTCGGGGATGAGGTTCCCGAGCGGGCAGCCGTTGTGGCAGAACGGGATGCCGCAGTCCATGCAGCGGCTGGCCTGCTTGCTGATGATCGGCAGCAGGGAGCCGGGGACGTAGACCTCGTTCCAGTCCTTCAGACGTACGTCGACCGGGCGGGACTTGGCGACCTCGCGGCCGTGGTTCAGAAAGCCCTTCGGGTCAGCCATTGATCGCCGCCTCCATCATCTTCTCGGTGATCTCGGTCTCGGACAGACCGGCTCGCTCGGCGGCGTCCTTGGCGGCGAGCACTGCCTTGTACGTGCTGGGGATGATCTTGCTGAAGCGGTCGACCGCGGTGTCCCACTCGGCCAGGAGCTTCTCGGCGACCGTGGACCCGGTCTCCTCCTGGTGGCGGCGGACCACGTCGTGCAGCCACTGCTTGTCGGTGTCGTCGAGGGCCTCGACGGCGCTGACGTTGCCGACGTTGACGTTGTCGCGGTCGAGGTCGATGACGTACGCGATGCCACCGGACATACCGGCCGCGAAGTTACGTCCCGTCTCACCGAGGACCACCGCGTGACCGCCGGTCATGTACTCGCAGCCGTGGTCGCCCACGCCCTCGGAGACGACCGTCGCGCCGGAGTTGCGGACACAGAACCGCTCACCGGTACGACCGCGCAGGAACAGCTCGCCGCCGGTCGCGCCGTAGGCGATGGTGTTGCCCGCGATCGTCGAGTACTCGGCGAGGTGGTCGGCGCCCCGGTCGGGACGGACGATCACCCGGCCGCCGGAGAGGCCCTTGCCGACGTAGTCGTTGGCGTCGCCCTCCAGGCGCAGCGTGACACCGCGCGGGAGGAAGGCGCCGAAGGACTGGCCGGCGGAACCGGTGAAGGTGATGTCGATGGTGTCGTCGGGCAGGCCCGCGCCACCGAACTTCTTGGTCACCTCGTGGCCGAGCATGGTGCCGACCGTGCGGTTGATGTTGCGGACCTTGACCTGGGCACGCACCGGCTGGGCGTCGGTCGCGGAGTCCGCGGCCAGCGCGTCGGCGGCGAGCTTGATGAGCTCGTTGTCGAGCGCCTTCTCCAGGCCGTGGTCCTGCTCGATCAGCTGGTGGCGCACCGCGCCCTCGGGCAGCGACGGCACGTGGAACAGCGGCTCCAGGTCCAGGCCCTGGGCCTTCCAGTGGTCGACCGCGCGGGTCACGTCGAGGGCCTCGGCGTGGCCGACGGCCTCCTCGATGGTGCGGAAGCCCAGCTCGGCGAGGATCTCGCGGACCTCTTCGGCGATGTACTGGAAGAAGTTGACGACGTACTCGGCCTTGCCGGAGAAGCGGTCGCGCAGGGTCGGGTTCTGGGTGGCGATGCCGACCGGGCAGGTGTCCAGGTGGCAGACGCGCATCATGACGCAGCCGGAGACGACGAGCGGCGCGGTCGCGAAACCGAACTCCTCGGCGCCCAGCAGCGCGGCGATGACGACGTCACGGCCGGTCTTCAGCTGGCCGTCGGTCTGGACCACGATGCGGTCGCGCAGGCCGTTGAGGAGAAGGGTCTGCTGCGTCTCCGCGAGGCCCAGCTCCCAAGGTCCACCGGCGTGCTTCAGCGACGTCAGCGGCGAGGCACCCGTACCGCCGTCGTGGCCGGAGATGAGCACCACGTCCGCGTGCGCCTTGGACACACCCGCGGCGACCGTGCCGACACCGACCTCGGAGACCAGCTTGACGTGAATCCGCGCCTGCGGGTTCGCGTTCTTCAGGTCGTGGATCAGCTGGGCCAGGTCCTCGATGGAGTAGATGTCGTGGTGCGGCGGCGGGGAGATCAGACCGACACCCGGGGTCGAGTGACGGGTCTTGGCCACCCACGGGTAGACCTTGTGGCCGGGCAGCTGGCCGCCCTCACCGGGCTTGGCGCCCTGGGCCATCTTGATCTGGATGTCGTCGGCGTTGACGAGGTATTCGCTCGTCACACCGAAGCGGCCGGAGGCGACCTGCTTGATCGACGAACGCCGCGCGGGGTCGTACAGACGCTCCGGGTCCTCGCCGCCCTCACCGGTGTTGGACTTGCCGCCCAGCTGGTTCATGGCGATGGCGAGGGTCTCGTGCGCCTCCTTGGAGATGGAGCCGTACGACATGGCGCCGGTGGAGAAGCGCTTGACGATCTCGCTGGCCGGCTCGACCTCGTCGATGGAGATCGGCTGGCGGTCCGACTTGAAGCCGAAGAGTCCGCGGAGCGTCATCAGGCGCTCGGACTGCTCGTTCACGCGCTCGGTGTACTTCTTGAAGATGTCGTAGCGACCGGTGCGCGTGGAGTGCTGGAGGCGGAAGACCGTCTCCGGGTCGAACAGGTGCGGCTCGCCCTCGCGACGCCACTGGTACTCGCCGCCTATGTCGAGGGCGCGGTGCGCTGGCGCGATGCCGCTCGCCGGGTACGCCTTCGCGTGGCGGGCGGCGACCTCCTTGGCGATGACGTCGATGCCGACGCCGCCGATCTTGGTGGCCGTGCCGTTGAAGTACTTCTCGACGAACGCGTCGTCGAGACCGACGGCCTCGAAGACCTGGGCGCCACGGTAGGAGGCGACCGTCGAGATGCCCATCTTGGACATGACCTTCAGAACACCCTTGCCGAGGGCGTAGATCAGGTTGCGGATGGCCTTCTCGGCCTCGATGTCCGACAGGAAGGTGCCCGCGCGGACGAGGTCCTCGACGGACTCCATCGCCAGGTACGGGTTCACGGCCGCGGCGCCGAAGCCGATCAGCAGGGCGACGTGGTGGACCTCGCGGACGTCGCCGGCCTCGACCAGCAGGCCCACGTGGGTGCGCTGCTTGGTGCGGATGAGGTGGTGGTGGACGGCCGCGGTGAGCAGCAGCGACGGGATCGGCGCGTGCTCGGCGTCGGAGTGCCGGTCCGACAGGACGATCAGGCGGGCGCCGTTCTCTATGGCGGCGTCGGCCTCGGCGCAGATCTCCTCGATGCGCGCGGCAAGGGCGTCACCGCCGCCGTGCACCCGGTACAGACCGGACAGCGTCGCGGCCTTGAAGCCGGGCATGTCGCCGTCGGCGTTGATGTGGATGAGCTTGGCCAGCTCGTCGTTGTCGATCACCGGGAAGGGCAGGGTGACCGAGCGGCAGGAGGCGGCGGTCGGCTCCAGCAGGTTGCCCTGCGGGCCCAGCGAGGAGTTCAGCGAGGTGACGAGCTCCTCGCGGATGGCGTCCAGCGGCGGGTTGGTGACCTGCGCGAACAGCTGGGTGAAGTAGTCGAAGAGCAGCCGCGGGCGGTCGCTCAGCGCGGCGATCGGCGAGTCGGTGCCCATCGAACCGATCGGCTCGGCACCGGCCTTGGCCATCGGCGCGAGGATGACGCGCAGCTCCTCCTCGGTGTAACCGAAGGTCTGCTGGCGGCGGGTGACCGAGGCGTGGGTGTGCACGATGTGCTCGCGCTCGGGCAGGTCGGACAGCTCGATCTCGCCGGCCTCCAGCCACTCGGCGTACGGCTTCTCCGCCGCGAGCTGGGCCTTGATCTCGTCGTCCTCGATGATGCGGTGCTCGGCGGTGTCCACGAGGAACATCCGGCCGGGCTGCAGACGGCCCTTGCGGACGACCTTGGCCGGGTCGATGTCGAGGACGCCGACCTCGGAGCCGAGGACGACGAGGCCGTCGTCGGTGACCCAGTAGCGGCCGGGGCGCAGGCCGTTGCGGTCGAGCACGGCGCCGACCTGGGTGCCGTCGGTGAAGGTGACACAGGCCGGGCCGTCCCAGGGCTCCATCATCGTGGAGTGGAACTGGTAGAAGGCGCGCCGGGCCGGGTCCATGGAGTCGTGGTTCTCCCACGCCTCCGGGATCATCATCAGCACGGAGTGCGGCAGCGAGCGGCCGCCGAGGTGGAGCAGCTCCAGGACCTCGTCGAAGGACGCGGAGTCGGAGGCGTCCGGGGTGCACACCGGGAAGACGCGGTCGAGGGCCTTGCCGTCGTTGCCGAACAGGTCGGACACGAGCTGCGACTCACGGGCGCGCATCCAGTTGCGGTTGCCCTTGACGGTGTTGATCTCACCGTTGTGCGCGACGAAGCGGTACGGGTGGGCGAGCGGCCACGACGGGAAGGTGTTCGTCGAGAAGCGCGAGTGGACCAGGGCGATGGCCGAGCCGAAGCGGCGGTCGGACAGGTCCGGGAAGAAGGGCTCCAGCTGGCCGGTGGTCAGCATGCCCTTGTAGACGATGGTGCGGGCCGACAGCGACGGGAAGTAGACGTCGATCTCGCGCTCGGCGCGCTTGCGCAGCACGAAGGCCTTGCGGTCGAGGGCGATGTCCTTCGAGGACCCGTCCGCGACGAAGATCTGACGGAAGACGGGCATCGTCGACCGGGCGGTGGCACCGAGCAGCTCGGGGGCGACGGGAACCTCACGCCAGCCGAGGACGGTGAGGCCCTCCTCGGACGCGATCGTCTCGATCTTCGAGACGGCGTCCTGGGTGCCCTCCTCCGGCAGGAAGGCGATACCCACGGCGTACGCACCGGCCTCGGGCAGTTCGAACCCGGCCACCTCACGGAAGAAGGCGTCCGGCACCTGGGACAGGATGCCCGCGCCGTCACCCGAGTCGGGCTCGGAGCCGGTGGCGCCGCGGTGTTCGAGATTGCGCAGAACGGTGAGCGCCTGCTCGACCAGCGTGTGGCTCGCCTCGCCGGTGAGGGTGGCCACGAAGCCGACGCCACAGGCGTCGTGCTCGTTGCGGGGGTCGTACATACCCTGCGCAGCAGGGCGAGCATCCATGAAGGACCAGTTCTGGCCATTCGCGGAGTGCTGGGACGGCTGGCGCGGCGTACGCATCGGCTCTCCCGTCGTCGTCATCTGGCATATGCAAATTGCCGAGGGACGACGTTGGCCCTCTGCGTGAGTGCAAAATTTCGTGCAGGTTACATGATGGGGCGGTTCTCGGGAAGCGGGATAATCCGTTCCATCATGCGGACACCAAGGGCTGCAGCAGGGGTTCCGCGCCCATGGCTTGAAGTATGTGGGGATCGAGCGGGACAGGTCCATGTCCGTCGGTCCGGGGGCGGAGGGGGCGTCGTCGCCCACCCCGCGAGTGCGCCGCAGGCGTCATTGCCCACAGCGCTTACGGCTCATGCCCGGTGGTCACGCATCCGAAACCAGCGAGTAACGGCTACTTATGCGGCCCAACGCATAAGTTCCAGCCGAGCTATCCTACGGCCGTTCCGAACCAACTGCCCAGGGCGTACGTCACACCGGCCGCGGCACCACCGAGCGCGAGCTGCCGCAGCCCGCTGTACCACCAGGTCCGCGCCGTCACCTTGGCCACGACCGCACCGCACAGGAACAGCCCGACGAGCGCCAGCAGCAGGGCCGGCCACAGCGAGGTCGCACCGAGCAGATATGGCAGTACGGGCAGCAGGGCGCCCAGCGCGAAGGACCCGAACGACGAGACGGCAGCGACCAGCGGCGAGGGCAGATCGCCGGGGTCGATGCCGAGTTCCTCGCGGGCGTGTATCTCCAGGGCCACCTCGGGATCGCGCGAGAGCTGCTCGGCGACGGCCTTGGCGAGCCGCGGCTCGACTCCCCGCGCCTCGTAGAGCGCCGCGAGCTCGGCCTCCTCGTCCTTCGGGTGCTTCCTCAGCTCCCGCCGCTCGACGTCCAGCTCGGCCTCGACGAGCTCGCGCTGCGAGGCGACGGAGGTGTACTCACCGGCGGCCATGGAGAAGGCGCCGGCGGCGAGACCGGCGAGCCCGCTCAGCACGATGGTCTGCTGCCCCACGGCCCCACCGGCGACACCGGTCATCAGCGCGAGGTTGGAGACCAGCCCGTCCATCGCACCGAAGACCGCGGGCCGCAGCCAGCCGCCGTTCACATCGCGGTGCGTGTGATTGTCACGGTGCGCCTCGTGCAGCGCGGCCTCGGTCTCGATGATGGCCATGAGGGGTCCCCCAGAAAGATCGGAAAGCCCAGGAGCTCAGGAGCTCAGGTAAGGCTGTCTTTAGACAAGTTCTACTCTTCGACAACGCCAAATCTACGCCCGCCCATTCCTCCCCGCCAGCAAGGAAAGGCTGGGCTAACCTGCGGTTTTCCCTTAGAACGCTCATTCGTGTAGATGCCTGCACAGATGTCGACCGGGTGACAGTGAGCCTCCCGAGGCTCAGGTCAACCGCCGACGGTGGGACACATCCGCAAAGGGCTCCGCGCCCTGGCGGAGCCCCCCGGAGGAGAGGCCGCGCATGCCATCCATCGCCTGCATCCCCTCGGTCCCGGCGCCCGGAGACGCCGCCGAACTCCGCGAACGGGCGCGCGGCGCACTGTTGGGTCTGGCGGTCGGCGACGCGCTGGGCGCCCCCGCGGAGAACATGAAGCCCTCCGAGATCCGCGCCCGCTGGGGCCGTATCACGGGCTACGTGTCCGACAACCCCTCCGGTACGGACGACACCGAGTACGCGATCTTCTCCGGCCTCCTCCTCGCCCGCCACGGCTCGGCCCTCACCCCGGCCCATGTCGAGGCGGCCTGGCACGAGTGGATCGCGGACCGGGCGGAGGGCCCCTTCCGGGGTGCCGGCTTCAGCGAACGCGGCACGCTGGAGAACCTCCGCCGAGGCCTCGCGGCCCCCATCTCCGCCCAGCACCGTCACGCCTGGAGCGACGGCCTCGCCATGCGGGCGGCGCCCTTCGGCGTCTTCGCCGCGGGCCGCCCGGCCGAGGCGGCCCGTCTGGTGGCGATCGACGGCTCGGTGAGCCACGACGGCGAGGGCATCTACGGCGGCCAGGCGGTCGCGGCGGGCGTGGCGGCGGCGATGGCGGGGGCGCCGACGATCGCCGTGGTCGCCTCGGCCCTCGCGGTGGTCCCGGACGACTCCTGGACGGCCCGTTCCCTGCGCCGGGCGGTCGCGGTGGCCCACCGAGGCGAACGCGCGGTCCGCTCCGCGGTCGTCATCGGCGGCTACCCCTGGACCGACCTGGCCCCCGAGGCGGTCGCCCTGGCCTTCGGCGCGTACGCGGCGGCGGACGGCGACTTCGTCCAGGCGGTCCTCACGGCAGTGAACATGGGCCGCGACGCGGACACGACGGCAGCGGTGGCGGGAGCCCTGTCCGGCGCGACCCAGGGCGCGTCGGCGATCCCCACGGAGTGGGCGGCGGCGATCGGCCCGGCGAGGGGAAGCTGTCTGCCGTCGATGGCCGGGCACCACGTACTGGACGTGGCGGAGCTGCTGGTGACAGGGGAGGACAGGAAGTGGGCGACGGGCGGCCTCACGGCGGCCGAGCCCCCGACACCGC
Organism: Streptomyces muensis; assembly: GCF_021474425.1. Lineage (GTDB taxonomy): Bacteria > Actinomycetota > Actinomycetes > Streptomycetales > Streptomycetaceae > Streptomyces > Streptomyces muensis. The sequence goes on along the minus strand of NZ_JAKEIP010000125.1, from coordinate 88 downwards.
GCACGGAGGCCCACCGATGAGGCCACCAAGCCCTTGGGACGAGCCCACCTCGACGACGCCACCCCTGGACCCCGATCCCACCCTGCTC
>NZ_JAKEIP010000124.1 GCF_021474425.1 Streptomyces muensis | reverse complement strand
GACCCGTACGCCCCCCTGGCCGCAGCCCTCGCCGACGCCCACGGCCGCTCCCGCTTCGGCGGCTGGCGCAACGTCCCCTCCCGGCCGCAGACCAAGCGGTACGCGGTCGCCGGCGAGGAGATCGAGGTCCGCTACCGCCACACCCGCGCGGGCGGCCTGGAGGCCGACGGAGTACGGGTCGTGCGCGCCGACGCACGTCTCGTCGTCCTCGAAGTCGACGGCGTACGAAGGAACTTCGAGGTCGCGAGGTACGGCGACGAGATCCACGTCAACACCACCCGCCTCACCGCCCTGCCCCGCTTCCCGGACCCGACAGCACAGCACACCCCGGGCTCCCTCCTCGCCCCCATGCCGGGCACGGTCGTACGCGTCGCCGAGGGACTGTCCGTAGGAGCGGCTGTGCGGGCCGGAGAGCCCCTGCTGTGGCTGGAGGCGATGAAGATGGAGCACAAGGTCGTGGCGCCGGTCGCAGGGACGCTCAGTGCCCTTCACGCCGTACCGGGCCAGCAGGTAACGGTCGGCGCATTGCTGGCGGTAGTGCAAGAACCCTAGGGGCGCGGAGAACTGCGCGACCAGCCACAACGAACCCGCAGCCGGAAGGAGTCCCCATGCCCACCCCGCTCGAATCCGAAGAACACAAGGCCCTACGGTCCGCGGTAGCCGCCCTCGGCAAACGCCACGGCCGCACCTACGACCGCGAAGCCCTCTGGTCCGAGGCAGCGAAACTCGGCTACCTAGGCGTCAACCTCCCCGAGGAGTACGGAGGCGGAGGCGGCGGCATAGCCGAACTCTCCATCGTCCTCGAAGAACTCGGCGCCGCAGGCTGCCCCCTGCTGATGATGGTCGTGTCACCTGCCATCTGCGGCACAGTCATCGCCCGCTTCGGCACGGAAGACCAGAAACGCGACTGGCTCCCCGCCCTCGCCGACGGCACCCGCACCATGGCCTTCGGGATCACCGAACCCGACGCCGGCTCCAACAGCCACCGCATCACGACCACGGCCCGCCGCGACCAGGACACCGGGGACTGGATCCTCACCGGCCGCAAGGTCTTCATCTCCGGCGTCGACATAGCCGACGCCACCCTCATAGTCGGCCGCACGGCAGACGCCCGCACCGGCAACCTCAAGCCCTGCCTCTTCATCGTCCCGCGAGACGCCGAAGGCTTCACGCGCCGCCAGATCGACATGGAACTCGACGCCGCCGAGAAGCAGTTCGAGCTGACCCTCGACGACGTACGCCTCCCCGCGGACGCGCTCGTCGGAGACGAGGACGCGGGCCTCCTCCAGCTCTTCGCCGGCCTCAACCCCGAGCGCATCATGACGGCCGCCTTCGCGATCGGCATGGGCCGCTACGCGCTCGCCCGCGCCGTCGAGTACGCGCGCGACCGCACCGTCTGGAAGGCCCCCATCGGCGCCCACCAGGCCATCGCCCACCCTCTCGCCCAGGCGCACATCGACCTGGAACTGGCCCGTCTGATGATGCAGAAGGCGGCCTATTTGTACGACGCCGGGGACGACGTCGGCGCGGGAGAGGCCGCGAACATGGCCAAGTACGCGGCCGGTGAAGCCTGTGTGAAGGCGGTCGACCAGGCGGTGCACACCCTCGGCGGAAACGGCCTCACGCGCGAGTTCGGGCTCGCTTCGTTGATAACCGCCGCGCGCGTGTCTCGTATTGCTCCGGTGAGCAGGGAGATGATTCTCAACTACGTCTCCCACCAGACCCTGGGCCTGCCCAAGTCGTACTGACCGGCATCAGCCCGGCACCGTGTCGCGAGGAGGAACCGTGTTCCGCAGCGAGTACGCAGACGTCCCGGTCGTAGAACTCCCCATCCACGAGGCCGTACTGGGCCGGGCCGCCGAGTTCGGGGACACGCCCGCGCTCGTCGACGGCACGGACGGCACCACCCTCACCTACGAGCAGCTCGACCGCTTCCACCGGCGCGTCGCCGCCGCCCTCGCCGAGGCGGGCGTCCGCAAGGGCGACGTCCTCGCGCTGCACAGCCCGAACACGGTGGCCTTCCCCACGGCGTTCTACGCCGCCACGCGCGCGGGTGCCTCCGTCACGACCGTGCACCCGCTCGCCACGCCCGAGGAGTTCGCCAAGCAGCTGAAGGACTCGGCGGCCCGCTGGATCGTCACCGTCTCACCCCTGCTGGAGGCGGCACGCCGGGCCGCCGAACTCGCGGGCGGCGTCGAGGAGATCTTCGTGTGCGACAGCGCGCCCGGACACCGCTCACTCATCGACATGCTGGCCTCCGCGGCCCCCGAACCGCGGGTCGACATCGACCCCGTGGCGGACGTCGCCGCCCTGCCGTACTCCTCCGGCACCACCGGCATCCCCAAGGGCGTGATGCTCACCCACCGCCAGATCGCCACCAACCTCGCCCAGCTCGAACCCGCGATATCGGCCGGCCCCGGCGACCGCATCCTCGCCGTGCTGCCCTTCTTCCACATCTACGGCCTCACGGCCCTGATGAACGCGCCCCTCAGGCGGGGCGCCACGGTCGTCGTGCTGCCCCGCTTCGACCTGGAGACCTTCCTCGCGGCCATCCAGAACCACCGCATCACCGGCCTGTACGTGGCCCCGCCGATCGTCCTCGCCCTCGCCAAGCACCCGCTGGTCGCGCAGTACGACCTGTCGTCGCTGAAGTACATCGTCAGCGCCGCGGCGCCCCTGGACGCCAAGCTCGCGGCCGCCTGCTCGCAGCGGCTCGGCCTGCCGCCCGTGGGACAGGCGTACGGCATGACGGAACTGTCCCCCGGCACCCATGTCGTCCCCCTGGACGCCATGCGGGACGCGCCACCCGGGACCGTAGGCAAGCTCATCGCCGGCACCGAGATGCGCGTCGTCTCCCTCGACGACCCCGACAAGGACCTCGGCACCGGAGAGTCCGGCGAGATCCTCATCCGTGGCCCGCAGGTCATGAAGGGCTACCTCGGCCGCCCCGACGCCACGGCCGCGATGATCGACCCCGACGGCTGGCTGCACACGGGGGACGTGGGCCATGTGGACGCGAACGGCTGGCTGTTCGTCGTGGACCGAGTCAAGGAACTCATCAAGTACAAGGGCTTCCAGGTGGCCCCCGCCGAACTGGAGGCGCTCCTGCTCACCCACCCCGGCATCGCCGACGCCGCGGTCATCGGCGTCTACAACGACGACGGCAACGAGGTCCCGCACGCCTACGTGGTCCGTCAGCCCACCGCCACCGACCTCTCCGAGGGCGAGGTCATGATGTACGTCGCCGAACGCGTCGCCCCGTACAAGCGCGTCCGGCTGGTCACCTTCATCGACGGCGTCCCGCGGGCCGCCTCCGGCAAGATCCTGCGCCGCGAGCTACGGGCGCTCAGGGAGAACACATGACGCTGATCGGCCGCACGCGCGCGCGGGGCGTCGAGACCCTCACCCTCGACGCCCCGCACAACCGCAACGCGCTCTCGGCCGCCCTCGTGGGCGAGCTGACCGACGCGCTGACGGACTGCGCCAAGGACACCGACGTACGCGCGATCGTCCTCACCCACACCGGCAACACCTTCTGCGCGGGCGCCGACCTGCGCGACCCCCCGCCCCCGGACGGGCTGGTGGCGCTGCTCCGGCAGATCGTGGAACTGCCCAAACCGGTCGTCGCCCGGGTCACCGGCCATGTCCGCGCGGGCGGCCTCGGCCTGCTCGCCGCCTGCGACATCTCCGCCGCGTCACCGCAGGCCAGCTTCGCCTTCACCGAGGTGCACATAGGCGTCGCCCCCGCGGTCATCTCGCTGCCCCTGCTGCCCCGCACGGACCCCCGCGCCCTGGCCCGCTACTACCTCACCGGCGAACGCTTCAGCGCCCAGGAGGCGGCCCGCATCGGCCTGCTGACGGTGGCGGGCGAGGACGTCGACGCGGCCCTGACGCCCGTGCTCGACGGCCTGCGCCGGGCCTCCCCGCAGGCCCTGGCCGAGACGAAGGCGCTGCTCACGGCTAAGGTGCTGGAAACCTTCGACCGGGACGCGGCCGACCTGACCGCGCTCTCGGCCCGGCTGTTCTCCTCCGCGCAGGCCCGCGAGGGGATGACGGCCTTCCTAGAAAGACGGGATCCGGAATGGGCGGTGTGAGCACAGTCGGCGACCGCGTGGACCGAGCGGACCGCGTGCCCAAACAGGACCGCAGCCGCGCCACCAGGCAGCGGCTCCTGGAGGCCGCCGTGGCCTGCCTCGCCGAACACGGCTGGGCGGGCTCCACGGTCTCCGTCGTCGCCGAACGCGCCGGCGTCTCCCGAGGCGCCGCCCAGCACCACTTCCCGACCCGCGAGGACCTCTTCACGGCGGCGGTGGAGTACGTCGCCGAGGAGCGCTCGACGGCACTGCGCGCCCTGTTCCCCGAAGGCGCGGCCGGGGACCGGCGGGCGGTGGTGTCGGCGCTGGTCGACCTCTACACCGGACCGCTGTTCCGGGCGGCACTGCACCTGTGGGTGGCCGCGTCGAACGAGGAGCAGCTACGGCCACGGGTCACGGAGCTGGAGGCCCGCGTGGGCCGCGAGACCCACCGCATCGCGGTCGACCTGCTGGGCGCCGACGAGTCCCGGCCGGGCGCCCGCGAAAGCGTCCAGGGCCTGCTCGACATGGCCCGTGGCCTGGGCCTGGCCAACCTCCTCACGGACGACACGGCACGCCGGGACCGCGTGGTCGCGCAGTGGGCGGCGCTGCTGGACGACGCGTTGGGCGAGGCGTCGGGCTGAGGGCGTTGTCAGTGGCGGGGTCTACGGTTCGGGCATGGGTGATCACTTCCAGACGATCGTCGACCTCCAGGCGACCCCGCGGCAGGCCGCACAGCTGGCCGAGCGCGTCGTCGAGTGGCTGGTGACCGAGGGCATCGTGCTCGCCGAGCGCACGGACTGCGTGCTCGGGCAGCCGCTCGGCCATCCTCCGGGCCCGAACTGGCAGCGGGCCGTCGCCCCGGACGACGCCGACCGGGACCCCTGGGACGGCCTCGCCGTGTACACCGGGCGGACCGTCTTCCACAGCGGGCAGGGCGGAGCGGAGGCCGTGAGCTGTCCGCGCTGTGGGGTCACCACCCGGCTGATCACCGACGAGTGGGACCTGGTCGAGGACGCCTGGGCGCCGTTCGGCAAGGCCATCGACGCCTGGCACAAGACGGGTACCGCCCAGGTCGACTGTCCCGCGTGCGCCGGGTCCGTCCCGCTGCCCGACTGGACCTGGGCCGACGACTGGTTCGCCTTCGCCCACCTCGGCTTCGAGTTCTGGAACTGGCCCCCGTTCACCGAGGAGTTCCGCACCCGGATATCCGGGCTCCTGGACGGCCACCGTACGGCGTACGTGTGGGGCAAGCTCTGACCCGCGCGCCGTCGTCCCGCCGCCCCTGTCAGCCGCCTCAGTCGTCGTCCTCGCCGAAGCCGCCGTCATCGTCGTCCTGCTGTGCCGCGCGCTCCTTGTCCAGCTCGCGCTGAAGCCTCCGCTGCTCTTCGAGCTCCTGCTCGCGCTGCTTCCGCTGCTCGTCCGCCGTCTGCTCGTCGCGCGGGGCACTCGTCCGGGCGGCCGGGGTCGGGGAGGCCGTCGGGGAGGGGACGGTCGCCCGGGGTGAGGCGGAGGTGCTCGTGCCGGTCGGGGCCTCGGACTCGGTGCCTTCCGCGCCGGTCTTGTCGGGGGAGAACCACAGCATGCCGAGGAGCATCGCGGCCATGAAGAGCGCCGCCGCGGCCGCCGTGAACACCAGGCGGTTCCGGGACCGGGAGCCGGGTCTGGATCTCGACCCGGCTCTGGATCTGCCGCCGGATCCGGACCGGGATCTGGACCCAGGTCCGGACCCGGACCGGGCTCTGGACCCGGCCCCGATTCTGGACCCGGACCCGGCTCTGGATCCCGCGGCGGACGCCGTCCCCCGGGCGGAGGGCAGCATGTACGTGGTCGGGTTGCTGGTCTCACCCACCTGCTGCGACCCGGCGGCGGACCCCGACAGCACCGGCGGCCGCCGGGACGGCGACGTCGCGTCCGGCAGCGGCTCGGGGCGCCCCTGCCAGGCGCCGTCGGCGAACCAGTCGGCGGCCTGCTGGGCGGAGGGCCGGTGCTCGGGCTCCTTGGCGAGCAGACCGAGGAGATAGCTCTCGAAGGCGGGCGGGAGGCCGGGGACGCCCAGTTCGCGGGGCGGCACGGGCACGGCGTCGAGGTGCTGGTGCAGGATGGCGACGGCCGTGTCGGCCTGGAAGGGCGGGCGGCCGGTGAGCAGCTGGTAGAGGACACAGCCCAGCGCGTAGACGTCGGACGCCGGGCCCGCCGGCTTGCCCAGCGCACGCTCGGGCGCCAGATAGAGGCTCGTGCCCACGATCTGCCCCGTCGCGGTCAGCGCGGCCCCGGGGTCGTCCATGAAGCGCGCGATCCCGAAGTCACCGATCTTGAGGGTGCCGTCGGCGTCCAGGAGCAGATTGCCGGGCTTGATGTCGCGGTGGACGATGCCCTGCCGGTGCGCGGCGGCCAGTCCCGCGGCGGCCTCGGCGGCGATCCGGGCCACGCGTTCGGCGGGCAGCGCGCCGGACCGGGTCAGCGTGGCGGCGAGGCTGGGGCCCTCGACGAGCTCCATCACCAGGAAGAGCCGGTTGTCGTACTCGCCGAAGTCCCGGACCCCGACCACGTTCGGATGGGCGATCCGCGCCGCCGTCTGCGCCTCCAGCCGGAACCGGGACGTGGCGGTGGGGTCGGAGTCCTGGGGCAGCAGCAGCTTGACGGCCACATGCCGGGCGAGAGTCTCGTCGTAGGCCCGCCAGACCTCCCCCATCCCCCCGCGTCCGATCGACTCGCCCAGCCGGTAGCGGCCCGCTATCAGCACCTGATCCCCATCCCTCATGCCGTGAGACATCCCGGTCGCCGCAGGCCGCAACTCACCACGTGGGGACGGGTGATGGTGGGATGGCCGCAGCCGCCCCAGCATACTGGCGGAGTGGATCAGTCACGTTCCGTATGCCATAGGCAGCGGACGCCACCCCGGTCATCGAGCGGCAGCACACTCATCGAGAGGCACCAGGCCGCCGAGCGGCATCACGCGGAGCCGGACGGTGCTCCGCGTGATGACCGGCCCGCCGGAGAGGTTCGGTGGACCGGCGGGATCAGTGCGCGATGTCGGCGTAGCCCTCGATCTCGCGCGGGTCGCGCGGGCCCGGGCCGATGTAGCGCGCGGACGGGCGCACGAGGCGGCCGGTGCGCTTCTGCTCCAGGATGTGCGCCGACCAGCCCGCCGTACGGGCACAGGTGAACATCGACGTGAACATGTGCGCCGGGACCTCCGCGAAGTCCAGCATGATCGCGGCCCAGAACTCCACGTTCGTGGCCAGCACCCGGTCCGGGCGCCGACTGTGCAGCTCCTCCAGGGCCGCCTTCTCCAGCGCCTCGGCGACCTCGAAGCGGGGCGCGCCCAGCTCCCGGGCGGTGCGGCGCAGCACCCGCGCGCGCGGGTCCTCGGCGCGGTAGACACGGTGACCGAAGCCCATGAGGCGCTCGCCCTTGTCGAGGGTCTGCTTCACATACGCCTCGGCGTCGCCGGTGCGTTCGATCTCCTCGATCATGTGCAGGACACGGGAGGGGGCACCGCCGTGCAGCGGGCCGGACATGGCTCCCACGGCCCCGGAGAGCGCGGCGGCGACGTCGGCGCCGGTGGAGGCGATGACGCGGGCCGTGAAGGTGGACGCGTTCATGCCGTGCTCGGCGGCGGACGTCCAGTAGGCGTCCACGGCGGCCACGTGCTTGGGGTCGGGCTCGCCGCGCCAGCGGATCATGAACCGCTCGACGACGGACTGCGCCTTGTCGATCTCGCGCTGCGGCACCATGGGCAGGCCCTGGCCGCGCGCGGACTGGGCGACGTAGGACAGCGCCATGACGGCGGCCCGGGCCAGGTCCTCGCGGGCCTGCTCCTCACCGATGTCCAGCAGGGGTTTCAGACCCCACACGGGGGCCAGCATGGCGAGCGCGGACTGGACGTCGACACGGATGTCGCCGGAGTGCACGGGAATCGGGAAGGGCTCGGCGGGCGGCAGACCGGGCCGGAAGGCACCGTCGACAAGCAGCCCCCAGACGTTGCCGAACGAGACATGCCCGACCAGATCCTCGATGTCGACGCCCCGGTACCGGAGTGCGCCGCCCTCCTTATCCGGTTCGGCGATCTCCGTCTCGAACGCGACGACTCCCTCGAGTCCGGGTACGAAGTCGGACATCAGGCGGCTCCTCGTGAGGTGTGCGACGGATGGGGTTGTGGGTGGGACGACCACATGTCGGTGTGCGGAGATGTGCGTACGCCGGTGGTTCCACGGTCACGGACTCGGATTCCGGGCCTTGCCGGTTCTCTCCGGGCCTCGGCGGACTCGCGGTCCGGGGCGTACCCGTGTGATGCCCCGTACGGCTGACAGTCATCCAACCCGAACGGCAACAGCACGATAACCCCGAGTGCCACTGTTGGGGAGGTCCTGCGGCACTCAGTGCCATCCGGGGTCGCGAGGGGCACCGTCCGGGACGGCGTCGGCCGCATGCGGCAAGATGACGGCGTGACCGACCGAGACGCCGTCCCCCTCGACCCCGCCGCGATGCGCAAGCAGTACCGGGCCGAGGGCCTCGCCGAGAACGACCTGGCCGCCACTCCCGTGGAACAGTTCGCGCGCTGGTTCAAGCAGGCCGCGGCGGAGGCCCACCTCTTCGAGCCGAACGCGATGATCGTCTCCACCGCCGACGCCGACGGGCGGCCCAGCTCCCGTACGGTCCTGCTGAAGCAGTTCGACGAGCAGGGCTTCGTCTTCTACACCAACTACGACTCCCGCAAGGCCCGCGACCTCGCCGAGAACCCGTACGTCTCCCTGCTCTTCCCCTGGCACGCGATGGCCCGCCAGGTCATCGTCACGGGCGTGGCGCGGCGGACCGGGCGCGACGAGACCGCCGCCTACTTCCGCACCCGCCCGCACGGCTCCCAGCTCGGCGCCTGGGCCAGCGCCCAGTCCACGGTGGTCGCCACCCGCGCCGACCTCGACGCCTCGTACGCCGAGCTGGCCGCGCGCTATCCCGAGGGCGAGCAGGTGCCGGTGCCGCCGCACTGGGGCGGCTTCCGGGTGGCGCCGCAGACGGTGGAGTTCTGGCAGGGCCGGGAGAACCGGCTGCACGACCGGCTGCGGTACGCGGCGGAGCAGGACGGAAGCTGGCGGGTCGAGCGGCTGAGTCCCTGAGTGCCGTAGTCCCTGAGGGCGGCATGCCTGCTCTGAGACGCAGACGACCCGCGAGCTCGGGTCCCTCCGCCGGGGCGGGGGAGCCGGCCGGACGTGCCGGCGAACTCGCGGGTCGGGTGACTGCTGGGATTGGGCCGGCTGCACGCGTCTGTCACGTGCTGGTCCGGCACCGCACTGGGTGGGGTGACGGGCCGCTAGCCCGCAGCCACCTCACGCGTCCGGTATTCATACATCTGCCGAACCACCTCCCTTCTCGTGTGCCCACACACTAAGAAGCGGCCCGCCGCCCGATCAAGTGCTTTTTTCCTTGGACGGGATCCTCGCTGGTCACCTAGCGTTCTGTGCATGACAGATCTGCGAATCGTGCCGGCCGAGGGCGACGCCATGCTCCGGGAGTGGCGCCACGTCCACAACGTGATCGTGCCGCCGGACGAACTGAGCCTCGACGAGGTACGCGAGCGCAGTGGCCGGCACCAGTTGCGCAACGCCTATCTCGGGGACGCGCTCGTGGGCTGCTCGACCGTACGGCCGCCGCAGGGCGAGGAGGGCGTGGCGACCGTCATCGCGCGCGTGCTGCCCGAGTACCGCGGGCGGGGGTTCGGTGCCGCGCTGTACGAGGACGGACTCGGGCACGCGCGCGTGCTCGGCGCGCGGGAGATCCGGACCGTGATCCTGACCGCCAACGAGGACGGGCTCCGGTTCGCCGGGAAGCGCGGGTTTGTGGAGGTCGACCGGTATGTGGCACCGGAGGACGAGAACGAGGTGTGGCTGACGTTGCGACTGACAGGTTTCGAGGTCAGCGGGGCATGAGAGCGGGGCGTGGCGTCTGCGGCCGGTTTCCCGGGATTTCCGCCGTACAACGATTCCTTCAATCTTGTGGGAACTCGGTGTGTGCTGCGTCACGTTCCAGTTAGATGATGGCGAGTGAGCGAACCGACGCGTCGTACGTGCGGACGCAGCTTGGCAGGCTTGGCAGGGGGTCCAGGTGAGTGCTTCCCGGCGTAGTGGGACCACCGACGAGCTGGGGCCGGACGAACCCGAGCGGGACGGCCCGCAGGGTTCGTCGGGTGGCTCGGAGGGTTCCGCAGGCGGCTCCGATCTGCTGGCCGCGCTGCTGGACGGGATGGACGCCGCCCTGTGCGCCTTCGACGCGGACGGGGTCGTCACCCATTGGAACCGCGAGGCCGAGCGCATCCTCGGCTGGAGCGCGGCCGAGGCGGTCGGGCGGCACGGCTTCGCGGGCTGGGCGGTGCGCGAGGCCGACGCCGAGGAGGTCGAGGCGCGGCTGATGTCCGCCATGGACGCCCCCGGACGGCAGGTGCACGAGTTCGCGCTGCTGACCAAGGACGGCGGGCGGGTGCTCGTACGGACGCAGTCGGCGGCCGTACGCGGGCCGGACGGCAAGCCCGCCGGGGTGTACTGCGCCTTCAGCGAGGTGCACGCGCAGATCGATCTGGAGCGGTCGATCGCGCTGAGCGAGGCGCTGTTCGAGGACGCGTCGTGGGGCGTCGTGCTGGTGGACGCCGATCTGCGGCCGGCCGTGGTGAACGCTCACGCGGCCCGGGCGCTGGGGATCGGCCGTACGTCCGTGCTCGGGCGGCCCCTCGGTGATCTGCTCGCCCAAGGCGTCGAGGAACTGGAGAGCGCGCTCACGCATGTGCTCGCGGAGGGCGCGCCGCCCGCGCCCGCCGAGATCTGGGTGAGCGTACGGACGCCGGAGGGCGAGCGGCGGCGGTGCTGGCGGTGCGGGTTCGTGCGGCTGGCCTCGCCGCTCGCGGAGGAGCCGGTGCCGCTCGGGGTGGGCTGGCTCTTCCAGGACATGACCGAGGCCAAGCAGGCCGAGCAGGAGGCCGCGCTGCTGCGGTTCCGGACCAACCAGCTGCATCGGGCCGCGCGCGCCGCCGCCGAGTGCGAGGACCCGGCGGACGCGGCGACGGTGCATCTCGACTTCGCGCTGGCCGGGTTCGCCGACCACGCGCTGATCGACCGGGTCGCGGGCGGGGCCGTGGCGGATACGGACGCGGACGAGGAGGCCTCGGGTCCGGTACGGCTGGTGCGGATCGCCGTGACGCCCTCCGGTACGCCCGGGCCGAGCCTGCTGGGCGGGGAGGCCGGGCTGCCGGTGCGGTACGCCGAGGGGCATCCGGCGTTGCAGTGCGTGGCGCGCGCCGGATCGGTGCGGGCCGACGCGGGCAGCATGGCGGCGGAGCAGGCGCGCGCGTGGGCGGTGGGCCGGCAGTGGCCCGCGGACGCGGTGCACGCGCTGTGCGCGGTGTTGCGGAGCCGGGGGCGGACGCTGGGCGTCGTGACGTTTCTGCGGGGCGCGGGACGGAGTGCGTTCGAGCGGAGCGACGCGGTGTACGCGGAGGACGTCGCGGTGCGGATCGCCGCCGCGTTGGATCTGGCGGGGGTGCTGGGGGCGGAGTAGGTCAGCGGCGGTAGAAGATCCGGTCGCCGTACTGCTCGAACACCCGGCTGTTCCAGTCGAGGCCGCCGTCGACGTTGCCGGAGCGCAGGAGCGGGGGCTCGATGCCACGGGCGGCCAGGGAGGCGGCCGCGGTGGCCATGACGGCCTGCAGCAGCGCCGACGTGACGACCGTGGAGGCGGGGGCGAAGGGGGCCGGGATCGTGTCGAGGGTGAGTTCCGCGTCGCCGATCGCGATCTTCGAGTCGAGGACGATGTCGCAGTGGTCCTTGAGGTAGGTGCCGGAGACATGGCGCGACTTCGTCTCCGAGGCGTACGCCACCGAGGTCACGCCGATGACCCGCGCGCCCCGGGTGCGGGCGGACATGGCCATCTCCACGGGGAGGGCGTTGCGGCCGGAGAGGGAGATGATCACCAGGACGTCGCCGGCGCGGAGCGGGGAACTGTCCAGGACGGCGCTCGCCAGGCCGTCGACGCGTTCGAGGGCGGAGCCGAGAGTGGCGGGCATGACGTCCACGCCCACCGCGCCGGGGACGGCGAGCAGGTTCATCAGGGCGAGGCCGCCCGCGCGGTAGACGATGTCCTGGGCGGCCAGGGAGGAGTGGCCGGCGCCGAAGGCGAACAGGCGGCCGCCGGTGGCGACGGTGTCGGCGAGCAGGGTGCCGGCTGCCTCGATGTTCTCCGCTTCCTCGTCGCGGGCCCGCTGCAGGAGGGTGATCGCGGCGTCGAAGAACTGGTCGGCCGGCTTGCTGTCGCTCATGCGGTGCCCTCCGGGGTGGTGGCGTGGGGGTGGGTGCGGTGTGTCGCGGATCACCGTGCGGTCTGGACCAGTGCGGTGTCAATACGGGGGGATGCCCGCGGCGGCCCCTTGGCCGGAGGCCGTCCCCCGAGGGCTGGGAAATCGCTGGTTTCGGCGGCGCGGCACGGTTGTCAGTGGTATCCGGCAGAATTGAGGTCAGGGCCAGCGCACGCGCCGTGGAGCTGTCTCGCTTCCGGCTGAGCTAATCGCAGAGCTAATCGAGGGGCACGTATGTCCGGACTGATCGACACCACGGAGATGTATCTCCGCACCATCCTCGAGCTGGAGGAGGAAGGTGTGGTCCCCATGCGCGCCCGTATCGCCGAGCGGCTGGACCAGAGCGGGCCGACCGTCAGCCAGACGGTGGCGCGGATGGAGCGGGACGGGCTGGTGTCCGTGGCCTCCGACCGGCATCTGGAGCTCACGGACGAGGGGCGGCGGCTGGCCACGCGCGTCATGCGCAAGCACCGGCTGGCCGAGTGTCTGCTCGTCGACGTGATCGGGCTGGAGTGGGAGCAGGTGCACGCCGAGGCGTGTCGCTGGGAGCACGTGATGAGCGAGGCCGTGGAGCGGCGCGTGCTGGAGCTGCTGCGGCACCCCACCGAGTCGCCGTACGGCAACCCGATCCCGGGCCTCGAGGAGCTCGGTGAGAAGGACGGCGCCGATCCGTTCCTCGACGAGGGCATGGTGTCGCTGGCCGACCTGGACCCGGGTGTCGAGGGCAAGACGGTCGTGGTGCGGCGTATCGGCGAGCCGATCCAGACCGACGCCCAGCTGATGTACACGCTGCGTCGGGCGGGGGTGCAGCCCGGTTCGGTGGTGAGCGTGACCGAGTCCGCGGGCGGTGTGCTGGTCGGTAGTGGTGGTGAGGCGGCCGAGCTGGAGGCGGACGTCGCCTCGCATGTGTTCGTCGCCAAGCGCTGAGCCCGCTCTCGGTCGGGTAACTCCCGGTGGGCGAGCGGGAGTTGTGGTGATCTCGTCCATTCCAAGATTCAGTACGTCGAATCGCAGCGCTCCGCCGATTCGCGTGCCAGTCTGTCGCGTGAGGCATACGACCTGAGAGCTCTTGGCCGTGATCGACAGCGATGCGTCCGGCCGGGGAAGGGGCGGGCGGGATGTGCCGTGGACGTGGAGAGGGCCCCGGCGCCACATGGCGCCGGGGCCTGTCCTCCCCTGTGCTGACCCGGAGCCCCGAGCTCTCAGGGTCATTCCCCTCGGACCGGTTTCCCCGAGCGGTCCGCCTCCCGGTGAAGATCTCCCCTCGGCGACAGCGATCAATCCTTGCGGGGGGTCACTCGAATGAGGGGTGTTGGCCGCGGAGACCGCATTTTCGAATAGGAGTTCGATAGTGTGCGGTGACGGGTCATGCGGAACGTGCGCTTCAAAGGTGTGCGCATAAGATCACGTCAGACACACAGGACATGCACATCGTGTGCGAGGGCATCGTCGGCTCCTGCGTCGCAGGTGGCGCGCGGTGCTCGCGTGAACGACGGCAGATACGGCAGGCACGGCAGGCAGGACACGGTTCACAGGACCGGCCGGTTCGAGCGGTCCGAGCGGAGCTAGGGGGGCCAGGACCTATGGCGCGGCGCATCGACGTGACCGGGACGGGCGGCGTACGCCTCGCGGCCTGGGAGTTCGGCGACCCTCCCAAGAACGACCCCGCGACCGAGCACGACGGCACGCTCGGCGTCCTCTTACTGCACGGCCTCATGGGCCGCGCCTCGCACTGGGCCTCCACCGCCCGCTGGCTCTCCGAGCGGCACCGCGCTGTCGCACTGGACCAGCGTGGCCATGGCCGTAGTGACAAGTCCCCACAGGCCGACTTCACACGCGAGGCGTACGTCGACGACGCCGAGGCCGCCCTCGAACAGCTCGGACTCGCCCCCGCCGTCCTCATCGGCCACGCCATGGGCGCGCTGACCGCGTGGCAGCTCGCCGCCAAGCGGCCCGACCTGGTGCGGGGCGTCATCATCTGCGACATGCGGGCCTCCGCGCTCGGCTCGGCCTCGCAGCGGGAGTGGTCGGACTGGTTCAAGTCCTGGCCCGTCCCCTTCGCCACGCTCGCCGATGTGCGCAAGTGGTTCGGCGAGGACGACCCCTGGGTGGAGCGGCCGAACGCCGCGCGGGGGGAGTTCTACGCCGAGGTGATGCACGAGCGCGAGGACGGGTGGCGGCCCGTGTTCGAGCCGGGGCAGATGCTGCGGTCGCGGGAGACGTGGGTGTTCGACGCGCACTGGGAGGAACTGGCGCAGGTTCGGTGCCCCGCGCTGGTGGTGCGAGGGCTTGACGGGGAGTTGGGGCGGGCCGAGGCGCAGGAGATGGTGCGAGTGCTGCCGCGCGGGGAGTACGCGGAGGTGGCTGACGCCGGTCATCTGGTGCATTACGACCAGCCGGAGGGGTGGCGCGCGGCGATCGAGCCGTTCCTGGACGCGGTGCGCTCCGCTGGGGATGCCGGGCGCCTGTGAGCTCGGGGGGTTCTGTTTGAGGGCGGCTGCGGGTTGTGTGGGGTTGCTCGCGCAGTTCCCCGCGCCCCTTTGGGGGCGTTGCAGTCCGCTGCGCCGGCAAGTGTCCCTCAGCCCTTGCTCACCGCCGTAAGGATCTCCGGGAGGCGGGTCGCCGTTCGTGGGGCCGCCAGGCGCAGGCCCGAAAGCGTGAGCAGGGCACCGTACGCTGTGCCGACCGGGAGCAGTAGCCAGGTCCAGGTGTCGCCCTCCTCGCTGATGTTCAGCCAGATCGTCAGGGCGATGACGGGGGCGCAGAGGAGGGCTGCCGCGATCATGCCGCCGAAGATGGAGATCCAGGCCAGGCCCGTCTGACCGGGGGCGACGTTCTTGTAGCCCTCCTGCGGGATGGAGTACGGGAAGCGGGCCGACGTCCAGGCGCCGGTCGCCAGCATGGCGCCGAGCAGGGCGAAGGAGAGGCCGAGCGCCTCGGGGAGCCCCGCCCAGTCGCCGAGGAGCGCCGTGGTCAGGACGGTGACGAGGGTGGCGTACGGCAGAGTGATCAGCAGGAGGGCGAGGGCTCGGCCGCGCAGCTCGACGTAGGCGTCCCGCGGGGACGAGATCGTCATCGCGACCATCCAGAAGGCGGAGGTGTCCTGCCCGAACTGGTTGTACATCTGGATGCCGAGCATTCCGGCCGCGAAGCAGGCGAAGTAGATCGAGCCGGTGCCCTGGAGGGCGTTGAACAGCGGCACGATCAGGCCGATGGCCAGCGAGGTCACCCAGGCCGCCTTGGTCTTCGGGTCGCGCCAGACGTAGCGCAGACTGCGTTCCATGACGGTGCCGGTGCGGCCGGCCGGCAGCAGCCGGGCCAGGCCCGAGGAGTTGCGTTCGCGTACGGCGGCCTCGGTGACCGACTGGAGCGTGGAGCCGTCGGGCGAGGTCATCAGCCGGGTGAGGTGGCGTGACCATACGGCGATCAAGGCGGTCAACGCCGCAGCGGTCAGCGCGAGTTGGAGTACGGCGACCCCGTACGCGCCCTCGCTCACCGACCGCACCGCCCCGATCGCGGCGGCGGGCGGCACCCAGCGCAGCACGTCCGCCGCCGGTTCGAGCTCGGCGAGCCCCGAGGAACCCAGGCGCTGCGCCCCGAAGTTCACGACCTGCGCGCCGATCGCGATGACCAGTCCGCTCAGCACCGCCAGATCGCGGCCCTTACGGCTGGTCAGCAGGCGGATGTTGGCCGCGGCGACGGCCCGCGCGAGCGCCACGCACACCAGCAGCGCCAGGACGACGGCGATGACGCCGACGACGTACGCCAACCCGCCGTGCGCCACCGCGATCACCGAACCGACGAACAGGCACAGGGTGAACAGCGGGCCGATGCCGACCAGCGAGGCCGCGAGCAGCGCCCGGACCAGGGGCCGGGGGCGCAGCGGCAGCATCACCAGCCGGGTCGGGTCCAGGGTCTCGTCCCCGCCGGGGAAGAACAGCGGCATCACGGCCCAGCCCAGCGCGAGCACCGCGACCAGGATGACGACCAGGGTGTCCGCGTGCGCGGTGTCGCGCAGCATGATCAGACCGAGGAGTTGCAGCGCGGCGAAGAGGAGCACCACGATCGCGGAGGCGAGGTAGGCGGCCCGCCGGCCACCGGACTGCCGCAGCCCGTTCCGCAGCAGCGACAGCTTCAGCCGTACGACGACCGCGGTCACTCCCGTCACATCGGCGCTCATCGGGCCCCGCCGCCCAGCCAGTCCAGGTCCGTGCCCGCGTCGCGCCCGTGCGCGCCGACGAGTTCCAGGAACGCCTGCTGCAGCGAGGCCGCCTCCCCGCGCACCTCGGCGAGAGTGCCGTGGGCGCGGATGCGTCCGGCGGCCATCACGGCGACCCAGTCGCACAGCGACTCGACGAGCTCCATGACATGGGAGGAGAAGACGACGGTCGCGCCGGAGGCGGTGTAGCGCTCCAGGACGCCCCGGATGGTCTGGGCGGACACGGGGTCGACACCCTCGAACGGCTCGTCCAGGAACAGCACTTCGGGGTTGTGCAGGAGCGCGGCCGCGAGCCCGATCTTCTTGCGCATACCGGTCGAGTAGTCGACGACCAGCTTGTGCTGCGCCCCCGCCAGATCGAGGACGTCCAGCAACTGAGTGGCCCGCTTGTCGACCTCGGCCCCGGGAAGCCCGCGCAACCGCCCGGTGTACGCGAGGAGTTCCCGCCCGGAGAGCCGCTCGAAGAGCCGTAGCCCTTCGGGCAGCACCCCGATGCGTGCCTTGACTTCAACGGGGTCCCGCCAGACGTCGTGCCCGACGACCGAGACGGACCCCTGATCGGGCCGCAGCAACCCGGTCACCATGGAGAGAGTCGTGGTCTTCCCAGCCCCATTGGGACCCACGAGCCCGATGAACTTCCCCGCAGGCAACTCCAGATCGATCCCAGCAACAGCAACCTGCTGCCCAAACCGCTTCCAAAGCCCACGCACGCTAACGGCCGACGTCATGGATGCCAACCCTAAGGGGCGCGGGGAACTGCGCGACCAGCCACGAACGGCCCGCGGTCGCCGATCAACCGAACCCGGCAGACGAGAAGGCGCTCTTAACGATCCCGCCCGCAGGCATACGCAAGCGGCGAGATCAACTCCTCCGCATCCGGCAACCACCGATTCGCCGGAGTCGGCCGGCAGGCCCACTGCACGGCCCCGCGCGACCCGAACCGCGTCGGCGGCCCGGCGACCCACGCCCCCTCCCCGAGCGCGACGAGATCCAGCGACCCCACCGACCACCCCAGCTTGCGCACCAGATCGGGCACCTTCACCGACGCCCCCGGCAACACGAAGAAGTGCATCCGACGATCAGGCGTCAACGTCACCGGCCCCAGCGTCAACTCCATCCGCTCCATCCGGGCCAGCGCCAGAAACCCCGCGGTCTCCGGGACGGAAATCGCGTCGAAGGTCCGCCCCGTCGGCAGCAGGATCGAAGCGTTCGGCTGCTTCTGCCACATCCGGCGCGCGACCGTCGCGCTGCCGGTCGCCTGTGTCTCCCAGTCGGGGCGCGCGGGGTGCGCGCCGGGCGCGGGGCACGCGGTGTCACCACAGGAGCAGAGCTGCACGCCGTCGACGGCTTCCAGCCAGGCCCCTGGAAACACGTCCCAGTGACGCTCCTCGGCATAGCGAACGGCGGTCTCCAGCAGCGTTTCCCCGCGCTGCTTCGGAATCTGTGCGGCTTCGGTGGCCGGGATCGTCTCTTCCACGCCCAACACAACTCCCGCACCCACCTGTAGTTACGGGGGTTCAGGCCCTGCCGCCAATCTCCCGTCTGCCGCGCGGGGTCTGGCACGCGCATCTGCGGCGTTGTCGTCAGTCGCCGACGCTCCGCGTCGACTCCCTCCTCCGCCTTGCAGCTGCACGCACCAGACCCCGCGCGGCCCGCCCTCCGGGCGGACGACGGGAGATTGGCGGCAGGGCCTGCGCGCGGGGGAGGAGCACTGATTCCTCGTCTGGGGCGCATGGGTGCATGTGTGGGGGCGCGCGGGAGGATCCGTGGCCGGGACTGGGTAGCCCATTGTGGGGTCGGCTTCCGCCTTTACCCCGGCAATCCTCGCAAGCCTCGCATTTTCGGTATGCCGACGGGGCATTGATCTTCACGGCCGGAAACCTGTGGTGCGCAGCCAGTGCCCCGCGCCGGATTCCCGCCGTGAAAGACACGTCAACTCGGTGCGTGGGCAGGCACCGCAGCCACAGGGGGTACGCCATGGCCGCAAGGCCTCTCGTCGCGCGACAGCCGAACGAACGGCTGCAGGCGCTCATCCAGGAAGCGGGCTGCTCGAACGCCGGGCTGGCCCGCCGGGTCAACATGTGCGGCGCCGAGCACGGCCTCGATCTGCGCTACGACAAGACGTCGGTGGCGCGCTGGCTGCGGGGACAGCAGCCGCGGGGGCGGGCGCCGGCGATCATCGCGGAGGCGCTCGGCCGCAAGCTGGGCCGTACGGTCACGATCGACGAGATCGGCATGGCCAACGGCAAGAACCTCGCGTCCGGCGTCGGTCTCCAGTTCTCGCCGACTGTACTGGGGGCCATCGAGCAGGTCTGCGAGCTGTGGCGCAGCGACGTGGGGCGCCGGGACTTCCTGTCCGGCTCCTCCGTCGCCGCGTCCGCGCTGGTCGAGCCCAGCCGGGACTGGCTCATCTCGTCGCCGGACTCACAGGTGTCGCGCTCGGCCGGGCCGCGCGTGGGGCTGTCCGACGTACAGGCCGTGCGCGCGATGACACAGGCGCTCGTCGACCTTGATCACCAGTACGGCAGCGGGCACGTGCGCCCGGTCGTCGTGCACTACCTGAACAGTGTCGTCTCCGGGCTGCTGGCCGGGTCCTACCGGGAGGCGGTCGGGCGGGAACTCTTCGCCGCCGTGGCGCGGTTGACCGAGCTCGCCGGGTACATGGCCGTCGACACCGGCCAACCGGGGCTCGCCCAGCGGTACTACATCCAGGCGCTGCGCCTCGCGCAGGCCGCCGGAGACCGCGGATACGGCGGGTATGTGCTGGCCGCCTCCATGAGCCATCTCGCCGCACAGCTCGGGAACCCGCGTGAGATCGCGCAGTTGGCGCGGGCGGCGCAGGAGGGGGCGCGGGGGCGCGTGACCCCGCGCGCGGAGGCCATGTTCCATGCGGCCGAGGCGCGAGGGCATGCCTTGATGGGGGACCCGCGGGCCGCCCAGGTGGCGTCCGGGCGGGCGGTGACCGCGCTGGAGAGCGCGGACGCCGAGTCCGGGGACGACCCGGCCTGGATCGCGCACTTCGACGAGGCCTATCTCGCCGACGAGTTGGCGCACTGCCACCGTGACCTCGGCCAGGCCGAGGCGGCGGCGCGGTGCGCGGAGGAGTCGCTGGCCGGGCTCCCGGAGCCGAAGGCGCGGCGCCGGGCGATCGGCTATGTGCTGCTCGCCACGGCACAGGTGCAGCAGCGCGAGATCGAACAGGCCTGCCACACCGGGCTGAAGGCCGTGGAACTCCTGGAGACCCTGCGTTCCAACCGGGGCGCCGAGTACCTGGACGACTTCCAGCAGCGACTGGAGCCGTTCCGGGAGGAGCCCGTGGTAAGGGAGTTCGGAGCGCGGATCGATCTTCAGGCAGCGGCGTGAAACCAGGGGGGACGAGACCGTGAACGGCAGGGAAATGAAGGCGCGGGTGACGAAAGGGGAGCGTATGTAGCGGATGGGGGGCCGGGATTGTTACGGCGGTCACAGCGAGGCAGGTCACGTCCTGAGCTGCGTGGCACGCGGATCGGCAGACCCGGTAGCGTGAGCCGACGATTCACAAGGTCCCCCATTGGTAGGAGTCCCGGTGACGCAGAGTGGACGGGGCGAGGAGCCCTCGGCGCGACCCGCGCGCGAAGGCATCGTGCTGCCCTCCGACGGCGGTGAGCCGCTGCTGCCGGGCATGACCGGTGGACAGGGCGGCCGGCCGACGCCGGTGCCGCCCGCCCTGCCGACCACGCCCCAGCCCTCGGCACCGCCCGGCGGCCAGTCCTGGGGCACCCCCTGGGGACCCGAGCAGACCCCGCAGGCCCCCGCGCCGCAGCCGCCGGCCGCGCCGGGCCAGACCTGGGGCACGCCGCCCGGCCAGACCTGGGGCGGGCAGGAACAGCAGCAGCCGTACCAGGGCGGACACGCCGGTGCGTCGCCGTCGCCGGCCCCGTGGGGTGCGGCGCCGGAGGCGGCCGGGGGCGCGCCGTCCCAGCCGTTGCCGGCGGAGGGCGTGTCGTACGGCGGGAACATGCAGGGCGCGCCGCAGGGCACACCGTCGTACGGCCATGGGGCGCCGGCCGGTGGGGCGCCTCTGCCGGCGCAGCAGCAGTACCCGCAGCAGCCCCAGCCCCAGCAGCAGCCTTACGGTCAGGGCGGTGCCTCCTCGGCGCCGCTCCCTCCGGCCGGTGGGCAGGCCTACGGTGCTCCCGGCTTCGACGGTGCGCTGCCGCCCGCCCAGCAGGGCGGCCCGGGCGCGCCGATGCCGCCCGCCGGTCCTGGTGCCGGTGGCTTCGGGGCGCCGTTGCCTCCGGCCGACGAGGGCGCCACGCAGTACATACCGCCCGTCGCCGCGTCGCCGGCGCCCGGTGCGGACGAGGGGGCGACGCAGTACATCCCGCCCGTGGGGCCCGGGGCGCTGCCGCCCGAGGTGCCGGGTGAGAGCACGCAGATCCTGGGGCGGGCCCGGCAGGGCGGCGCGGGTCCGCAGGGCGGCGCCATGCCGACGCCCGCCGGATCCGACGCCGACGCCACCCAGTACATCCCGCCCGTGACCGGACAGCCGGGCGGGGCGCCCCAGCCGGGGCCGGGGCGGCAGCCGCTCTCCGACTTCGACAACCTCTTCCGCAGCGAGCCGGGCGCCGAGCCGCCGGCCGCCGCCACTCAGCAGCTGCCGCGTTTCCAGCAGCCGCAACCGCAGCCGCAGGGCTCGCGCGAGGCGGGGTACTTCCCGCCCGGACCGCACGGACAGCCCGGTCCCCACGCACCGCACGCCGACGACATCGGCGGGGGAGGCCGCGGGGGCCGTCGTACGGGGTCCCGGGTGCCGCTCATGGCCGCGGTCGGCGTCGGTATCGCCGTACTCGGCATCGGTGCGGGCGCGATGCTCGCCGGCGGAGGCGGGGAGGAGCAGAAGGGCGGTGACGACAACCGGCCGGTCTCCGCGACGGCTCCGGCGACCGAGGGGTCCCCGTCGCCGTCCGAGGACCCGGCCGAGAAGCAGGCGATAGCCCTGGACAAGCTGCTGGCGGACAGCGGTGACAGCCGTACCGCCGTGATCAACGCGGTGGCCGCCGTGAAGTCCTGCGGCAACCTCGCGCAGGCCGCCACGGATCTGCGGGGCGCGGCCAAGCAGCGCAACCAGCTGGTCACCGACCTGTCCAAGCTCTCCGTCGACCAGCTCCCGAGCCACACCGAGCTGACCACCGCGCTGACCAAGGCGTGGCAGGCCTCGGCGTCCGCCGACAACCACTACGCGGCGTGGGCGGACCAGGTGGCGGCCAAGAAGGGGCAGCTCTGCAAGAAGGGCCAGGCCAAGTCCACCGCGCAGACCCAGGCCGGCAACCGGGCCAGCGGCACGGCCAGCGAGCAGAAGAAGTCGGCCGCGAAGCTGTGGAACACCATCGCCAAGAAGTACGGGCTGACCGAGCGCCAGCCGACCCAGCTGTAGGGCGTCGGCCCGGTCAGCGATGGCCGGGGCAGCGGTGGCTCAGGCGCCGGGCGGTCAGTTCAGCTCGGCGCCCTGCAGCGTCCTGGTCACGTCGATGAAGTTCTTGCGGGCCGCCACCAGCCTGCCCTCGCGTACGACCTGGAGGCTCACCTTGCGGTTGACCAGCCGGGGATAGCCGACGGAGGCGAGGACGTCCTGGAACTTCCACTGGAGCGCCGGGGTGAGCCCGCCCGTGGAGACCTTCAGGCCCTTGTTCAGGGCGCCGCGCACGGAGTCGGCGGTCACTGCCCCGTCGCCCAGCGACTCGACGACCTTCTTGAACACCGTGTACGCGATCCATGTGGTCTGCACACCGGCGTCCGCGGGGTCGATGCGGTTGTCGCCGAAGGCCTGCTCGCTGATCACCTTCTTCATCGGGTCCCAGCGCGCGTCGCTCGCCACGGGGTACCAGCCGGTGATGTACGAGCCCTCGTACGGGCTGGACGCCCCGCCGTTGGCGTTGATCACGGTCTGGTCGACGCTGCCGAGGACGGTGGCGGTGCGGACGTCGGCGTAGTCCTCGCGGGAGCGCCGGAAGGAGTCCATGAAGGTGGTGGTGCGGTCACCGAGGGCGGGCACCACACAGCCCGGGTCACTGACGTCGTCGGTGGAGTACCGCAGCGCCCGCTCCGACTGGCTGCCGTACTCGGTGGCGTCCTCGTCGGCGAGCTGGTCGCCCGCGGCCGGGTGTCCGCCCACCTTGAGGCCGGAGTTGAGCAGCGGGGGCAGCTCGTCGCCCGCGATGCTGTCGGGGCGTACCAGCGCGACGGGGCCGCAGGTGCGGGCCAGTTCCCGGCCGAGGCCGGCCAGGAGGGTGGGCTGGCCGCCGTTGACCGGGTAGGAGAGCGGGCTGGTGAACTCGGCGTTGGTGATCCCGTAGCCGCCTATGTACGGGATGCCGGCGCCCTCCAGCGAGGGCAGGAAGGTGTCGCCGAACTGGCTGTAGGAGCCGACGACCGCGACGACGTTCTCCTCGACCGCGCGGTCGGCGCACCTGGCCGCGGCCACGCTGTCGTTGCGGTCGTTGCAGGTGAGGACCTTCAGCTTGCGGCCGTTGATGCCGCCGTGGGCGTTGACCCAGCGGGCGTACGCCTGCGCGAGGGCCGGCATGCCGGGCTTGTTGGTCGCCTTGGTGTCCTGTGGCGCCCAGGTCATCACGGTGATCGTGTCATCCCCGGAACCCCCCGTGGTACCGGGGATGACACCGCATCCGGCGGCCAACGACGCACCCGCCACCAGTGCCGCCGCGGTGCGCGCGGAGGCTCGGACGGGCCGGTTGGTGATCGTGGGGAGGACGGTGCTGCGGGTGCGTCGCCTGCCGGTCATGGCTACGCACGATTCCGCCACATCACTAACCCTGGCGTGACCCTTGGTTATTGTTCGGTGACGGCAAGGTGAATTGCGGGGGTCGGTGAGACGCCTGTGAGGGGGAACGTACGATCGATGACCGTGCAAGGTTCGGATAGCTCTTCCCGTCGCGGCCGTCGCTCCTCCACCATGGGCGGCATGCCACTCAACGACATGCCGTGGTGGCGCTGGCGCAGCAATGTGCGCTCCGCGCTGCACATGCTCTCCGATCCGGTGTTCCAGCGGGACGTCTGGCTGGCCGGCGTCGACGGGTACGGAGACGTCACCGACGCCGTCTACCGCCTCGTCGAGGACACCTGGCTGGACAACTGGTCCGCCGAGAAATACGTCGGGACGATCTTCCGCGACTCGCAGGAGGCGGCGCTCGTCGACACCGCCGTGCTGCGGGTGCTGCGGATCATGCACCAGGTCGGCCCGGACGCGCAGGTCGCCGCGTACCTGGAGAACCAGGGGTGGCCGGAGGCGGTGCGGGCGGCGCGGGACGCGCATGTCCGGATGTCCATGGCCGACGGCGAGGACCCGGACGCTCCGCCGCGCACGCTCGAAGTGCTGGCGATCATGACGCGCTCCGCGTAGGCGGCTCGCACGGCCGGTGCGCCGGCGCGGTCCGCGTGCCGGGACGACTGTCCGCCGGGCGGGTCGGATATGGGACCCTGTCCTGCATGAACCAGCAGTCCACCCGAGCCGCGGTCCCGGCCGAGCAGTACGTCCTCACCCTGTCCTGCCCCGACAAGCAGGGCATCGTGCACGCCGTGTCGAGCTACCTCTTCATGACCGGCTGCAACATCGAGGACAGCCAGCAGTTCGGTGACCACGACACGGGACTGTTCTTCATGCGCGTCCACTTCTCGGCTGAGGCGCCGGTGACGGTGGACAAGCTGCGGGCGAGCTTCGCGGCGATCGGGGACTCCTTCCAGATGGACTGGCAGATCCATCGGGCCGAGGAGAAGATGCGGGTCGTGCTGATGGTCAGCAAGTTCGGGCACTGCCTGAACGACCTGTTGTTCCGCGCCAGGATCGGCGCCCTCCCTGTGGAGATCGCCGCCGTGGTCTCCAACCACACCGACTTCGCCGAACTCGTGGGGTCGTACGACATCCCCTTCCACCACATCCCGGTGACCAAGGACAACAAGCCCGAGGCCGAGGCGCGGCTGCTGGAGATCGTGCGGGAGCAGGGCGTGGAGCTGGTCGTGCTCGCCCGGTACATGCAGGTGCTCTCCGACGATCTGTGCAAGGCGCTCAGCGGGCGGATCATCAACATCCACCACTCCTTCCTGCCGAGCTTCAAGGGCGCGAAGCCGTATCACCAGGCGCACACGCGCGGTGTGAAGCTGATCGGCGCGACGGCCCACTATGTGACCGCCGACCTCGACGAGGGGCCGATCATCGAGCAGGAGGTCGAGCGCGTGGGGCACGACGTCACGCCGGACCAGCTCGTCGCGATCGGGCGCGATGTGGAGTGCCAGGCGCTGGCGCGGGCCGTGAAGTGGCATGCCGAGCGGAGGATCCTGCTGAACGGTCGGCGGACGGTCGTTTTCGCCTAGGAGCTCGGGGGTTCTGGTTCGGGGGCGGCTGCGGGTGGTCGTTGGCTGGTCGCGCCCACGCGGCGGAGCCGCAAATTGATACAGCCCCGCGCCCCTAAAGGGACGTCCACTGCGCGTACTCAGGGGCGCGGGGAACTGCGCGACCAGCCCCCACCCACC
>NZ_JAKEIP010000123.1 GCF_021474425.1 Streptomyces muensis | reverse complement strand
CCCCCGTACGGCTCCACCCCCGCGAGCCCTCCCTCATCACGCACAGCTCCGGCACCACCGGCGTCCCCAAGCTCGCCGTGCACTGCCCGAACACCATGTGGAACCGGCTCGTACCGCAGCAGGCGATGGGCTGGCCCACCCGCGGCGAGACCGCGGCGCTGCACATGTCCTTCGTGCACTCGCGCTTCTACCACCTGCTCGGTGTGCTGCTGCACTTCGGCAGCCCGCTCGTGCTGATCACCGACCCCGACCCGGCCGCGGTACGGCCGCTGCTGGTGCGGCACCGTCCGGGGATCGTCGAGACCCACCCCAACACCTTCGTGCTGTGGGAGGAGTTGGCCGACGCGCCGGGCGCGCCGCTGTCCCGGGTGCGGTCGTACGGCTCGACGTTCGACGCGATCCATCCGCGGACCGTGCAGCGGCTGCTGGACGCCTCCCGGCGCCGTACACCCTGGCTGATCCAGTTGTACGGGCAGAGCGAGACGGGGCCGGTCGCCTTCCAGTGGTTCACGCGGCGCAGTGCCGCCCGCGCGGACGGCCGCCGGGTCGGGATCGGCATACCCGGCTTCACCCGCGTCCGGGTCACCGGCGCCGACGGCAGGCGGGCCGCGCCCGGCGCACCCGGCCGGATCGAGGCCCGCACGCGGGGCCGCATCCTCACCTACCTCGGCATGCAGGACCGCTACGACCGTCAACTCGACGACGGCTGGTGGGAGATGGGCGACATGGGCTACCGCAGCCGGCTGGGCGCGCTGTACCTGATCGACCGGGAGATCGACCGGATCGACTCCGTGCACAGCAATCTGGAGGTCGAGGACATGCTGATGTCCCGCCTCGACGAGCTGCGCGAGGTCGTCATCGTGCCCGGCGCGGACCGCGAACCGGTGCCGGTGGTGTGCGTGCGCGGCGACCGGCCGCTGGACCCGGAACGCTGGCGGGCGGCCACGGCCGGGCTGCCGGCGATGGCCGAGCCGCGGCAGTGGCGGTTCGAGGAGCTGCCGATGACCGCGACATGGAAGGTGAAGCGGGTGGAGATCACCCGGATGCTGGCCGAGGGCGCGCGCACGTGATCCCGGTCGTGGTGGTCGGCGCCGGTCCCGTGGGCCTGTCGGCGGCGCTCGGGCTGCGGGCGCGCGGGCTGCCGGTCGTGGTGCTGGAGGCGGATCCGCAGGACCGCGAACGCCCCGGCAGCCGGGCCCTGTTCGTGCACCGGGAGACCCTGGCGCTGCTCGACGCGATGCTGCCGGGCCTCGCCGCCGAGATCACCGCGTACGGGCGGACCTGGCAGACGAAACGGACCCTCTACCGGGGGCGTGAGGTGTACGCCCGCACCTTCCCGCCCCCTTCGGGCCCGCCGCCCTTCACCAGCCTGCGCCAGGTGGACACCGAACGCTTCCTGCGGGCCGCCTGCGAGCGGGCCGGAGTGGAGTTCGTCTGGGACGCGCAGGTGACCGACGTCCGCACCACGGCGCACGGCGTCTCGCTGACCTGCGCGGACGGGCGAAGGTGGAGCTGCGGGTACGCCGTCGCCGCCGACGGCGCCCGGTCCGCCGTGCGGCGCGGGCTGGGCATCGCCATGGACGGCGTCGAGGGCGAGGGCTTCCACGTCGTCGTCGACGTCGCCGATGTCCCGGGCGCCGAGCTGCCGTTGGAGCGGGTCTTCCACTACGAGCATCCCGGAGTCGGCGGGCGCAGTGTGATGCGGGTGCCGTTCACCGGGGGCTTCCAGGTCGACCTGCAGTGCCGGGACGACGACGCGCAGGAGGAGTACGGGACCGAGGAGGCCGTACGGCGCTGGCTGCCGGCGGTCGTGGGCGAGGCGGGCGGCGAGGGGTACGGGGAGCGGATCCTGTGGGTGTCGACGTACCGCTTCCTGCGCAAGGTCGCGGCGTCGTTCACCGATCGGTACGGCCGGGTGCTGCTGGCCGGGGAGGCGGCGCATCTCTTCCCGCCGTTCGGGGCGCGGGGCATGAACAGCGGTGTCGCCGACGCGGCAGCGGCGGCGGACGCCGTCGCCACCGGGACCAAGGAGGCGGTCGCCCGCTTCGCCGAGGTGCGGCGCGCGGCGGCCCTGTTCAACAGCTCCGCCGCCGGCACCGCCCTGGACCATCTGCGGCCACGGCGCCGGATCGTGCGGGTCAAGCAGCGTGCGGCGGCGGCTCTCGCGCCCGTGTTGCCGTGGTGCGGGTCATGGCTGGAGCACGCGCCGTACGGACCCCGGCACGGGGCACCCGCCGTCGCGGGCCGGAAGTACTGAGGCCGAATACTGAGCGGGACCTGCTGAGCAGGACCTACTGAGCGGGACCTACTGAGCAGGACGTACTGAACAGGAAGCAGTGAAGGGGAGCGCTGATGGCACAACCGGCGGTCGGGGAAGGTCTGCTGGCGTGGTCGCCCGGCCGGGGGCTGACGCCCGGTCCGCAGGAGCAGGACGGCGGGCGGCTGCTCGTCGCGGACTCCTGGCTGGTGCGGGCAGGCCGGGTGCGCGGCTACGACCGGCACCGGGAGCGCTTCCTGCGGGCCTGCGGCGAGTGCGGCACCGCACCGCCACTGCGCTCGCTCGTCGAGTTCTGGCAGGACACGACGGCCGCGCTGCCGCGCACGGGCGACTGGTTCCCCCGGGTGGAACTCGCCGCCGATTCCAACGAGTTGAGGCTGCTGCTGCGGCCCGCTCCGACGCTGGGCACCGGGATACGTCTCTGGGCGGCGGGGCAGCCCGATCCGCGGGCACTCCCCCGCCGCAAGGGGCCCGACCTGGACACTCTCGCCCGGGTGCGCCGGCGGGCCGCCGGGGCGGGCGCCGAGGAGGCGGTGCTGGTCTCGCCGGACGGTGTGGTCCTGGAGGCGGCCACCGCCAGTGTGCTGTGGTGGGAGGACGACACCCTGTGCCTGCCCTCGCCGCGGCTGCCCGTCCTGCCCGGAGTGACCGTCGCCCTCATCCAGGACCGGGCCCGGCGCACCGGCATCCGCGTCGCCCACCGCGAGCGGACCCTGACCGAGCTGGACGGCCGTGAGGTGTGGCTGGTCAACGCGCTGCACGGAATCCGCCCTGTGACGGGCTGGACGGGCCTGCCGATGAATGCGGGACCGGCGGTGCGCGCCGCGAAGTGGCGTATGTGGCTGGACGACATCATGGAGCCGCTGCCGGACAAATAGCGTGGGCGAAGAAATACGGGCATCGGCGAATATTCCCGATGCCCGTATTCTCCATGCCCTTTTTCGCGACGTCCTTGTTTCGCGCTATTTCCTGGCCGGCTGATAAGCCCCGGGAACCATCCGTGTCGCAATGGCGATCCGGTTGTACGCGTTGATGACGGTCGCCGCCCAGATCAGCGCCGCGAGCTGGTTCTCGTCGAAGACCTCGGCGGCCGCCGCGTAGACCGAGTCCGGGACCCGGCCGTCATGTACCAAGGTCACCGCCTCGGCCAACGCCAGGGCCGCGCGCTCGCGCTCAGTGAAGAAGGGTGTCTCGCGCCAGGCGTTCAGAGCGTGGATCCGCTGCTCGGTCTCGCCTTGCGCACGCGCGTCCTTGGTGTGCATGTCGAGGCAGAACGCGCAGCCGTTGAGCTGGGAGGCGCGAATCCGGAGCAGTTCCAGAATTTCTGGTTCGACCTTGGCGTCCTGCGCGGCGGAGACGGCTGCGGTGTGCAGGGAGCCCATCGCCGCGGACACGTCCGGGGTGATTTTCTTGAGGGCAACACGGGATATGGAGTCGCTTTCACTCATGGGCCGACTCTATCCACGGAATTTGATTCCTGTACTGAATTCCGCCGCACTCGGCCGGGCGAACTGATGATCAGGGCAGCGTCGCGCACAGCGCGTCCAGCGCGCCCGACCACCCGTGGTCCGGCGGTGTCCCGTACCCCACGACCAGCGCGTCCAACGGCTCCACGGACGCGTCGGGGTGCCGGTACCGGGTGAGGCCGTCCAGCGCCAGGCCCTGCCAGTGGGCCGCCTGCACAACCGACCGCTCGGTGCCCGGCGGGAGCCGGAGCACGGCGTGCAGTCCGGCGGCGATGCCGGTGACGCGGACCTGCGGGGCGCGCTCGGCGAGGGCCGCGACCAGGGCGTCGCGCCGACGCCGGTAGCGCAGCCGGGCGGCGCGTACGTGGCGGTCGTAGGCCCCGGACGTGAGGAACTCCGCCAGCGTCAACTGGTCCAGCACCCCGCACGAGTCGATGCCGCCCTTCGCCTTCGCGGCCTCCTCCACCAGCGTGGGCGGCAGCACCATCCAGCCCAGCCGCAGGCCGGGGGCGAGGGACTTGCTGGCGGTGCCGAGGTAGACGACGCGGTCGGGGTCGAGGCCTTGGAGCGCGCCAACGGGCTGGCGGTCGTAGCGGAACTCGCCGTCGTAGTCGTCCTCCAGGACCAGTCCGCCGGTGCGCCGCGCCCAGTCCACGACGGCCGCGCGCCGGTCGCGGTGCAGGGGGGAGCCCATGGGGAACTGGTGGGCGGGAGTGAGAAGAACAGCACCCGCCGCGCTCTGTCGTCGTGCGTCTGCGGCTCCGTCGTGACTGGTCGCGCCCCGCGGCGGAGCCGCTGATCGATGCGGCCCCGCGCCCCTTGAGGGCGTTGTCGGACCGTACCCGTCGACCAGCTGCCCCGGATCCGTGCCGAGCTCGTCGAAGGGCAGCGGCGCCGTGCGCAAACCCACCCCGTGCAGGATCTTCCTGTGCTCCGGCAGGCCGTACGACTCGACCGCGATCGTGTCCACGCCCCGCGCCCGCAGCACCGCGCCGAGGATCCTCAGGGCGTGGGACATCCCGCCGCACACCAGGATGCGTTCGGGGTCGGCGTGGACGCCCCGTACGCGGGAGAGGTAGCCGGCGAGGGCGGTGCGCAGTTCGGGGCGGCCGTGCGGGTCGCCGTAGCCGAGGGCTTCGTACGGGGCGGAGGCCAGGGCACGGCGGGCCGCCCTGAGCCACTCGGTGCGTGGGAAGGCGGCGAGGTCGGGGAAGCCGGGGCGCAGGTCGTACCGGGGCCGGCCGGGCTCCCGGGGTCGGTGCACCGCGCCGGCCGAGGGGACGACCCTGCCTTCGGCGACCCGGGTGCCCGAACCCTGCCGTGCGGTGAGCCAGCCCTCGGCCACGAGGTCGGCGTAGGCGTCGGCGACGGTGTTGCGGGCGATGCCCAGGTCGGCGGCGAGGGAGCGGGACGAGGGCAGCCGGGTGCCGGGGGCGAGGCGGCCGGTGCGGACCGCGTCGCGCAGGGCGTCGGTCAGCCCCCGGCGCAGGCCCGGACCGGCCGGTTCCAGGTGCAGGTCGACGCCCAGAGTGGCCCAAGATCTCACCATGGAAATGGACCATACCCGTGGGCTGCATCGTTCGTAGGGTCGGTGGCATGACCACTGACGAGACCGTGCGGTACGCCCCCGAACACGCCCAGCGCCTGGACTGGGCCGCGCTCGCCCCGGATGTCTTCAAGGCCATGGTCCGGCTGGACGCGGCGGCCCGGAAGGGCGTCGATCCGAAGCTGCTGGAGCTGGTGAAGATCCGCGCGTCGCAGATCAACCGCTGCGCGCTCTGCCTCGACATGCACAGCAAGGACGCGCTCGCCGCCGGGGAGAGCGTCGAGCGGATCATCCAGCTCAGCGCATGGGACGAGTCCGAGCACTTCTACACGGAGCGGGAACTCGCGGCGCTGGAGCTGACGGAGGCGGTGACCGTCCTGACGGACGGCTTCGTGCCCGACGAGGTGTACGCGAAGGCCGCCAAGCACTTCGAGGAGGCCGAACTGGCCCAGCTGATCGCCGCGATCACGGTGATCAACGCCTGGAACCGGTTCGGGGTGACCTGCCGTCGGGTGCCGGGGCACTACCAGCCGGGACAGCACACGTGACGGTCCGAGAGGAGCCGCGGGCCATGAGGAAGGTGGATGTCTTCCGCAGCCTGCACAAGGGGCGGCTGCCCGACGACCCCCTGGTGCTGCCCGGCCCCTGGGACGCGATGAGCGCCCGGGTGTTCGAGCAGGCCGGGTTCCCCGCGCTCGCCACGCCCAGCGCGGGGGTCGCGCTCTCGCTCGGGTACGAGGACGGGGAGACCCCGGCCGACGAGATGTTCGCCGCGGTGGCGCGCATCGTGCGGGCCGTGGACGTGCCGGTGTCGGCGGACGTGGAGGGCGGGTACGGGCTGGCGCCGAAGGAGCTGGTGGAGCGGCTGCTGGAGGCCGGGGCCGTGGGCTGCAACCTTGAGGACTCCCACGGGGGTGGTGTCCTCAAGGACCCGCGCGAGCACGCCGAGTGGCTCGCCGAGGTGCGGTACGCGGCCGGTGACCGGCTCTTCCTGAACGCGCGCGTCGACACCTTCGAGTACGGCGACGCCGATCCCGAACGTGCCATCGAGCGAGCCGCGCTGTACGTCGCCGCGGGCGCCGACTGCGTCTACCCGATCGGCGCCCCGGCGAACGTACTGCCCCTGCTGCGGTCCGGCATCCAGGGGCCGGTCAACGTGTACGCGAGGCCGGGCGAGGGCCCCTCGCCCGCCGAACTCGGCGAACTCGGGGCCACCCGCGTCACGTTCGGACCGGGGCTGCTGCGCGGTGCGGCACAGGCACTGCGCGACATCGCCGACGGCCTCAGGGCCTAGGCCGGAGGCCCGGGCAGGCTCAGGACAGCCACGCCTTCCATGTGGACTCGTGGCTGTCCACCCACTTCTTCGCCGCCTCCTCGGGCGACAGCTTCTGCTCGGCGATCATCAGGGAGACCTCGTTCTGGTCCTCGGTCGTCCACTTGAACTTCTTCAGCAGGGCCGCCGCCTCGCCGCCGCTCTTGGCGAAGTCGGCGTTGAGGTACTTCTGGAGCGGGGTGTGCGGATAGGCGCAGGCGACCTTCTCGGGGTCCGCGTCGCAGCCCTCCTTGTACGCCGGCAGCTTCACCTCGGTCATCGGGACCTTCTTGAACAGCCACTGGGGCTCGTACCAGTACGTCAGGAAGGGCTTCTTCTCCTTGGCGAACTGTTTGATCTGGGTGATCTGCGCGGCCTCCGAACCGGCGAAGACGACCTGGTAGTCCAGGCCCAGGTTCTTCACCAGCGCCTTGTCGTTGGTGACGTAGGACGGCGAGCCGTCCATCAGCTGGCCCTTGCCGCCGCTCTCGGCGGTGCGCAGCTGGTCGGCGTACTTGTCGAGGTTCTTCCAGTCGGTGACGTCCGGGTGGGCCTTCGCGAAGTACGTCGGCACGAACCAGCCGATGTGTCCGGTGACCCCGAGGTCGCCGCCGGGCACGATCGTCTTCTTGTCCTTGACGTACCGCTGCTCCTCCTCCGGGTGGCCCCAGTCCTCCATGAGCGCGTCGACGCGGCCCTGGCTGAGCGCGTCCCAGGCGGGGACCTCGTCGATCTGCACGGTGTCGACGCGGTAGCCGAGCTCGTGCTCCAGCAGGTACTGGGCGACGGCCACGTTGGCCTGCGCGCCGACCCAGGACTGCACGGACAGCGTCACGGACTTCGCGCCCTGGGCGTTGGCGAACGGCGAGGCCTGCTTGGTCATGTCGGCGGCGCCGCAGCCGGTGAGCAGCAGCAGCGAGGACACGCCGGCCACCACGGCAGTCGTACGGACGGGTTTACGAAGTCGCATGTCACGCTCCCTTCTTCGCGCGGCGTTCCGTCGGCTGGGTCACCCGGTCGAGCATCAGGCCCAGGCAGACGATCGCCACGCCGGCCACCAGACCGGTCGCGAGGTCGCCCTGCGCGAGACCGAAGACCACGTCGTAGCCGAGCGCGCCGCCGCCGACCAGGCCGCCGATGATGACGACGGCGAGGACCAGGACCACGCCCTGGTTGACGGCGAGCAGCAACGCCGGGCGGGCGAGCGGGAGTTGGACCTGCCGCAGCTGCTGGGCGGGGGTCGCGCCGAGCGAGCGGGCCGACTCCAGGGCGGCCGGGTCGACCTGGCGCAGCCCCTGGGTGGTGATGCGGACGACAGCGGGCAGCGCGTAGACGACGGCCGCCGCGACGGCCGGGGCACGGCCCACGCCGAACAGCGCGACCACCGGGATCAGGTACACGAACTGCGGCATCGTCTGGAAGACGTCCAGGACGGGCCGCAGCAGTCGCTCGACGCGGTCGCTGCGCGCCGCCGCGATGCCGGTGGCGAAGCCCAGGAACAGGGTGACGGCTACGGCCGCCAGAACCTGGGAGAGGGTGTCGAGGGCCGGAGTCCACACGCCCAGGACGCCGATCGCGGCCATGGCGAGCACGGCGGTCAGCGCGGTGCGCCAGGTGCCGATCAGCCAGGCGAGGGCGGCGACGATCAGCAGGACCGACCACCAGGGCAGCCATTGCAGGGTGTCGCGCACGGGGTCGAGGACCCAGGTGGTGAAGTGGGCGGCCCAGTCGGCGGTGCCGCCGATGACGGGCACCCCGGAGTAGAGGTGGTCGGTCATCCAGCCGACGGCGCGGTTGACCGGCTCGGCGATGTTCAGGGTCCAGGCCTCGGGCCAGTCGAGACGGCCCAGGAGACGTCCGGCGACGGCCACGGTGACGGCGGCGACGAGGGCGTACACCCAGCGTGCCCGGCCGTTCGGCTGCGGCTCGTCACCGAGCCCCTCGCCCGCCGCGCCGGTCACCCGGTCCAGGACGACGGCGAGCAGCACGATCGGGATACCGGCCGCGAGGGCCGCGCCGACGTCGACGGTGGCGAGCGCCTGGTAGACGCGGTCACCGAGGCCGCCGGCGCCGATGACCGACGCGATGACCGCCATCGACAGCGCCATCATGATGGTCTGGTTGAGGCCGAGGAGGAGTTCCTTGGCGGCCAGCGGGATCCGGGCGGTCAGCAGGCGCTGCCGTGCGGTGGCGCCCAGCGACTCGACCGCCTCCAGCACCTCCTTGTCGGCGCCGCGCAGACCGAGGGCGGTGAGGCGGGCCATCGGCGGGGCGGCGTAGACGACGGTGGCCAGGACGGCGGCGGGGACGCCCATGCCGAAGACCAGGACGACGGGGAGCAGGTAGGCGTACGCCGGGAGCACCTGCATGGTGTCCAGGACGGGGCGCAGGATCCTGTCCATACGGCCGGAGAGACCGGCGGCGAGGCCCAGCAGCGCGCCCACGACGACGGAGGCGAGGACCGCCACGACCATCAGCGCGAGGGTCTGCATGGTCGGGATCCACATGCCGAGGAACCCACAGGCCAGCAGCGCGATGCCGGTGCCTGCGGCCAGCCTCCAGCCCGCGACCCGCCAGGCGACCAGGGACGCGGCGGCGGTGACGCCGGCCCAGCCGGCCGCGAGCAGCACCAGGTAGACGGCGCGTACGGAGATCACGACCGCGTTGCTGATGTGCCCGAAGAAGTAGAGGAACAGCGGGTGGCTGTCCCGGTTGTCGATGATCCAGACGCTGGCCTTGGTGAGCTGGTCGGAGAAGTCGACGGTCAGCGCGGCGGGCCAGCTGCCGCTCGCCCAGCGGGCGTTCGCCAGCGGTACGAGGATCGCCGCGGCGAGCGCGAGCAGCAGGAGCTTGCGGACGACGGGCTGTTTGAGGATGCCGGGCAGTGTGGCGCGCGGCGCGGCGGCGGTGACGGTGGCCATCAAGCCACCTCCTTGCGCTGGTTGGTCCCCGCTACGACGCCGAGAAGCCGCTCGTGGTCGACCACCCCCAGACAACGGCTCCCTTCCATGACCCGGGCCGGGGCACCGGTGCGCGCCACGGCCTCGATCGCCTCCGACACCGTCGCGTCCGGCGCCAGAGCCGGACCGCTGCCCGCCTCGTCCGCCGACGCGGCACGCATGGCCGTACGCACGGTCATGACCTGCTCGCGCGGCACGTCACGGACGAACTCGCGGACGTAGTCGTCGGCCGGCGAGCCCACGATCTCCTCGGGCGTGCCCAGCTGGACGACACGGCCGTCGCGCATCAGGGCGATACGGTCGCCGAGCTTCAGGGCCTCGCTGAGGTCATGGGTGATGAAGACCATCGTGCGGCCCTCCTCGCGGTGCAGCCGGACGACCTCCTCCTGCATGTCCCGCCGGATCAGCGGGTCGAGCGCGCTGAACGGCTCGTCGAAGAGCAGCACCTCCGGGTCCACCGCCAACGCCCGTGCCAGACCGACACGCTGGCGCTGACCACCGGACAGCTGGCCCGGCCTGCGGTGCTCCATGCCCTCCAGGCCGACCTTGGCGACGACCGCCGCGGCCCGCTCACGGCGCTCGGCCCTGCCGACGCCCTGGATCTCCAGGCCGTACGCCACGTTGTCCAGGACCGTGCGGTGCGGGAGCAGGCCGAAGTGCTGGAAGACCATCGCGGCGCGGTGCCGGCGCAGTTCGCGCAGCCGGGTCTTGTCCATGGCGCGGACGTCCTCGCCGTCGATGGCGATGGTGCCCGCGGTCGGCTCGATCAGCCGGGTCAGACAGCGCACCAGCGTGGACTTGCCGGAGCCGGACAGGCCCATGACGACGAAGACCTCGCCCTTGCGGACGTCGAAGGAGACGTCCTGGACGGCCGCCGTGCAGCCGGTGCGGGCGCGCAGCTCGGCGGACGTGAGCCCGGCGAGCTCCGGGTCGGCGGGGACCCGGTGCGCCTTCGGACCGAAGACCTTCCAGAGACCGTCGACAGAGAAAACAGGGGTACCAGTAGCGCTGGTGGCACCAGGGGTAGTAGCAGGGGCAGTACTCATCACGCCTCACCTCCAAGCAGATCGACGGCCTTCTCCCCGACCATGAGCACCCCGATCATCGGGTTCACGGCGGTCATCGTCGGGAAGACGGAGGCGTCGGCGATACGGATGCCGTCCAGGCCTCGGATCCTCAACTGTGGGTCGACCACGGCCAGTTCGTCGTCGGCGGCGCCCATACGGCAGGTGCCGGCCGGGTGGTACACGGTGTGCGCGACCTTGCGCGCGTACTCGCTCAGCTCCTCGTCGCCGGTGACGTCGGGGCCGGGGCACACCTCCCGCTTGAGCCAGCCCGCGAGCGGTTCGGTCTTCGCTATCTCACGGGCGATGCGGATGCCGTCGACGAGGGTGCGGCCGTCGTAGTCGTCCTCGTCGGTGAAGTAGCGGAAGTCGAGCGCGGGCTTGACGGCCGGGTCGGCGCTGGTCAGGTACAGCCGGCCGCGGCTCTTCGGCTTGGGGATGTTCGGGGTCATGGACACCCCGAACTCCGGCCGCCGGTAGCCCAGTCGCTCCGGGTTGTCCGTGAACGGGATCTGGTAGAAGTGGAACATCAGGTCGGGTCCCTGGTGTTCGGGGTCGCGCCGCACGAACAGCCCGGCGTCCGAGTCCATCGCGGAGTTGTCGGGGATCGGCCCGTTCGTCTCCCAGACGATCACCGACTCGGGGTGGTCGAGCAGGTTCTCGCCGACGCCCGGCAGATCGTGGACGACCGGGATGCCGAGCGCCTCCAGGTCGGCCCTGGGTCCGACGCCGGAGTGCATCAGCAGCCGGGGCGAGTCGACGGCGCCCGCGCACAGGACGACCTCGCGCCGGGCGCGGATCAATTGCTCCTCGCCGTCCTTGGTACGCACGTGGACGCCCTCGGCACGCGTGCCGTTCAGCTCCAGCCGGTACGCCCAGGTCTCCAGCAGGATCGTCAGGTTCTCCCGCTCGTCCATCACCGGGTGCAGATACGCCACCGACGCCGAGGAACGCTTGTTGTTCTCGGGGTGGTAGGCGAGGTCGAAGAAGCCGACGCCCTCGGTGAAGGGCTGCTTGTTGAAGCCCTCGACACGCGGGACGCCGAGCGCGCCCTGCGCCGAGTCGACGAAGTCGCGGGCGATGGCGTTGCGGTCCTTCTCGTCGACCGGGACGACGTTGTTCTTCAGCCGCGCGTAGTACGCCTCCATCGGCACCGCGCCCCAGCCCTTGGCCCCGGCCTGCTCCCACTCGTCCCAGTCGGACGGCAGCGGCTTGAAGGCGATGAGCGTGTTGTGGCTGGAGCATCCGCCGAGCACGCGGGCGCGGCTGTGCCGGATGTGCGAGTTGCCGCGCGGCTGCTCGGTGGTCGGGTAGTCGTAGTCCAGCTCGCCGCCGAGCAGGCCCATCCAGCGGCGCAGGGTCAGCACGTCGTCCCGGCCGACGTCACTGGGGCCGCCCTCGATCACGGCGACGGTGGTGTCGGGGTTCTCGGTGAGCCGGGACGCGATGACGGACCCTGCGGTGCCGCCGCCGATGACGACGTAGTCGTAGACAGGGGGGTTCTGGGACATGAGGGGGGTACTCCAGTAAATCGAGCGCCGTGGGAGGCCTGTGGTCTTTCGGGTGCGGGTTCGTCGTGGCTGGTCGCGCAGTTCCCCGCGCCCCTGGGTTGGCTGCCGCTCAGCCCGTGAACCAGCGAACCGGCGTCGGCGGTCCAGACGGCGCCCGCGAGTCCGTACTCGGTGTCGTTGGCGAGGGCGACCGCCTCGTCCTCGGTGCGGAAGGTCTCGACGGTGAGGACCGGGCCGAAGACCTCCTCGCGGACGACGCGCATCTCGCGGTGGCAGTGGTCGAGGACGGTCGGCTCGTAGAAGTAGCCGTTCTCCGGCCGCTCCGGGGACGGCTCGGGGCGCCGGCCGCCGGAGCGCAGCACCGCGCCCTCCTTGAGCGCGGAGTCGACGTACGCCTCGACCTTCGCGCGCTGCTGCTCGGAGACGAGCGGTCCGCACTCGACGCCGTCGACGGTGCCGCGGCCGAGCCGGATCTTGCCTGCCCGGCGGGCGAGTTCGGTGACGAAGCGGTCCCGGACGGACTCCTCGACGATGAGGCGGCCGCCCGCCGAGCAGACCTGGCCGCTGTGGATGAAGGCGGCGTTGAGGGCCTGGTCGACGGCGGTGTCGAAGCCCTCGTCCGTGGCGCAGGCGTCGGCGAAGACGACGTTGGGGTTCTTGCCGCCGAGTTCGAGCGCGACCTTCTTGACGGAGGGCGCCGCGGCCTGGGCCACCTTGGTGCCGCTGACCAGGCCGCCGGTGAAGGAGACGAGGTCGACGTCGGGGTGCTCGGCGAGGCGGGCGCCGACGGAGTGGCCGGGGCCGGTGACGATGTTGGCGACCCCGGCGGGCAGTCCGGCCTCGACCAGCAGCTCGATGAGGGCGACGGTCGTCAGCGGGGTGATCTCACTCGGCTTGACGACGAAGGTGTTCCCGGCGGCGAGGGCCGGGGCGATCTTCCAACTCGCCTGGAGCAGCGGATAGTTCCAGGGGGTGATCAGCGCACAGACACCGACCGGCTCGTGGACGACGACGCTGTGGATGTCGGACGAGCCCGCGTCGACGACGCGCCCTGGGGCCTCACCCGCAACAAGATCGGCGAAGTAGCGGAAGGCGTCGGCGACGCAGTCGATGTCGACCCGGCCCTCTTCGAGGGTCTTGCCGGCGTCGCGGCTCTCCAGCAGGCCGAGCTTCTCGCGGTCGCGCACGAGGAGGTCGGCGACGCGGCGCAGCAGGGCGGCGCGCTCGGCGACGGGGGTGCGCGGCCACTCCCCCTGGCCGCCGTCGAAGGCGCGGTGGGCGGCCGCGACCGCCAGGTCGGTGTCCTTCTCGTCACCCTCGGCGACCACGGCGAACGGCGCCGCGTCCGCGGGGTCGAGGATCTCGCGCGTCGCGCCGGAGACGGCGTCGCGCCACTCGCCACCCGCGTGAATCGTCTGCTGCGCCTGCTGTCCGGTCATGATCGGTGTTGCCTTCCGTTCCTGTTCAGTGCCCCTGAGTCACACAGGTGTCACCCACGAGGACCGTGACCGCCTGCCCCGGCCCTCGCATTGCATGCGCGATCGATGACCGAAAGTGCGGTGCATCACTGAACATCCGGACAAACAGGAACGAAAGGTTCGCCAAGGGGGTCGACCGGAACCCATACCTTTGACTAAAGTCAAAGAACTATGGAGCCAGTATCGACGGATCACGTGACGGCCTTCCGCCGCTTCAACCGTTACTTCACCCGCCGCATCGGCGTACTGGACGACCACTACCTCGGCCAGGACCGCCCGCTGGGCGAGGCCCGGCTGCTCTTCGAGATCGGCGACGGCGCGTCCCTGCGCGAGCTCAGGAGCCGGCTCGGTCTGGACGCCGGATACCTGAGCCGGATGGCCAAGGCGCTTCAGGCCCAGGGCATGGTCCGGCTGAGCGCGCACCCGCGGGACAGCCGGCTGCGCATGATCGAGCTGACCCCGGCCGGACGGGTGGAGGTCGAGGAGCAGGACCGGCGGGCGGGCGCCGTCGCGGCCGGGCTCCTGGAAGGCCTCGGCGAAGCACAGCGCGCCGAACTGACCCGGGCCATGGCCACCGCCCAGCGGCTGCTGCGCCTCGCCGGCATCACCGTCACCCTCGTCGACGGCGCCGCACCGGACGCCCTGGCCTGTCTGGACTCCTACGCCGCCGACATCGACGCCCGGTTCCCCGAGGGCTTCGACAAGGACGACCTCGTACGGCCGCAGGAGGTGTCCGGCGACGCGGGCGCGTTCTTCGTCGCCTACGAGGAGGACCGCCCCGTGGGCTGCGGGGCGCTACGGCGCCTGGAACCCGGCGTCGGCGAGATCCGCCACGTCTGGGTGCACCCCGACGCCCGCCGCCTCGGCCTCGCCCGCCGGCTGCTCGCCGCCCTCGAACAGGAGGCCTCCGCCCGGCACTTCACCGTCGTACGCCTCGACACCCACGCCGCGCTCACCGAGGCGCAGGCGATGTACCGGGCGTGCGGATACACGGCCATCCCGGCGTACGACGACAACGTCTATGCCAGTCACTGGTTCGAGAAGCGGCTGGCGGGCTGAGCGAAGCCACTCCGCCGGCGGCCGCGGAGGGGAGGGACCTCACTGCGCGTCGTCGTCCCACGGCGCCCCCCACCGATCCCTTGGACTGCCCTCGTCCCACGGCGCCCAGTCGTCCTCGTCGGAAGCCATGCGCCGGAGTGCGGAGAAATCCTCGCGGGTGACGGGGGCGGCCGAGGTGCCGCCGCGGAGGTGTTCCAGGAGGGTGCGCAGGGTCGGCTGGAGGGCGCGCGGGTCGCCGAACTCGGTGTCCAGGGCGGCGGGGAGCGTCTCCGCCCAGAACTCCCACAGCGGGCGCACCCAGCCCTCGACCCGTTCCCCGCCCCGCTCCCGGCGCTCCCTCAGCAGCTCCAACTGGCGCGGGGCGACCTTCTCGACCAGGGTGACGAAGAGCGGATGGGGGTCGCTGCCGGTCCGCACGAGGCCAAGCGGCCGAGCCCCCATCAGCTCGCGGCAGTAGTCCTCGACGGTCGGCTCCTCGTCCAGGATCGTCCAGCGCTCGTACGACCGCAGCAGCTCGGCCCAGCTGGACACACTGCCGGGGAAGTCCCCGAGCCGCAGCCGTACGCCGGGGACGTCTGGGCCCCTCTCGGGGAACAGCCGCAGCCGGATCCGGTCCGGGGAGGCGGAGTCGCCGTCCACGACATCCACCTGGCCGTTCCACATGCAGCACAGCAGGCGGTGCAGGATGACGCGCCGGTCCTCCACATCGCTGACGATCCAGCCGTCCCGGTAGCCGAGCCGCTGCCGCCAGCGCAGCCAGTCCCCGGCCTGCTCGGAGTCCTTCGCGCGGGCCCACTGACGCAGCGCCTCGCGGGCCTCGGGCACCTGGGTGAGGCTCATCTCGCTGCGCACGAGGAGCACGGTGATCGAGTCGCTCTCCACGCCCCGGTACTCCACGGAGTTCTTCGCGTCCGAGGGCAGCCGCAGCGCCTTGCCGAGGTACTCACGCACCTGCTCCACGGGCTGCACCCGAGGATGGCTGACCAGGACCCGCAGCAGGCCGGTGCCCTCCGGCGTGAACCCGACCGGCAGCAGCCCGGTCAGCTTCCGGCCGAACACGTCGAGGGCCTCCTTGCCGACCTGGTCCCGGGCGTCCGCGTCGCCTGCCGCCGCGGCCAGCAGCATGGCGATGGACGGCAGCAGCGGCCGCTCCTCCAGATGCGGGCCGTTCTCGGCGAACACCCGGGTGATCCGGGCCTGCAGCAGGCTCTTGACCCGGGCCACCGCTCCGTCCGGGTCGCGCCGGCTCTGCGCGTGGACGGTGCGCCAGGTGTCGCCGTCGACCAACCTGAGCAGCAGCGCCCCCTCGTCGTCCATCTCACGCAGCCCCTCACGGCGGATGAGCCGGGTGACGACCTCCTCGTACATGTGGTTGAGGGTGCGCTGCTGCGGCAGCAGATACGTGATGCCGGTGCGGTCCTCGTACAGTTCGAGGGCCTTTTGCTGGGAGACCCTGGGCTCCTGTGCGCCGTGCTGGTGGAAGGCGTCCACCAGCCGCCGGACGTCGGTGTGGACCGCGTCGGCCAGCGGCCTCCAGTGCGTCTGCTGTGCCTTCCATGCCTCATGCCACAGCATCCGGCAGCGCCACAGGTACCAGGCGTCCTGCTCCTGGAGGGCCGCCTGCACATCGTCGTCGGCCCAGCGGGCCGGCGCCAGGCCGCCCAACTGGCCCCTGATCCGCGGGACCCTGGGCGGCTGTGCCGTCACCCCGGGCGGGCGCTGCGGGGTGGCAGCGCGTTGGTCCAGCATGCCGAGGAAGCCGCGCCGTGCGATGGGGTCCTCGCTGTCCGGTACGCCGACGACGATGCGTTCGGCGAGGAACGGGTCCACTGTCCGCAGCAGCTCGTTGACGGCGGGTCGGGGTGCGAACCGGTCGGCCATCGCGATGGCAGCGCGGTCCGCCTGGGACCGCAGGTCGGACAGCAGCCTCTGCATCTCCCCGATGCGATCGCCGAGCGCGTGCTCGATGGCGCGGCCACCACGCGGCACCGGGTCGGGCTCGGGCACCGGCAACTGTCCGCGTTCCCATAGCTCTTCGAGGCCGGAGTCGGCGAACAGCTGCCGGATCACGGGCAACGCCCGGTCCCACGACCTCGCCTCGGATCGCTCCACGAGGTCTCTGACCCCGGTCCGCAGCAGCCGCCCGGCCACCAGGTCGGCCAGCTGTTCCGTGGGCGCGGTCAGGGTGGCGGCCAGGCTGGTGGAGAGGCCCATGCGGCCGATGCCGGTCGGGGAGCGGTCGCTGCGTCGCACGCCCCGGTTGATCCAGCGCTCCGCGAAGGTCGTGGGGTCGTCGTCGACGGCCGTCCCGCGTCCCCGGGAGGGGCCGTCGTCCGGCTGGCTGCCGACCAGTGACGTCACCAGGGAGACGATGGAGTCGCTCAGGTCGGCCGGGCGGATGCCGGCGGTCCTGCTGAACAGGAACGCCGTGGGCAGGATGCCGGGAGGCAGCCGGACGGGTGCGGTCCCGGGGTAGCGGATGCCGAGCCCGAGCTGTCGGTCGAGATCGCCGAGCTCGTGGCTCCCCTCCGGCGCGTTCTGCGCGTCCACCAGCCGGGACAGATCGACCAGTGCCGGGGCCGCGTTGAGCTCCGCCTCCCTCCCGCCCCCGGCGGCGGCCGGGAACGCCGACGGCATGACGACCAGTGGATGGATCCTCAGGCGGTCGAAACGGCGCAGTCGGAAGGCGTGGTTGATCAGGTGCAGATAGTCCAGGAAGATCCCCGCGCCGGTGCCACCGGCCACCGAGAAGGCGACGAACACGTCACAGCCGTCGCCCCTGCGGCTCCCGAGACCGCTCGCCGACCGGGCGATCCCGTCGATCGCCTGAAGCAGCGGTTCCAGGACCGGGGCGAGTCCGTTCCGGAGCGTGGCGAACAGGGCTGCCCGGCCGATGGTGGGCAGTTGCCCGGCACCGGCGTGCAGGGGGGCGATTCTCGGCTCGTCGACGTGCGGCGGCAGCCAATCGGCGACCTCGTCGTGCAGCGCCAGCCGCAGCGTCCTGGTCACTTCGGGCGAGCTGTCGAAGTCCGGCAGCAGGTTGTGGGTGACCCGGGAGGTACGGGCGTACGCGTCCCGCAGGGACGGGTCCACGACGAACTGCGGCAGCCGCTGCAGCTCCTTCTCGCTGTAGTCCGCGTACACGAACTGCACGTGGTCGGGCAGCTGGTGGGGGGCCAGGCCGACGTCGGTGAGCGCGGTTCCGTCGGCTCCGCAGAGCCCGGTGCGCAGCCGACGCTCCAGTTCGGCACCGATCAGACAGCCGGTGCCGCCCAGGCCGACGAACAGCATCGGCCGGTGCACGGCGAGCGAGGAGCGGGACGGGGCGGGGGTGGCCCGCGGGGCCCGGCGCGGCTTGTGGTCGGGACGAGGGGGCTCGTCGGAACCCGCGGTGATCCTTTCGGCGAGGGCTGTCGCCGTCGCGCGGTGTTCACCGCCGAGACCGGCGAGGACCGAGGCGGCCACCCGGGCGAACGGAAGGCTTCCCTCCGGGAGGCGCCAGGTGCCTTCCGCGTCGGTCGTGGGGACCAGTGCCCGGAAGTCGAGGCTGCCGCCGAGGCGTTGGGCGACCCTGCCCGATATCTGGCCCACCACGTCCAGGGTGCGCAGGGACTCCTGCCGGGTCAGCGTGTCGAGCAGCACGTCCCGGACACCGGGCCGGAAGTCGTAAAGGCGTAGATCCGGATCCTCGCCGGGATCGGGGGCGGCGCCGCCGTCGGCCGGCGTCAGCAGCCCGGACAGGAAGACCTCCGCGAGATGCGCCGGTTTGGAGCGCGGCATCATCGTGCGCTGGACCAGCCGCATGACGGGCAGGACCAGCGGGGTGGCGGCGAGGTAGCCGGCCAGCTCGAAGGCGCTCGGTGAGGCTTCGCTCCGGAAGCGTTCGACCAGGGCCGCCGGGTCGAGGCCGGCGGGTGCTTCGACCTCCTCGTCGGGCGCCGCGGCGTTGTCCGTCTCGGAGCCGCCGACGGGGACGGCCAGCATGGGTGTCCAGCCGGCAGCGCGTCCGGCGACCACCTGGGCCCACGGGGCGATCCAGTCCGCGTCCAGCTCCAGCACGGGCACGAAGCGTCGGCACCGGCCCTGCGACGGCGTGCCCGGCACCGCGGTCTCGGTTCGGAACTGTGGAGTGGCGTGACCGGGTGGGCCCGGCCGGGCCAGCACCGGCACGGGCGGCAGCCCCGTGCGGTGCCACATGCTGCGGG
This sequence comes from Streptomyces muensis, assembly GCF_021474425.1. GTDB lineage: Bacteria > Actinomycetota > Actinomycetes > Streptomycetales > Streptomycetaceae > Streptomyces > Streptomyces muensis. The sequence continues at coordinate 6,298 of NZ_JAKEIP010000123.1, read as the reverse complement.
GAAGGACCTGGAGCACGGCCACCGGGCGGTTGCGGGACCACTGGCACAGCGCCTCACTCAGACCGCCGCCGTGCCACAGGGGCCCGACCCCGTCGGTGAGCAGCAGGAGGACGCGCCGACCGGTGGGATCCGCCAGTTGTTCCAGGGGGACGGTCCGTTTCGGCCCCGAGCCCTGCCTGCGGCGGAACGGGGAGAGCCTTGGCTCGGCTTCGCCGCTGTCGAGGGACCAGGTGCGTACCATGCGAAAGGCGCCGTGTCCTTCGAGCAAGGTGCGCAGTTCGGCGGCCAGCCGGCGCCAGATCACCATCGAGGGCCCCATGTCCACGATGAGGTCCACGGAGAGCCAGCGCTCGGTGTGCGGAAGCCACGCAGGCATCAGCACCGACGACTCGCAGGTCGCCCTCGCCGTCGCCGCTTCGTCCAGCCTCTGGACGCCGGGTGCCCGCACCTGGCGCTTCAAGGGGCGAAGGGCCTGCGAGATCGACAAGGACTCGCTCAGCGCCGGTTCGCTCTGTACCCGCACGACGGCGCCCAGCCCCTCGGATGCCTCGCCGCTGTTCTCGGTGCCGGGGGCCAGGGGAGCCATCGCCCCACCCATGCCCGCGGACACCGGATGCAGCGGAACGGCGGGCGGAGGGGCCGCGATGGGGCTGGCGTCCCTCGTACGGTCCCGACGCGCGTTCCTCTGGGCGAGCAGCCGGGACAGCCAGCTCCCCGAGGTCCCCGATCCCGGGCGGCCTCCCCTCCCGGACCCGACGTCAGCCCAGGTCTCCCCGCCGGCGTCCGCCCCGAAGTCGTCGACGTGTGCGGGTTCCTCCTGCGGACCTTCCTCGCGCGAGCCACTCCTGCCGATGACTCGGGCGACCCACAGTGCGTCCGCGATGTCGTCCGTCGACGGGGTGTCCGTCCCGGCCAGCAGCCGGGCCATCCCACGTGCCAGGCTGTCGTCCACGGAGCTCACCCTTCGTTCAGCGGCCTCATCAGGTGGTCCCTGACGAGATCGCGCTCTTCGGGGTCGTTCCAGATCCGCTGCGCCACGCGCACCGCGTTGAGCAGTTGGTCATTGGCGAGCTCAGCCCCCTCGTCGTCCTGCTTGCGCAGGAACTCGGAGATGAGTTCCTCGCGCACGGACAACGGCGGCCCTTCGGACACCGGCAGGTGAGCGGCCAGCAGCCGCGCCAGTTTCGGCCGGTCCGGCGGGCGGATTTCGAGACGGATACAGCGCCGTAGGAAGGCCGAGGGGAATTCCCGTTCCTCGTTGCTCGTCATCACCACGACCGGGAACTCGTGGCAGCGGACGCGCCCTTGCCGCAGCTGTGCCCAGCCTCCGTCGTCAGCGGTCATGACCTGGGTCGTCGGCTGGCTGAGACGGGCGAGTTCGGGGATGGTGAACTCACCTTCCTCGAAGACGTGCAGCAGATCGTTGGGAAAGTCGACGTCACTCTTGTCGATCTCGTCGACGAGCAGGACCCGCGGAGTACGCCAGGGAAGCAGCGCCGTGCCCAGTGGCCCGAGCCGCAGGTACCGACCGATGTCCGGTGGCTGAACGCCCTCTGGGGCGCCCTCGTCGGTCCGCGCCGACTGCTCGGCCATCCTTTCCCGCAGACCGACGTCCTGCAGCCGGCCGATCGCGTCGTAGTGGTACTGGCCGTCCTGCAGTGTCGAGCGGCTGGTGACGGGCCAGCGCAGCACGGGTCCGAGCCCCAGCTCGTGGGCGATGCTGTAGGCCAGAGTGGACTTTCCGACCCCGGGCCGTCCGGTGACCAGCAGCGGGCGGCGCAGCAGCAGGGCCATGTTCACCAGGTGGATCTCCTCGCGGTCCGCCTGATACGTGGCCGCTCGCAGATGACGGCCCAGTCGGCGCCGCTCGGCCGCCCCCGTCGGGTGCGGTGGGTCGAGGATCTCCTCGGGCTCGACAAGATGAGCGAAGGAACGCCAGGGCGGCGCGGCGGGGAGCCGCTTGATGCCGTCATGCGGCTCGGAAGCGCAGCGGTACATCCACCAGTCCGGTTCCGGGGCGGTCGCCGCAGCGCCACCCGCGACGCCCGTCGGCGGCAGCGGCTCGGGGTAACTGCCGTCCCTGTCGGCCTCGTTCATACCGGCCCTCCTGAGCTCGGTGGCGTCATGACGTCTGTGGGTGAGAGGTCGGTGCGATCAAAGCCGTCTCCTGGCGCACGCATTCGGGATCGTCCCAGAGCAGGGTCAGGTGGTTGTGCATGTCCTTGGTGTCGTCCCTGGCGGCGGACCGGCGCCAACGCCTGAGATGGTCGGGAAGTTCGGAGAACTGCAAGGCGACGGCTTCGTTCACGCGCCGGGCGAGCTCCCCCGGGTCGCCGCCGTCCCGACGCCACACGATGAGGGGAACTCCCTCACACACGGCTTCCTGAAGGCAGAGCGCCCGCTTCATGCTCTGCGGGTCGTAGGCGAAGGCGAGCCCGAGTCCCAGCGCGGTGGTCTGCGGGCGCTCGTCGAGCCAGGTCCGCACTTCTCCGTCACGTCCTCGGACGTGGAGTACTTCGCCGTCCAATGCGCTCTGCGCCGTGGCGTCGACGGCCAGCCAGGCGATTCCGTCGCACAGTCGCCATGTGGCCGCATGATGGAGGGTTCTCCACCGACGCGTCCAGTCCCGGCGCCACGACGGCCGCTCCAACCGATCCAACGACCGTACGACCACCGGGTACTTGTGCCCCAGCCGATACTCGTGCCCGTCCGTCAGCCAGTGCTCCACGGGATGGCCCAGCAACGACCAGGGGAGCAGGAACTCCACCCGGACCCAGTCGGCCTCGTCGAACCGTGTGACCAGGTCGGACCAGTCGTCGAGGCACGTCCGACCGAAATCCCTGAGCTCACCGAGGCTGAAGGGCTGCTGTATCTCCCGCTTGCGGGGCCGGCTCAGACCGGTCGCCGTCCAGTCGAACAGCGCGGCGTCGACGGTGTACTTCTGTTTGCCGGGTATGGCCTCGCGCAGCCGGATCTGCAGGACCCGGCGTTCGCCTCGCGTCACCAACCGCCGGCCGCGGCCGGAGAGTTCGTCCGCCACCTCGGCCGGAAGCCCGAGTTCGCCCACCGCCAGGCTGACGTGATTGCGCAACAGCGCCTGATCCGTCTCGGACAGATCGTCGGCGAGCTCCGCCAGGAACCGCAGTACAAGAGGCGCACGGGCTGCCGCGTCCGTGTCGGCAGGGGTGAAGTCACGGGCGTCGTTGAGCCGTCTGACCATTTCGGCGACGGTCTCGCTGCCCCGTAGACCGGCTGGTTCGCCAGGGAGGCGGGCCCTTCGCAGAGCCTCGCCGGCCATGGTCACCGGCACGGGGGCCTTCATGGCGTCGAGGTGGGCGATCACCGCTCTGAGCCTGGGCCCGGAAAGCCTCCCCGCGGGGTTCAGTTCGTCCACGATCCCGTCCAGGCGCACCGTGGCGGCTTCGTCTCCCCGCAGGAGGCGCAATGCGTCGGCGAGTGCCCGTAAGGCAGCGCCGGGATCCTGGTGCCGGTCCATGGCGTGCACCAGGGCCGCCACATGGCTGCGGGCATCGGCGTGGTACGGCACGGTGAAGGGGGCGTTGCCCCTTCCGAGTCGCTTCCCGACGGACAGCAGGACCTGTCCGAAGAACTGGGGATCGTGAAGGTCGGAGAAACCCAGAAGTACGCGGCAGAGTTCATCGACCTGATCGGCGGACCAGCCACCGCCGTCCGGTCGGTCGCCTCCCACCACCGGTGTGTCCACCGACGCTTCCAGCGGCGCCCTCACCGGGGTCGAATCCATCATGCCCGGCTTGGGTCTACGCCGTTGGCCGAACCAGGACCACAGTGAAGTGCGGCGGCCACCCGGAGGTGCGGGATCCTTGAACGACGTCATTCAGGGTCCCGGATCATCGCGCGCAACTCGACGGTGGCCGCATCGTCGGGGCGCAGGACACCGACGGCGTCCCGAAAGGCGGCCAGGGCGGCGGCGCGCATCCGATGCGACTGGCAGCGCTCGACGATCTCCAGCAAATGGTCACGCGGATGTGCCCTGAAAGCGGGGGTGAAACCCGCCTGCGGCGCCAACGCCTGCCGCATCAGAGCGATCACCTGCCGCCGGAAGTCAGCGTCGTCCATGTCGGGAATGCGTTCGGCGACCCGCACCACCGCGACGGTGTCTGGAAAGGGACCCGAGAATTCCGGCACACCGGTGGTGGACGGTTCGAGAGTGGGTGGTTCGGAAGTGCTCGAGTCGGTGGTGACCGGTTCGGCCCCGGCGGTGGTGAGCATCAGACGCCTGAGGGTGGAGAAGGAGCGGTGCTCACGTGAGGTGGGCCGCACGATGCCGGAGTGGTCTCCGGGGAGAACGGCCGCGTCGGGGAAGACGCTGCGTGCCGAGGCGGGCGTGACGATGTTGTCTGTCTCGCCGGCGTAGACCGAGAACGGGATCGGACAGGCCCGCGAGGTGACCTCCCGTGCGTTGACGATATCGCGCAGGATGGTCCGTTGAGTGTCGGTGATCTGTTGATCCAGCGGCCGCAACTGGCGTTCCTGGGGGTTGCGCCGTAACAGTCCGCGACGCAGCCCCAGAGCGAACTGCGAGCCGTTGTTGGGGCAGGCGAACAGCACGACCCGCCGCATCCGGGTCAGATCCTTGCCGCGCCCTTCGGCGAGCATCCGGGCGAGACAGCGCTGGCCGATCAGCCCGCCCTGGCTGTGGCAGACCAGCATCAGCCGGTCGAAACCCTCGGTCTCGGTGTCGAGGAATTCCTTCAGACTGTCGGCCACGGTGTCGAAGTCGGGGACCCTGCGCAACGGACCGGCCTGCCACAGCCGGGTGTCGTAGGAGAACGGAAGTGGTCTGACGAAATCCAGTTCCGCGTCCCGGTCGATCAGCGACGTGAAGGGTTCCCACATCGCCGCCGACGAGTTGAAGCCATGGACGAACACCACTCCCAGTCGCCCAGGTCCCCCGACCGATGCCATCCGAGCCCTCCATCAGCGTTCGCCCCGCAAACCTACCCAAGAAGCAGGCCCCGCACCGGACGAATCCGATACGGGGCCTGCGGCTGAGCTGCTGCCGGACGTCGGCTCAGATGAGACCGAGGGAACGGACCGCCTCGCGCTCCTCCTCGAGCTCCTTGACGGAGGCGTCGATACGGGCGCGGGAGAACTCGTTGATCTCCAGGCCCTGGACGATCTCGTACTTGCCGTCCTTGGTGGTGACGGGGAAGGAGGAGATGAGGCCCTCGGGAACGCCGTACGACCCGTCCGACGGGATGCCCATGGAGACCCAGTCGCCGTCGGCGGTGCCGTTGACCCAGGTGTGGACGTGGTCGATGGCGGCGTTGGCGGCGGAGGCCGCGGAGGAGGCGCCGCGGGCCTCGATGATCGCCGCGCCGCGCTTGGCGACGGTCGGGATGAAGTCCTCGGCGAGCCACTTCTCGTCGTTCACGACCTCGGCGGCGTTCTTGCCGGCGACGGTGGCGTGGAAGATGTCCGGGTACTGGGTGGCGGAGTGGTTGCCCCAGATGGTGAGCCGCTTGATGTCGGCGACGGTCGAGCCCGTCTTCTTCGCGAGCTGGGTGAGCGCGCGGTTGTGGTCCAGGCGGGTCATCGCGGTGAAGCGCTCGGCCGGTACGTCGGGGGCGGCGGCCTGCGCGATGAGCGCGTTGGTGTTGGCCGGGTTGCCGACGACGAGGACCTTGATGTCGTCCGCGGCGTGGGCGTTGATGGCCTGGCCCTGCGGCTTGAAGATGCCGCCGTTGGCCTCGAGGAGGTCACCGCGCTCCATGCCCTTGGTACGGGGGCGGGCGCCGACGAGCAGGGCCACGTTGGCCCCGTCGAAGGCGACGTTCGGGTCGTCGCTGATGTCGATGCCCTGGAGCAGCGGGAACGCGCAGTCGTCCAGCTCCATGGCCGTGCCCTCGGCCGCCTTGAGCGCCGGCGTGATCTCGAGGAGTCGCAGCCTGACCGGCACGTCCGCGCCGAGCAGCTGGCCGGAGGCGATGCGGAAGAGCAGGGCGTAACCGATCTGGCCGGCTGCGCCGGTGACGGTGACGTTCACGGGAGTGCGGGTCATGGCGTTCTCCGTATGACAGCTGGTAGAGATGATCGATCTCTTGGCGTCGAGAGATCCACCGGTCAGGCTATCGCGCCTCCGGGATCTCGCACTCCCGGGTCCGTGTGGCCCGTCCCACAGAAGGGCGGCCGCCCTGTCCGGGAGAGGGGGACGTGGGCGGCCGCCGGGGGGGGGCGGTCGCTTATACACAAAACCGAGCCCACGAGACCGGGTATATAATCGCGGATTCCGGCTTGGGCTTGAAAAACGGGGGGG
>NZ_JAKEIP010000122.1 GCF_021474425.1 Streptomyces muensis | reverse complement strand
GCGCCCGCCCCGCACAGGAGCCCCCATGACCGTCCCCACCCTGCGCCTCGGCCTCAACCTCGGCTACTGGGTCGGCGGCAACGACGCCTCCAACCTCCCGCTCGCCTCCCTGGCCGAGGATCTCGGCTACTCGGCGGTGTGGGTGTCGGAGGCCTACGGATCCGACGCCGTATCCCTGCTGTCCTGGATCGCCTCCCGCACCTCCCGCATCGACATCGGCAGCGCGGTCCTTCAGATCCCGGCCCGCTCGCCCGCCATGACGGCGATGACCGCCGCCACCCTCGACACCCTGTCCGGCGGACGGCTCCGACTCGGGCTCGGCGTGTCCGGCCCGCAGGTCTCGGAGGGCTGGCACGGCGTCAGATTCGGCTCGCCACTGGGGCGTACCCGGGAATACGTCGACCTCGTACGCCGGGCACTGCGCCGAGAGCCCCTGGAGTACGCGGGCCGCCACTTCACGCTGCCGCTGCCGGACGGCCCCGGAAAGGCACTCGCCCTCACCATCCGGCCACCGCGTGAGCGGATCCCGGTCTACCTCGCCGCGCTCGGCCCGGGGAACCTCGAACTGGCCGGGGAGATCGCCGACGGCTGGCTCCCGGTCTTCTTCTCCCCCGCCCACGCCGCCCGGCAGTTGGAGCCGCTCAAGGCCGGCCTCGCCAAGTCGGGGCGCACCCTCGACGGGTTCGACATCGCCCCCGGCGTGCCGCTGGTGACCGGAGCCGACTGGCGGGCCTGCGCACGCCGGGTGCGTGGGTACGCCGCGCTGTACCTGGGCGGCATGGGCGGGCGGGAGGACAACCACTACACCCAGCTGGCCGAGCGCATGGGCTTCGGAGCCGAGGCCCGTGCCGTCCAGGAGCGGTTCCTGGCCGGTGACTACCCGGGTGCCATGGCCGCCGTACCGCTCGAATTCCTCGACGCCACCTCACTGCTCGGGCCGCGGGAGCGGATCGCCGAGCGGATGACGGCGTTCGCCGAGGCCGGCGCCACCACGCTCAACGTCATGCCGGTCGGCCCCGGGCTGCCCGGCCCGGACCGTGCCGCCGGGGCGCTGCGCATCGCCGTCGAGGCGGCGGAACTCGCCGGGCTGCTCGCGTCCGACCCGCGCCCCGGAATTCCTCGCCCACAAGGCGCGCACGAAGTACCCCACTCACAAGGAGAGACCCGCACCCATGACCACGCATGACACGACCAAGCTGATCTGCCTGCCGTACGCCGGGGCGGGCGCCTCCTTCTACCGACCCTGGTCGGCGCTGGCCGGGGACGCGGTGGAGATCGTGCCCCTGCAACTGCCCGGCCGCGAACGGCTGATCGACGAGGAGCCGTACCGGGACGTGTACCAGGCCGTCGACGGTCTCCTTGCCGAGCTGCGGGCGCGGCTTGGCCAGGAGGGCGGCAGGGTGGCCCTGTTCGGCCACAGCCTCGGTGCGGTGCTCGCCTACGAACTCGCCCACCGGCTGGTCGTCGAGCCCGGCGTCGAGCTGGTCCACCTGTTCGTCAGCGGTTCGCCGGAGCCGGCTCGGGGGCGCGAGCGGCGGGCCACCGGTCTGTCGGACGAGGAGTTCCTCGCCCAGGTCGGCGAGTTCGCCGGCTACCACCATCCCGCGCTGGACGACCCGGAGATGCGCGAGATGATCCTGCCCGCCCTGCGCGCGGACGTCGAGATGCACGAGAACTACACGCCCTCCACCGGCCTCCCGCTGGACGCCCCGCTCACGGTCGTCCGGGGCGAGGACGACGACCTCGTCGGCTACGACGACGCCGAGTCCTGGAGCAAGGTCGCGGGCCGGGACTTCGAGCACGTCGAAGTCCCCGGGGGTCACATGTACCTCACCGACGCCGCGCCCGCGCTGGTCCGGCTGATCGTCTCGACCGTGCTGTAGACACCCCACCCACTCGATCACCAAGGAGTTCCCGATGCGTCTGCACGGCAAGTCGGTCCTCGTCACCGGCGCCGCCCGCGGACTCGGCAGAGCCACCGCGCTCGCCTGTGCCGCCGAGGGCGCCGATCTCACGCTGCTGGACATCTGCGCCGACCTGCCCGGTGTGCCCTACCCGCTGGGCACCATGGGGCAGTTGGAGCACACGGCCGCGCTGTGCCGGGAGGCGGGCGCGGCGGTCCTCACCGCCCCGGCCGACATCCGTGACCTGCGAGCCGTACGGGAGGCGGTGACCCGGGCCGAGGACCGGTTCGGCCGGATCGACGTCGCCGTCAACAACGCGGGCATCGCCGCGCCCTCGGGCAAGCCGGTGCACGAGATCGACGAGGAGGAGTGGTCCCTGATGATCGACGTGGACCTCTCCGGCGCCTGGCGGGTGATCCGCGAGGTCGGCAAGGCGATGAGCACCCGGCGCGCCGGCAGCATCGTCAACGTCGCCTCCACCGCGGGTCTCGTGGGCTACCGGCACTTCGCCGGGTACGTCGCCGCCAAACACGCCGTCGTCGGACTGACCAAGGCGGCGGCGCTCGACTACGCGCCGACGAAGGTGCGCGTGAACGCGGTCTGTCCCGGGTCAGTGCGCGACGACGCGCAGGCCGAGGGCCGCATGCTCGCCGAGATCGCCAGGGCGCTCGAAGTGCCGGTGCACGAACACGAGAAGACCTTCGTCGAGGCGCAGCCGATGAACGCGCTGATCGAGCCCGAGGACGTCGCCGCCGCGGTGGTCTTCCTCGCCTCGGACGAGTCGCGTCAGATCACCGGCTCGGTCCTGACCGTGGACGGTGGTTTCAGCATCCGCTGAGCTCACGCCCCGCATCCGCCCTTCCCGAACGACTCCCCCGGACAACCTCTCCGGAATCCCCGGAACAACTCCCCGCGTCGACAAGGAGTACGACCGTGTCAGGCCCCCTCCACCCCGCGGCCCGCTGCCACGCGCTCCGCATCCGCTCAAACCGCTCGCCGCATCCGACGGCCCCTCCGGGACTGTGGATCGAGGACGTACCCGTGCCGGCGACGCACCCGCTCGCCGAGCGCCGGCGCGCGGGCGAACTCGCCCGACCGACCGAGGGACTGCGCAGGGTGCTGCTGCGCTACGCCGACGACACCTGCGATCTGGTCATCGTGGCCGCGCGGGACCAGTGGGACCGTGCGGCTCTCGGGCGGCTGACAGTCGGCGAGTCCGTCGAGCCGGAGGCCGGTCAGTCCGTCGGTCCGGAAGCGGGCCGCCCCGCCGCCACAGCGCTCACACCCACAGCATCCATACCCGCACCCGCCTGGGGCCTGGCTGACGAAGGCCCCGCCCTCCCGCACCTCTTCGCCCTCGACGACGGCGGCGACGAGGCAAGCTGGCTCGCCGCCCTCGCCGTGACCCTACGCCGCCACGACCCAGAGACCGCGCCGGTCATCGGCACCGACCACGGCGCCTTCACCGTGCCGGAGGCCGTCACGCTCGGTGAGCTGAAGCCCTGCCCGGCGGAGGGACCCGCACTCGCCGGTCTGCTCTTCGACGACGCGGAACTCCCCGGCGCGTACGCGCCCTGCCTCGCACCGCCGTTCCCGCTCACCCTGTCGGTCTTCAAGGACGCCGACGGCTGGCAGCTGCGCTGCGACCACCTCAGCACCCACATTTCCACCGAGATCGCCGCGCAGTTCACCCGGTACCTGGTGCGGGTGCACCGGATGATCCTCACCGAGCCCGGCACCGCCATCGACGACATCGATCTGCTCGACGAAGCCGAACGCGACCGTGTGGCGGCACTCGGCCGCCCGTCCCGCCCGCTGGTCACCACCCCGGTGACCGTGCCCGAGGCGTTCGCGCGGATCGCGAGGGCGGCACCGGAGCGCATCGCCGTGACCGACGGCGCCGCCCATCTCACCTACGGCGAGATGGACGAGCGGTCGACTCGGCTGGCCCACGGCCTGCGCGAGCGCGGCGTCACGCCCGGCGACCGCGTGGGCGTCTGCCTGGAACGCACCGCCGAACTCGTCGTCACCCTGCTCGCCGTACTGAAGGCCGGCGCTACCTACGTACCCGTCGATCCGGCCTACCCGGCGGACCGCATCGCCCACACGGCACAGGACGCGGGACTGCGGGTGGTGATCACCCGGCTACCGGAGTTCCCGGACGTCGCGGGCTGCGAGCCCGCCGCCCCGGAGGAACTGCTGAACGCTGACCAGCAGTTGGCCCACGCCCCGGTTCCGCCGACGGCCACCGCGCCCGACTCCGCCGCCTACGTCATCTACACGTCCGGCTCCACCGGCCGCCCCAAGGGCGTCGAGGTGCCGCACCGCAACGTGATCGCCCTCATCGACGCGACCCGCGAGGAGTACGGCTTCGGCACCGACGACGTGTGGACCTGGTTCCACTCCAGCGCCTTCGACTTCTCGGTGTGGGAGATCTGGGGGTGCCTGCTGACCGGCGGGCGGCTGGTCGTGGTGCCGTACTTCGTCTCCCGCGAACCCGACCGCTTCCGCGACCTGCTCGTGGCCGAGAAAGTCACCGTGCTCAGCCAGACCCCGTCGGCCTTCGCCCAGCTGCTGGACGTCGACCACACCCAGCTCTCGGTCCGGATGGTCGTCTTCGGCGGCGAACCGCTCGACGCGCGCATGCTGCTGCCCTGGTTCGACCGGCACCCCGAGTCGGTCTGCCGGATGGTGAACATGTTCGGCATCACGGAGACGACGGTCCACGTCACCGAGCAGACCCTCACCCGGCGACTGGCACTCGCCGCCACCCGCTCCGTCGGACGGGCACTGCCCGGCTGGCACCTGTATGTGACCGACCCGTCCGGGCGGCTCCAGCCGCCCGGTGTGGCGGGCGAGATCTGCGTCGGCGGCGCCGGGGTCGCGCTCGGCTACCTCGGCCAGGAAGAGCTGACCGCCCGGCGCTTCGTCCCGGACCCCTACACCGGCGGCACCATGTACCGCAGCGGCGACCTGGGACGCCTGCGCCCGGACGGCCGCCTCGAACACCTCGGACGCATCGACAGCCAGGTCAAGATCCGCGGCTTCCGGATCGAACTGGACGAGATCCGCTCAGTGCTGCTGGAAGACCCCGATGTCCGGGCGGCGGCCGTGGTGGTGCGGCGCGACGCCCCGGACGACGCGGCCACCGCCAGGATCGACGCTTACGTGGTCCTCTCCGGCGGCGATCCGGTGACAGTCCGCAAGCGGGCCGCGGGCATCCTCCCCGACTACATGCTCCCCACCACGGTGACTGCCCTGGACACCCTGCCGCTGACAGCCAACGGCAAACTCGACACGGCCCGGCTCCTCGCACCCGCGACTCCCACCGCGCCGACTCGGGACGCCGCGCCCGTCACGGCCGAGGACGAGCTCACCGAGCGGCTACGGCAGGTCTGGAGCGAGGTGCTCGGCACGCCCGTCGGCCTGGACGACGACTTCTTCGAGCTGGGCGGCAACTCCCTGTTCGCAGTCCGCATCGGCGCCGCACTCCGCGCGCAGGGCCTGCCGTCGCTACGGCTACGGGAGCTGTACCGCCATCCGACCATCCGCGGCACGGTCAGGGGCCTGGCCACCTCGGACGGCTGAACCCACCGAGGAGCAGGGCCCCGACGAGCAGGCGCAATGGTTTGCTGTGCCAGGCGACTTACCATCCTGTGCTCCGTGCACGGCCACCGATCCGACAGAGTTCCGACAACTGACTGGCCTGATGAATGGGCAGCCAGTCCGGTTGCGTGCTCGTGTGGTACCAGAAGAACCGTGCCACCCGGTCGTCGTCGAGCCCCGGGTCATCGGCGTCGACCGTCACCCGGGGCAAGTCCTGGTGCTCGCAGGTCATGCCGCAGCCGGGGCAGGTCTCCCTGGCCAGGTGCTCGTTGCGATCTCCAGCCCGTGCCCGGAGAGCACACGGCAGTTCGGCTCGACGCCGAACACCTTCTTGAACTCGTCGATGAACGCTACGAGCGCTTCGACGGCCGGTCGAGCTCGGCCGCGAAGAAAGCCGACGCCGCCTTCAAGATCTCGTCAGCCCGCCGCAGTTCGGCGTTCTCGGCCCGCAGACGCTTGATCTCCGCGGCTTCCTCGGAGGTGGTACCGGGCCGCTCGCCGGTGTCCACCTGCGCTTTGCGGACCCAGGTCCGCACCGTCTCCGCCGCACCGATGCCCAGCTTCGCGGCGACCGCCTTCATCGCGGCCCACTCGGTGGGGTAGTTCGGACGAACCTCCGCAACCATGCGCACCGCACGCTCACGAAGCTCGGGAGGGTAGAGGGACGGACGTGCCGTGACTCGATCCTCTCAGGGAATCGAGCCTCCATCAGACCCGGAGCGGTTCAGAGTACCGCCACCTGCAATCTCAACACGCTACGCAGCATCGAAGATGAACCCTGCGGGTGCCACAGTTACAAGCGTGCGGTAGATCTCCACGGCCTCTGCTGCGACCGCACCCCAAATCGGCTCGGCAGCTCGGTTGCGTCCAGGGAAGTGGTGTACGGGTTCGCCCTGATCCGGGGGTTTGTTCCGGCATCAGGATGGTGCCCGCATGGATGAACGGCCGCCGGCTGATCTTCGAAGTGCCGAAGCCTCGAAGGAGATCAGCACGATGACCGCACCCGACAGTGTGCCCCCGCACGCCCTCGCCGAAGACACCCTCGCCACAGCGAGTCCGGCTCTGCTGCGCGCGATGGTCAAGACGTTCGCCGATGCGCTCATGGCGGCGGAAGCCGACACCCTCTGCAACGCCGAATACGGCCAGGTCAGCGACGAGCAGGCGGGGACGGCCTCCCGCCCACCAGCAAATCCTTGCCAACGACCGCGCCGTTGATCTCGGGCGTCAGCGCCAGGCGCAGGAACCCCGTCGGCGTCCCGACAGTTCTCCAGCTCGTCGGCAGTGACCAGGTACGGACCCAGCGTGGTGGCGCTGTCCTTACCCTTGCAGGGGCCGATACCGACTTTCGTCTCGGCGGCCGGCTCGGAGGTGAGGGCTGTCCATGGTGTCGGTGAGCCGTCGTCAGGCGCAGGCGCTTCACAGCGTGCTGTCCAGCAGGGCCAGCAGCGCTGTCCAGTGGCGTTCTGCCGCTTCGGGGTGGTAGGCATCGGTGTCGGCCTGGGTGTAGCCATGGTGTGCGCCGGTGTAGACCTCGCTGTGGTGGCGGACGCCTGCCGCGGTGAGCGCCTTTTCGAGGCGGTCGATTTGCTCGGTGGGCAGTGCGTGGTCCTGGTCCGCGTGGCCGAAGTACACCTCGGCGGTGACGCGGTCGGCCAGCAGGTGCGGGCTGTCTGCCGTGTCAGTTGCCAGGTTCCCGCCGTGGAAACCGGCCGCGGCGGCGACCTGGTGCGGGTAGGTTCCGGCGGTGCGCAGGGCGAGGCCGGCGCCCATGCAGTAGCCGGTGATACCGACCGGTCCGCCTGTCGTGTGTGGGCAGTCGGCGAGCCGGCGCAGATAGGCCTCGGCGTCGCGCATCGCCAGTTCGGGAGTCAGCGCCTGCATGAGCGGTCGTACCTGCTGGAAGATCTCCGGGCGCCGGGAGAGGTCGATGAAGTCGGGCAGTTCGACGACGGGTGCCCGCCCGTGGCGGTAGAAGACGTTGGGGACCAGGACGGTGTAACCGGCCCTGGCGAGGCGGTCGGCCATCCGCTGCACGTGGGGGCGCAGCCCGAAGGCATCCGTGTAGAACAGCACTGCGGGATGGGGCAGGTTGTCGTCAGGGCGGGCGAGGTAGGCGTCTGCCGTGCCGTCCTGGGTGGCAATGTCGGTGGATGTTCCGTGCACGGTGGTCATGGGTGCTTCTTTCTGTTTCTCGTGTGGTTGCCGGGCGGTCCTCAGGACGTGACAGGCCGGCCGATGAACAGGTGGACCACAGCTGCGGTCAGGGCGACTCCGGCGCTGAAGAAGCAGAGGGTCCGCGCACCGAGGCCATGGCTGAGGAGGATGCCTCCGAGCCCGGCTCCGAAGGCCTGGCCGAGGTAGATGCCGGACGAGTTGAAGGAGATGACCACGCCGGGCAGGGTGGGTGTCAAGGCGGTGAGGCGGTGGTTGTTGGGGGTGGCGAATGACCATGCCGCTGCGCCGTAGAGGGTCATCACGCTGATCACCGCGGGGAGCGAGGTGGCGAGCGTGAGGACGGCCAGGCCGACGATGAGGACGCAGAGGACAACGGAGAGGGTTCGTTCGGGTCCCCAGCGGTCGGTGAGGTGGCCGCTGCCGAAGGAACCGATCACGCCACCCACACCCCACGCGAGCAGCGCCATGGTCAGAGTGCCGCCTGTGATGTGAGCGATCTGCCCGAGGATGTCGGCGGCGTAGGTGTAGAAGATCATGTTCGAGGCGCTGATCAGCAGAATGAAGACGACGACGGCCACGACACGACGGTCGGCGAGGACGGTGAAGCGCCGGGCCAGGGGAATCGCCGGCGGGACGGGCAGCGCGGGCAGGACCGCGAGCATCCCGAGCAGCGCGGTGGCGCCGACAGCGGCGACGAAGGCGAGTCCGGCCCTCCAGGAGATGTGCTGGCCGATGGTGATGCCGATGGGAACACCGAAGACGGTGCCGAGGGTCAGGCCGCCGAGGATGATCGACATGGCTCGGCCGCGGTGGGCGGGGCCGGCCAGGGCCGCCGCGGCTGCAGACGCACTGGGCGTGTACAGGGCCGCCCCGAGGCCGGCGAGGATGCGGGCGGTGAGCAGCAGGGAGAGATCGGGCGCGGCGGCGGAAGCGAGGTTGGCCAGCACGAACAGGACCAGGGCGCACACCATGAGGGGTTTGCGCGGCAGCCTGCTGGTGAAGGCGGCCAGGAAGGGGGCGGCCAGGCCGTAGGCGAGGGCGAACGCGGTGATCGTCTGGCCGGCGGCGCCGGCGGTGATGTTCAGTCCCTGTGAGATCTGGGGCAGGATGCCGGCCAGGATGAAGGAGTCGGTGCCCATGGCGAATGAGCCGAGGGCGAGAACCGTGACGGGTCGGCGCCAGCGTGTGGGGGCGGCCTCGCCGGAGGCGGGATCGCGCGATGTGCCACTACTGGTTCCGATGCTGCGCTTCATGGTGGGCCTCGTTCGGGAGCGGGGATGCGGGAGTTGGGCCAGTGGGCGTTGTGGCCAGGTCTCGTTGACCGGCAGGAGTCGCGGTTCTTCCCGCGGCCCCGGTGCGCGTTGGTGAGTCTGAGGTGACTGCCGGTTGTCACCAGGCGGTGCTGAAGCACCACGGCATCCGGCCCCCACAGCCGACGCGCAGTCGACGTCACGCGGGGTGCTAGGCGCCGCCCCTGGGCGCGTCGGTCCTGGCGCCGCCGTGCACCGACGCCGTTGTCGCGGGCTCGTCGGCCGCGACCAGGGCTGTCCTGTGCCGCCGTGGGTC
The DNA here is from genome assembly GCF_021474425.1 of Streptomyces muensis. Lineage (GTDB taxonomy): Bacteria > Actinomycetota > Actinomycetes > Streptomycetales > Streptomycetaceae > Streptomyces > Streptomyces muensis. The sequence goes on along the minus strand of NZ_JAKEIP010000122.1, from coordinate 16,028 downwards.
GCTGCGCAGACCGGTCAGTGTCACCAGGAGGCCGGCCAGGGCGACGAGGACGACGACGGCCAGCCCGGATCGGTAGCTTTCGAGGATCTGCTGGGGTGAGCCTGCGCGGCTGTGCCGGCTCGCGGTGATCGCGGCCGTGACCACCGCGAGGACGACCGCGCCGCCGATCTGGAACGAGCTGTTGAGCAGTCCGGAGACCATGCCCTGTTCCTTCTCGTCCACCCCGTTGGTGGCCTGGATGTTGAGGGAAGGGAAGGTCAGCGTGCAGGCCAGGCCGAGCAGGAGCATCGAGGGCAGTACGACCGCCGCGTATCGGGGAGTGAGGTCGGCGCGGAGGAAGAGGACGTAGCACAGGGCGAGGGCGGTGAAGCCGACCGCGATCACCCGGAGGGTGCCGAAGCGGTCGATGACCGGGCCGATCCGGGTGGAGGCGACGGTCACCAGCGCCCCGGCCGGCAGGAAGGCCAGCGCGGTCTGGAGAGCCGACCAGCCGAGCAGGTACTGCATGTACTGGGTGGCCAGGAACTGGAAGCCGACGTAGGAGCCGAAGAAGGCCACGCCGCCCAGGTGGGCGCGGATCTGGTTCGCCGAACGCAGTACGCCCAGCCGGATCAGGGGGTGCGCGCTGCGGCGCTCGATGACCACGAACAGTGTCAGCAGCGCCGCGACCAGGGCCAGGCAGAGCAGGGTACGGGTGGAAGCCCAGCCGACCGTGGGTGCCTGGACGACGGTGAGGACGAGGAGCAGCATGGCCGCCGTGCCGGTCACCGCGCCCGGCAGGTCGTACCCGTCGCTTCGGCCGTTCCCGCGCGGGCTGTTGGGGATCAGCCGCAGCCCGGCGAGAAGCGCCAGGAGGGCGATGGGCCCGGGAAGGAGCATCGTCCACCGCCAGTTCACCTCGGTGAGCAGGCCCGACACCACCAACCCCGTGGAGAAGCCACTGGCCGCACATGCGGCGTAGATGGCCAGCGCCCTGTTGCGGGCGGGGCCTTCGGTGAAGCTGGTGGTGATGATGGACAGACCTGCGGGCGCGGTGAAGGCGGCGCTCAGCCCCTTGACGAACCGGGAGGCGATGAGCAGTCCGCCGGAGTCGACGAGACCGCCCAGTACAGAGGCGGCGGCGAAAACCGCGAGGGCGACGAGGAAGACTCGGCGGCGGCCCAGCAGGTCGGCGGCCCGTCCGCCGAGCAGGAGCAGGCCGCCGTATCCGAGGACGTAGCCGCTCACCACCCATTGCAGGGACGCGGTCGACAGGTGCAGGTCGGTGCCGATGGACGGCAACGCCACACCGACCATGGAGGTGTCCAAGGAGTCGAGGAACATCGCGGCGCACAGCACCAGCAGTGTCCCCCACTGCCGTCGGCTCCAAGCGGTCCTTGGTTCGGTGGTACGAGGGTGCGAGGAGAGCATGCCGAGGAGATTACATGCATGCACACTCACCGAATAGTAAAATCCCGCCCATGCATGGAGCTGCCGAGATCTGGTAGCTTCACACCATGACCGGCGTATCCGATGAGCAGCGGCTCATGCGCCAGTGGCGGGAACTGCTCGCTCTGCACGCGCACACCTTCAGCAGCCTCGACCGGGAACTTCAGCGGTTCGGGCTCGGCGCGAGCGACTTCGAAGTGCTCGATGTCCTGACCCAGAACGATTCGGGCGACGATCGCGGTCTTTACGTACACGAACTGGCCGGCCTCGTTCACCTCAGCCAGAGCGCCGTGTCCCGGCTGGTCGCCCGCCTGGCTCGGGACGGGCTCATCACCCGAAAGGAATGCAGTACGGACCGGCGTCGGGTCCGGGTGATCCTTACCGCCGTCGGCCGGGCGCGCCACCGCGAGGCACTGCCCGTGCAACTCACCGTCCTCCAGCAACAGCTGGCCGTTATGCCCGGCGAGAGCACACCCCAGGCCGATCGCTGAGCGGTCAGCACGGCATCGGAGTCACTTGGGCATTGACGTCGATGCGGACCAGCTCGCCGGGCCGGGCGCGTTCGTAGCAGCAACGGCGGCCAAGCCGGAAACGGCGATCGCAACGGTTTCAAGCTCGGCGGCGAGGACATCGGCGTCAACCACGTCATCCGGCGCAACATCGCCTACGACAACGGCAAACACGGCTTCACCTACAACAGGAACCCCGGCACGATGACGATCTCGGAGAACCTCAGCATCGACAACGAGGAACGCAACTACTCCTTCGACGCCGGCAGTTCCGTGTTTCGCAGCAACACGTCCTGCCGTGGCGGCAGCGGGGCGAACGACAGGATCGTCGGCAACTCCGACAGCTCCAACCAGTTCTGGACGGGCTCCAACGGGAGCCGCTGCTCCTCGTACGCCGGCGCGCTGACGTGGTCCTTCGCCTCGGACGAACGCCTCGTGGTGGCCTTCGGCGCCACTCGGGCAACGCCGTAGGCGATCTCGCCAACCTCCAGGCTGCGGCAACACGGTGAGCGCTGCCGCAGACGAGGTGCCACGATCGGCGAAGCCCGGGGCGGCCCATCCGAGTAGTTGGATGGGCCGCCCCGGCCTGGGCAGCACCTCACGTGCTCACGGGTCGGGCTCGAACACTGCCCAGTCGTGCCGGCACGGCTCGGGGCGGGTGCCGTGCCCCCTGCGGCAACCACACCAACGCCCGCAGCGTTCCGCCCGGTCACCCCGCTCCCCTGTCGTGACGGCCTGGTCCCTCGAATCTGGTCAAGCGACGCGCGCCGTCCTTCTCCGCCATCGAATCCCTGGGCCATACAGGTGAGTTGGGAGCCGACATGAGTGCCGTGGGCGGAGTTGACCGATCTCAGCGACGAATGGATTCGGCGATCAACCGGTCAACCATGTGAGCGTCTCAGCAGCGTTGCACTCCTGAACCGTGAACGGTGGTTGCCTCAGCGCTTGCCGCGCCGTCGCACGGCGTAGCCGTACTGGTCCGGCCAACGAGGCTCGGCGCCGAGTTCCAGGGCAGCGTGCTGAGGCCAATAGGGGTTGCGGAGCAGTTCACGGCCGAGCAGGACGGCGTCGGCCTGCTCGGTGGCGACGATCTCCTCCGCCTGGTGCGGGTCGGTGATCAGCCCGACGGCTCCCGTCGGGATGCCGGTCGCCGAACCGGCCTGGACGGCGAACGGAAGCTGGTAGTTGGGCTGAACGGGGATCTTGGCGTCGCGGACCAGACCGCCGCTGGACACGTCCAGCAGGTCGACGCCGTGCGCCTGGAGTTCCTTGGCGAGACGAACGGTGTCGTCACCGGTCCAACCCTCGCGGTCGTCCTCGGGGTTCTCGGTCAGCCAGTCGGTGGCGGACACGCGGAAGGAGACCGGCAGGTCGTCGGGCCAGACCGCGCGGACCGCATCGACGACCTCCAGCGGGAAGCGCAGACGGTTCTCGAAGCTGCCGCCGTAGGAGTCGGTGCGGTGGTTGGAGGCCGGGGAGAGGAAGGAGTGGATCAGGAAGCCGTGGGCACCAAGCATCTCGATCATCTGGAACCCTGCCGCCAGGGCGCGCTCGGCGGAAGCCGCGAAGTCCCCTACGAGCTGCTGGATCTCCTCAACGGTGAGCTCGTGTGGGGCGGGAAGACCGGCGTACGGTTCCGGGCTGGGGGCGACCGCATGCCAGCCTCCTTCGGCGAGGGCCAGAGGGCCGTCGGTGAGCCATGGTTTGTCCACAGAGGCCTTGCGGCCGGCATGCGCGAGCTGGAACGCCGGGACCGCCCCGTGGGCACGGATGGCTTCGGCGACGCGGGCGAACGCCTCCTGCTGCCGACCGTTCCACAGGCCCAGGTCCCAGGGACTGATGCGTCCATCCGGCCGTACACCGGTGGCCTCAGCCATCACCAGCCCCGCCCCACCGGCGGCCCGGGCGGCCAGGTGGGCGAGATGGAAGTCGGTCGGCACCCCAGCCTCCGGCCCGTCCGGGGCCGCGGAGTACATACACATGGGGGACATCCAGACCCGGTTGGGGATCTCGAGTGACCGCAGGGTCAGAGGGGTGAACAGGGCACTCACTAGAGGTACTTCTCCTCGGAGTCGGGGGTTGGCTGGGCTGGGCGCCGTCTGCACGCGCAGCACTCGACATGTGCTCGCCGATGGCTGGGCCCGCTGCTCCTCGACCGTGTCGGCCGATGGGCGGGCGGAACCGCGAACCGCGGCCCAATCCATGGTCAGTCGCTGCGTTCAGGCCAACGTCGTGACCACGTCGACGGGGCGGATCAGGGTGTCGCGGATGGGCGAGCGCTGCTCGACGAGGGCGACGAGCTCCTCAAGCTGCTCACGGCCGGCGTCCGGGGCTTCGACGTCAAGGCGGACACGCACCTGCTGAAGGCCCGGACGGACCGAGGCGTCGGTGCCGAGGAAGCCTCGGAAGTCGACATCACCTTCGAGCTCCAGCCGGACACTCTTGAGCTCGATGTCCTGAGCGGCGGCGAGGGCGGCGAGCGTGGCGGTGTAGCAGCCGGCAAGCGCCTGCAGCAGGTACTCCCCGGGGGAGACCGCGGTGTCGGTCCCCAGCAACCTGGCGGGTTCGTCACTGCTCATCTCGAACTTCGCGACGCGCGACTCGTCCCGCACACCGCCCTGGGTCGTCGCGCCTGTCTGTGCGGCGAGTCGGCAGCCACCCTGCCACGACCCGTCGACGGAGACGGTGGCCTGGGCGAGCGCGGGGTTTGCTCGGACAGCGGCCGTGGTGTCCTGCAGAGCTTGGACGTCGATCTCATTGATCACGGACATGAGTATTGGTCCCTTCAGCGAGGTTTGGGTGATGTGGAATTGACATGGGCCAGCGCCCTCGCGTGCACCACTCGGTGCGAGACATGCGGGTGCGCCGCTGGGCGGTCCTGAGCGTGCGGCAACCGAATGGGGCGCTCACCGCGGCCCAAGCCATCTGCTGCGGGCTGGGCGCGCATCCCTCTGGTGGCTCGCTCTGGCGTTGTCCATGACCTTCATGGCCGTCCAGCCATGAGTGAACAAGCCGTCGGCTCGCAGCGCGGCACTGATCATCACGGCCGCCGCGACCGCGGCCTGTTGTAAGCCGCCTCATCGCTCATCGTGGTAGCGCATCTCCGAACTCTCCACGCTTGTCGATTAGTTGTTCTCCACAGGAAGGACTCGAGTAGTCGCCCCTTCACGAGAAGGAGCCGCCAACGACTGTAGACAGACCGGTCTGTCCGCGTCAAACGTTGAACCGCGAAGTGTCGCAAAGAGTGAGATGGCAACTCAGTTTCCGGGCACTCCGGAGCCACGGCCGCGCGCGGGCTCGGGAGTGAGTGCGGGCCGCCGCCGATCTCTTCGCCGACGAGGGAATCCACGCCATCGGCGTCACGGCGCTGGTTGAACGCGCCGACGTCGCCAAAGCCGCCTCTTATTCCACCTTCAAAAGCAAGAACGATCTTGCAGACGGCTGTCCAGAGCGACAGGACAACGTCACGAGCGGTCGATTCCAGCGAATCGAGGGGGTGACACGTCCCTACCGGTCAAGATCGGGTAGGTTTTTCGACCTTCTGTCGAGCACGGCCGTAAATCCGCCCGCCGGGGTGTGGGTTCGTGATGGCCTGGACGGAAATACCCAAGCGGGATCTACCGGCGAGGCGATGGGCGCGTACCCACCAGCGGGGCGTGCTGTCCACGATCCGACACAGGCTCGAGAAAGCCGACTGTGCCGACGCGACCGAGGTCTCCGACCAGATCGCGATAATTTACGACGGCGCGCTGATCACAGCTCCATCCAACCCGGCTCGGATGCCATCGAGCGCGAGCGCACCATGGCGCTGTCCATCATCGACGCGAACGCCCCCGACGACCGGCCATAGGGGGATCAGCCAATCCCCACCAGCCCCAACAGCCTTGCTGGCCCAGGGCCTTCCACGCCATCCGTTCCTGGCCTACCCCCGCCATCATCCTCAACCGGTGGTGGTGAGCATGGACGGGCAAGGGCCCACCCTCCGAGCTCCAGGCCCGGATCGACGCAGTCACCACCGGACACGGACTTGATCTCTACTGCCGGATTCAACGAGCTACAGCTCCCAAGGCCAGAAGGACTACGGCTTCTGAGCCTCGAGGAGGATGCCACCGCCAAGCACCTGCCCCCCTGCTTTCCGCGAACGTCACCGGCAACCGCCCCTGGCCCCGCTCGCCGCAGAGCGGTCTCGTGTAGGCGCCTTTGCGGTCGAGCGCCCAGACCAACCGGCCTGGGGTCTCGACCGGCGCCTCGATGTCCCGGGGGTGCGTCGGCGTTCAGGTGATGGGCAGCGTGAGTCGGGAGGGGTGCGAGGCCGTGTGGTGAATGCGGTGATTGACCGATGCGGTCTTGGTGGCAGTCGCCACGGGCTCCGGCGTGCCGGGGTTTCGGGCGAAGCGCGGATGCGCTCCGCCGGAGATCTGAAGGCGGATGCGGTGGCCCGGGAGGAAGCGGTGCGCGGTGTCGTCGAGGACGATGCGCACGGTGCGTACGTCCTTGGGTCCTGTGCCGTCCGGAGCCAGGCGCACTATCTGATCGGTGATGTTGCGGGACCGGCCCTTGGCGTCGACGTCGCACAACCGTGCGAAGATATCAGCGTAGGGATTGTCGGAGCTGAGCTCCAGTTCAACCGTGGGCGCACCCATGACCTCGATGGCCCGGGTGAGTGGCCGGCTGGTGAAAGTGATCACGTCGTGGCGCTGTTCGAGTGCCGAGTTGTCCCGTTGGCCGCCACCAGGCGACATGAACCGGCCGCCCACCGCGGGTGTCGGATCGGCCGGGTCGTAGTGCAGGCCTGTGGACCCGGTGGCCGGTTCGGCGGAAAGCTCCCCGGGCGGGGTCGTGGTGAGTTCCGTGCCCTCCTGCAGGTACCACTGCTGCTCGGTGGTGCCGGCAGGTGGCCACTGCGCCAGTTCTCGCCACTCCTTGGTGCCGCCGATCTGTACGCGCACCGGCTGCTTGCGCGGCGTGGGGCCATCGCCGGCGACGTGCGCGTCGAGCCAGGCCAGAGCCTCATGCAAAATCGTCCGTTGGCTTGCGTTGGTGTGGGTCCACGGTCCGAGTGTCAGGGCAACGGGTACGCCTCGGTCCTGCAGCGTCCGGTACTGCTCGAGCGTCTGCTGGAGGAAAAGGTCCTGGAAGCCACCGGTCAGCAGCACCGGCACGGTGAGGCGCTGCAGTGCCTCACCGTGCCGGCGACGATCCCAAAAGGCATCTTGGACATCGGGATGGGTCACCCAGTCGTCGAACCAGGGGGCGCCCTTGCCGCTGAGGTGGTCGGCCATCCCCTTGAGTGGCAGCCGGTCCATGAACGGTCCGAGCCTGCGCCGACCACGCATCGTCCGCAGCAAGCCCGTCAGTGCTCCGACACTTTCCTGGTTGGAGATGCTGTCACTCCACATCAGGAGATCGAGCAGGTTGAAGGGACCCTGCTCGTAACCCCCCTGGGCGAAGTCGTGGAAGCTCACCTGGGCGACCATCGCCTTGAGCTCCGGCGGAGGGTCGGTGGCCAGTGCCCACTGGACGAACGAGAGATAGCTCCCGCCGAACGTCGCCAGACGGCCGTCGAACCAGTCCTGGGTCCTCAGCCAGACCACGGTGGCCTGGCCGTCCTCCGCTTCGCCGAGCCCCGGCTCGAACACGCCGCCGGAGCCGAAGGTGCCACGGCAGCTTTGCAGCAGGACGTGGTACCCGCGTTCCGCGTAGGGCAGAGCCATCAACTGAACCTGACCGATCCCCCGGCCGTACGGGCAGCGCACCAGGATGGTCGGGCGCGGCTCACGGGTGACGGGGGCGTAGTGGTCGGCGAGCAGGATGGTGCCGTCAGCCATGGGAATGCGCACCCCACGGGTGACGACGACCTTGTTGCGCTTGGGAGGCAGATCCAAGGCCCTGCTCACAACCGAGCTGAAGAGGGTCGCGCCTGAAGGCAGCGGCCTGGCGGCCATGGGCATGGGGGCTTCTCCGTTCGACATATCGGTTCTCGGAGCCGTTCGGTCAGTCGGCGAGCGTTCGACCGGTTCCGGCCTTGGCGTCGTCACCGGCCAGCCGGTTCAGCTCCTCCGCGGGGTCACCCCTCTCTTCAGCGAGTCGTTCCATCCCGCTGGTGGTCTTCAGGGGCTTTTCCTTGATGAACAGTACGGCCAGGAGGGCGAGCGCCGCGAAGGGGGTGGCGATGAGGAAAAGGTCGGCGGTGGCGACACCGTAGGCGTTCTCGACGATGTCGCGCATGGGTGCCGGCAGGGTGCTCATGTCCGGGACGCCGTGTCCGGCGCTCTGGCCGGCCCCGGGCGGGGTGCCGGCTTCCTTCAGGCTCTTGGTGATCTCGTCCGTGACACGGTTGGCGAGGATCGCGCCGAGGACGCTGGTGCCTATGGTGCCGCCCATGCTGCGGAAGAAGGACAGTACCGAGGTGGCGGCACCCAGTTCGGCGGCGGGGACGTCGTTCTGCGCGGCCAGTACCAGGTTCTGCATCAGCATGCCGACGCCGATGCCGAGGACTGCCATGTAGATGCTGAGCAGCCCGAAGTGAGTGTCGGCTCCGATGGTGGACAGCAGTCCGAGCCCCGCGGTCATGATGGCGGCGCCCGCGACGAGGTACACCTTCCACTTGCCCCTCGCGCTGATGAGCTGCCCGGCGATGGTGGAGGAGACCAGCAGGCCCATGATCATGGGCAGGCTCATCAGGCCGGCGATCGTCGCGGACTTGCCCAGGGAGACCTGGAAGTACTGCGAAAGGAAGACGGTGCCGCCGAACATGGCCACGCCGACCAGCAGGCTGGCGACGGTGGTCAGGGTGATGGTGCGGTTGCGGAAGATGTCCAGCGGGATGATGGGCTCGCTGACGCGTGACTCGACGAAGACCGCGGCGGCCAGCAATACCACGCCGGTGCTGGTCAGGGCTGCGGTCTGCCAGGAGGCCCAGTCGAACTCGTTGCCTGCCAGCGAGACCCAGATGAGCAGTGCGCAGATGCCCGTGACGATCAGGGACGCACCCAGGAAGTCGATCTTGACTTCGCGGCGGCGGACGGTGGGCAGCTTCAAGGTGCGCTGCAGCAGCACGATGGCCGCCAGGGCGAAGGGGACGCCGATGAAGAAGCACCAGCGCCAGCCAAGCCAGGAGGTGTCCACAAGAACGCCGCCGATCAGCGGGCCGGCGACGGTGCCGACGGCGAAGACGGCGCCGAAGATACCGGAGTACCTGCCCAGCCGGCGGGGCGGGATGATGGCCGCCATCACGACCTGCGCCAGTGCGGTGAGGCCGCCCGCGCCGACGCCCTGGGCCACCCGGCTGAAGATCAGCAGACCCACATCGTGGGAGAACCCGGCCAGCAGTGAGCCGACCACGAACATGCCGAGCGAGAGCTGCAGCAGCAGCTTCTGGTTGTAGAGGTCGGACAGCTTGCCCCACAGCGGCACGGTCGCCGTCATGGCCAGCAGCTCAGCAGTCACGACCCAGGTGTAGGAGGACTGGCTGGCTCCCAGGTCGGCGATGATCCGGGGCAGAGCGTTGGACACCACCGTTCCGGCCAGGATGGCGACGAACATGCCGGCCATCAGCCCGGACATCGCCTGGAGTATTTGCCGGTTGGACATGGAGGTGGGTGGCGCCTGCTCCGGCACCGATGATGCGGTCACGAGGTCTCTCTCAGGATCGGGTGGTAGTACGTGTACGTGCCAAAGCGGGCTGTACTGCGACATGACAGGAGCAAGTAGCCGAGCCGGATAAGTGGCGCGATTCGGGCAGCCTGCTCAGTTCCGTCCGGTCTCTTCAGCCGGCGCCGGCAGCCCGGCGGCGAGATGCTCGAACACGTCGTGGAAGACGTCCCCGAAGGCGACGCCGTCCGGTCGTTCGCACCAGTGCTCGACGGCGACGCGCACAGCAGTGACGCCCACGGCCGCCAGAAGGCGCGGGTACAGGCGCGGGGTCGGGTTCCGCCTCTCATCTTCGGATGCGGAAGGCGTCGCACGATCCGAGGAACGCGAGCCGACATCAATGCGCTCGGCAAGCACTTCGGCCAGCTCGCGTTCGTCGGCCGTGTGCACGCCGAGTGCGCGTACGAGAAGACGCGGCGATGTGCGCAGCACCATGGCATGCAAGCTCCACAGCTCGTGCCGCTCCTCGACCTCCGCCAGCTCCGCCGCGATGGCATCACGCAGCACCTGAAGCGGGGACAGGCCGGGCGGGGCCGCGAGCACCGCTTGCCGGACGCGAGCATTCGCCTCCGCACCGATCATGACAAAGGCATCATCACGGGAATCGAAGTAGTTGAAGAACGTGCGCGTAGACACCCCCGCCGCGTCACTGATCGCTTCGACAGTGACGCGCTCCGCCCCATGCTCCGCCGCCAGCCGTACCGCCGCTTCGACGAGGGCATCCCGTGTAGCTCGCTTCTTGCGCTCCCGCAGCCCGCCCTCTGCCGTGCTCTTCCGTGCCATATCTTGCATACTATGCAAAAATGCAGACTCTGCAAGTTGGGAGAGTGCGTGCGATTGGTGGTCGCGCGAGACATTGCCGATGATGGCCGAAGCTGCCGTAAGTGAGCTGGGAGGGTCAGGGGGCTTCTGGTGGATATCCGTGGAAGAAGGAGCGGCGTTCGGTGCGTGCTCTCGGCGTGCCGGGCAACTGCCGGACAGGTGCCGCGAACACGCTGGCCGCGCTGAAGTCGATCCGCGCCGCCCGCCCGGACGGCGCACCCATCTACGTGATCATGGACAACCTGTCGGCCCACAAGGGCAGCGACATCCGCCCCTGGGCGAAGAAGAACAAGGTCGAGCTGTGCTTGACTCCGACCTGCGCCTCGTGGGCGAACCCGATCGAGGTGCGCTTCGGGCCGCTGAGGCAGTTCACCATCGCCAACTCCAACCACCCCAGCCACACCGGGCAGACCCGGGCCCTGCATGCCCATCTGCGCTGGCGCAACGCCAACGCCCGCCACCGCGACGTCCTGGCCGCGAACGCAAAGAACGCGCCCGCATCCGCAGCGAGAAGGGCATCCGCGGGGCGTGCGCCCCTCTGAAAACCGCGGCTTGATCCAACCCGGCGAACCGATGCGTTCACAGCACCTCAGGCAGAGAACCTCTTCGCGAGGCCCCGGAGCCGTGCCACGGCCATGGCCGCCTGGTCACCGGTGATGGTCATACCGGGCATCCGGCTAAGGCTCTCGACCTGGTCGGCGAAGCGCAGGTACTCCCGGTGCGCATGTTCCCGGCAGGCGAGGCACGTGACACTTTCCGGACGGGCAGAGGTCATTGCATACGGCACCTGGTGTCCGCAACCAGTGGTGACGACGCTCGGTGCGTCGGGCACGCGGCCCAACGTCGACACGATCAGATTGCGGACGTCCGAGGCGGCCTGCACCACCTTCTGCTCTACGTGGATGTGCGGATCGGGCTTGCCCATCTGTGTCCACACCTCCGTCCGCGTCATTCCGGAACCAGGGTAGTGCGGTGACCGCTCAGGTTCCCCGAGCCGGCCACACTACTCGTGATCCCGGGAGTCTCCGACCTGGCGAACGTATGCGGTCACCGCACTAGGCACCGGACAGCACCTGTTGCGGAAACTGTCCGCCGTCTCGCCGCACGATGCCGACCAGGGTGTGAAGCAGCGTGGACTTGCCGGATCCCGAAGTTCCCATGGTGGCCGGCGAGTCCCGCTCTCCGACCTCAACATCGACGTCGGCGAGAGCTGCGGTGGAACCGTACGTCTCCACGAGGCCATAGCCGACCAGAACGCTACTCACGGCGGTCGCACTTCTGACGTTGACGAGTGAAGCTGCCATGCCACCTTCACCCACCGGGCAGGGTGCCCTCCTCGCTCATCAGGCCGGGAGGCACACAGCAACCCGTCGGCCATTCGCCCATCCAGCTGCCGCGGCTGCGCGCACACTGATACTCAGCACCCGTCACCGCAGCGCAGAGCCATGTGACGCACTTCTCCGTCGGACACCCCTCACCGGCCCGGTCCGCGGGACGATTCAGGAAAGGCACTGCCCCGGCAGGTCTGGCGGCCACAGTGAATCAGGGCGGCTCCCCGCAATGTTCAGCCGAGGTCGCCGACCTGACGGGAGACCCCGACGGCACCCCGCGTCATCGGGCGACGTGAGCAACTTCGCCCCGGTCTCCAGCTCTCCCAGTTCGACCTCGACGAAGGCATGCGCCGCGGCGTTCGGTGCGTGCCCTCGGTGTGCGGCGTTGCAGGTCATGTGGCGGAGCCACCTGTCCTGCGGCGCCGTGCGGCGAGGGTGTGTGCCGGGCGTCGGGGCGCAGGCGGGGGTTCAGAAACAGGCTCTGTGCTTGTTTTTTATCTACCAGGACCTGCCAGGCTTGCCGATGGCCTTGAGGGTCTCGGGGCGCTTGACGGTCTTGCCGACGTCATATCGGGGTGCCCGGTGTTTGTTCCTGGCGCCAGGTGGCCGTCCTGGGCCGGCGCCTCGAGGTTTGGGAACACGGGTCGGGCAGGCGAGGTGAGCGCGGATTTTCCTGAACCCCCGGCGGACCCGGGCAGGGGTGAGCCGGTCGGAAGTGGTGGGTTTCTCCCAGGGCCGGCGGAGGTCCTCGGCGAGGGGCCGGGCGAGCCGGAGCTGAGTGTGAGCGACGATCAGGATCCAGGTCCAGCGGTCCGCCGCCTCGGGAGTACGGAGCTTCGGAGTGGTCCAGCCGAGGGTGTGCTTCGCGAAGCGGAAGGTGTGCTCCAGGTCGAAGCGGCGGAGAAATGCCTGCCAGAAACGGTCCACGTCGTCCGGAGTGACGCCGGTCTTGGAGGACCACAACCACACCGGCGGGGCATCACGGTCCTTCGACAGATGCTCGACCTGCAACCGGATCAACGTGCCTTCCACCAAGGGCAGTTCACCATCATGGTCGAGCCATGAGGAGCGGTGGGTGAGCCTTGGGTGGACCCGGTCCCATGCCTGCGTCTCGGCCTTGCCGTAGTTGGTAGTGGCGGTGACCGTGGTGATCGTGGGCTCGGGCCAGGTCTCCGGCTTGGCAAAGCGGAATTCCGGGCCGTGCTTTGGCGGCCGGCCGCCCTTCGGGTCGTAGACATGAGGCGGCTTCGGCAGTCTCATGACGCGGTCGGAGCGGACCCGGCCGACCAGCTCGACCGGCAGATCGCGTAGGACCCAGGCCAGGCGGGTGACGTCGTAGCCGGCATCGCTGACGATCACGATGTCCGGGTTCCCGGCCCGCCACTGACCCGCGGCGATGAGCCGTTCAACGACTCCCCGCAGCTGGGCGGCGGTGACCGCAGTGGCGTCGTCCACCGGTCCTGGCCGGACCGCGTCCAGGATCGCTGTCCAAGAGGTGGCACCCGGCTCCAGGACGGCGACGAAGGAGTAGGGCCAGCCCGGGATGAACTGCGACGCCGTCTTCGCCCGGCCATAGACATGGCAGAACAGCCGCTCGGCCGAGCACGGCGCGTCCGAACGAAGCCATGGCGACACATCGACGGCCAGGACCAGACGCCCGCCGTCGAACCGCGGCAGCGACAACCCAGCTAGCACCGTCCGCACCCGGCCGACATCGATCCGGCCGCGGTTCAGGCCTCCGTACATCGCTCCGTGCCCACGCCGATGCTCGGGCAGGAGCGTCAGGTCCACCGGGGACTTCACCGCCCCGTCTGCACACAGCACCGCATCCGTCAGCTCGAACAACTCGTCGCGCCGAGCGGTCAGACACTCGTAGAACTCGCCCCGGAAGCGTGACGCTTCCGCGAACGCATCCCTCCGCACAACCTCAGGCAGCAGACTCACCCTCACGGCCTTCGTCTTGGTCACGTGCACCTTGGTCGGAGCACAGGATCAGACGAAGGCCGCCCCCACGTCCGGCAAACCCTCAGGTGAGCGACTCAGTACGAGACACCGTTCGAGGCCGGAAGATAAAGAACAAGCTGACACAGGGAGGCTGGAGCGATCCCATCACCTGCCCGCGGAGAGGAGCAACCCGACTCTGGACGAATTGGGCGGTTTGTGGTGTGCTCTGAGTCCCTCTTCTCACGGGCAGACAGGCGCCGCGCTGCGAGGACGGCGGAGCAGACAATTCAGACGGCACCGCGGTGAGCCGAAGTAGTCATACCGGGGCACTTGCCGGACGGGTCGGGCGGCACGGCGCTCTCAGCGTCCGGGGGCGAGATCGCGCTCGTCCACTCAGCCCCTGGCGGCGGGCATTGCGGCACGCTTCCAGCGCGAGGACCCGGACGGGCCGACGGCTTCGTGGTGCTCCGAGACATCAAAAAATCGCGAGCTTGCCCCGGGCCCCTCGCAGGCGCACCCGAAGACGCCATTCCCTGATCCTTCGGCGGGTCCCAGCGAGGCGAGATGACCACGCCGCTCCCGGCGTGGAGGGGGCAAGAGCTGGAGGGCTTCGTCCACCAAGGAGCTGGCGTGAACAGATCACGCCAGAAGGGACCACCAGAAGAGTAACTCCCATCCATTGACACTCATCCGTCCCGACCCGACACTCATCGCATGCAAGATGGTGAATCCTTTTTCACCAGACGAACAACCTGCTGGACCTGTGCTCGACAAGGACCCATCGCAACACCAAGGACGAAGATGAAACGCTCCCCCGCGTCCCCCGGCCACCGTTCCCCGCATACGTTCCGCACCGTGTTCCCCGTCCTCGCCCTGTGCTGGCTGGCCGTCTTCTTCGACGGGATGGACGTCAACATCTACGGCGCCGTCATGCCGCACATGCTCGACGACTCCGGGTTCGGGCTGACCCCGGCCGACGCGGGCACCATCGGCAGCTGGACCACGTTCGGCATGCTCATCGGCGCGCTCACAGCCGGAAATCTCACCGACTGGCTGGGCCGGCGGCTGATGCTCGTGGCCAGCGTGACCCTGTTCTCAGCCGGCTCGGCTCTCTGCGCCGTGGCCGGTGACGTCGCCCTGTTCGGCCTCGGCCGCTTCGTCGCCGGCCTCGGTCTCGGCGGACTGATGCCGCTGTGCCTGGCCATGGTCATGGAATTCGCGCCGCCCCGCCGGGCCGCCCTCACCACTGGCCTGCTCATGACCTCGTACCACTTCGGCGGCATGGCGGCGACCGGACTCGGGCTGACCCTGGCCCCGGCCGCCGGCTGGCGCTGGGTGTTCTGGGCCGGAGTGCTCCCAGCTGTCATCGCCGTACCGCTCCTGCTGAAGCTGCTGCCGGAGTCGCCCGGCGTGCTGCTGGCGCGCGGTGAGGCCGAGAAGGCCGACGCCGTCGCCGACCGCTATGGCCTCCCCCGGCCCACCGCCGTCGCGGCCCCGGCCGCCGGTGCGGCGGGCCGCCTGGCCGCCGTACGCGAACTCTTCCGCCCGGAATCGCGCTGGGCCACGCCCCTCCTCTGGCTGGCCTCCTTCTGCGGCCTGCTCCTCGTTTACGGCGTGAGCACCTGGCTGCCGCAGATGATGCGTGCCGAGGGCTACGGCGTGTCCTCCTCGGTCAGCTTCCTCATGGTGATCAACGCGGGTGGCATCGTCGGTCTGCTGATCGCGGGCCGTACCGCCGACAAGTTCGGCGCCGTGCGGGTGTCGGCGATCTGGTTCGTGCTGACCGCCGCCGGGGCCCTTCTTCTCAGCAACCACCTCCCGCTCGGTGCGACGTACGTCGTCGTCGCCCTCACCGGCGTCTGGCTGTTCAGCGCGCAGGTCATGGTCTACGCCGCCACCAACACCGTGTACCGCGGCAGCGAGCGGGCCACCGGCCTTGGCTGGGTCACCGGAATAGGCCGCACGGGAGCCGTCGTCGGCCCCTGGCTGATCGGCGTGCTCGCCACGAACGGCAACCAGAGCTGGGGCTTCACCGCCTTTGCCCTGGCCGGGCTCGTGGGTGCCGTGGCGATCGCCCTTGTGCCCCTCACTCAGCGGATGGGCCGGACCGGCAGCCCGGCCACGGCCCCCATCCCGGCCACGGCGGGCGCGAACGCCTCGAATGCCTGAGGCTCCAGGCGCTCAACCTCCCCCTCTCTCCATCCACTCCCCCCCCCCCAACCCCCCCCCACAACAAAAGGAGACGACACCAATCCCAATCGTGTGCGATAAAAATAAATACCGCCCCCCCTAAAACCAATTACCCAGGCGCATGCGGCGGCACCCCCACCGGTGGCCGCCC
>NZ_JAKEIP010000121.1 GCF_021474425.1 Streptomyces muensis | reverse complement strand
GACCAGGGCGGCCGGGGGCTGGTTGCCGTAGGGGGCGGCCCCGGAGGCGAAGGGGTTGTGCTGCCCGGGAACCTGCCCCGGCAGCTGCGCGCCGGGCGGCAGATAGCGCACCCGCCCGCCCTGGTCGGTGATCGGCATGAACCCGGCGGCCTGGAGGCGGGCCGCGAACTTGGCGTTGCGCTTACGCGTGACGGCGAAGCCGATGCCGACGATCGCCATGAAGAACGCCCAGGTGAGGAACGCGGCGACCCAGGCGGCACCGTCCGCGCCGAGCCGCAGCCCGAGGATCACGGCGCCGACGGTGAGGCCGATGGCGGCGTAGCCCATCCGCTTCTCGGCGTTCTTGCCGGTGAGATCGAAGTTGATACGGGCCTTGAGCAGTTCGAAGGCGTCGGGGATCACGGGCGGTACGGAAACCCCGTCGCCGGCGTTCGGATACTGCGCCCAGTTCTGCCCGGCGCGGGCGCGGGCCTGCGGGCTCGGGTCGGGGGCGATCAGCATCACGAGCGCGTTGTTCCGCCCGGCGCTCTGCCGTACGTCCACGTACTCGTACCCGAACTGCTGGGCGATGAAGGCGAGCCTGGCGAGCTTCTTCACCGAGGCCAGCGGACTGGTGAGCTCCACCGGCTCCCCACCCGCCATCAGCCGCAGCATCTTCTGCACCTGCCGCTTGCTCATCAGCACCTGCTCCCCACCGGCCACCCGGGCCCACCCGGCCCCATGGACCGCCCCGTTCACTTCCGCAACGCGATCAGTGTTCCACGGGGGTCTGACAGTCGGGTAGCTCGGTGGCGGGTTCAGGGGCGCTTGGCCCGGCGGCCACCCGTCCGCTTCGTGGACCCGTCCGGCCACAACTGCGGTCGCCGCCGGGCCGCCAGGTCCTCCGCCCAGCCGAACCACACGATGCAGCTGCCGATGAGTACCCAGGTGAAGGCCAGGACCGGCCAGGGGCTTTCCAGGAGCCAGGAGAAGTGCATCCACATCAGGTCGATGCCCCACAGCTGGTCCCACATCGTCGCGGCGATGAGGATGCAGATGTTGTGCCAGAGGTAGATCGTCACCGCGCGGGAGTTGAGGAGGGTGATCAGGCGGTCCCAGCGGCGCAGGCGGCGGGGCCAGTCGGACCAGGAGGGGCTGAGGTGGAGGAGGAGCAGGACGGTGCCGAAGGACCAGAGGGCCTGGGCCAGGGGCATGCTGTCCAGGTCGTGGCCTTCGCCGAAGTCGTGGTTGAGGGCGTACCAGAGGCCGACGGCGGCGAAGATCGGGGCGATGGACGGCACGACGTAGCGGGGCAGGCGGCGCAGGACGCCCTCCTGGTGTGCCATGCCGAGGATCCAGCAGGCGCCGAAGGTGCTGAAGTCGGTGACGGCGGACGGGAACCGCTCGCCGGGGAGGTTGAGGTAGCCCAGTTCGAAGGCCGCCGACAGGGCGAGCGGCGCGAGGACGGTGGCCAGCGGCATCGCGCGCAGGGCCTTGAGCAGGAACGGGGAGAGCAGGACGTACCAGAGGTAGGCGCGGATGTACCAGAGCGGTCCGGCGAGGTCGGAGGCCCAGTTCTCGCCGACGAAGCCGTGGAGTCCGGGGAGGCCCTCGCCGTACGGCGGGTCGCTGAGCGGGACGATCCAGTAGGCGAGGTGGATCCACCACCAGCCGGGGTGGCCGTCGGCGTCCGGGCCCCAGCCCTGGATCACCATGCCGGTGACGCCGACCACGCCCAGCAGCCACAGCGGGGGCAGCAGGCGGCGTATCCGGCTCTTGATGACCTGCACGGCCGGGCGCTTCAGGGAGCGGGCCATGAGGTTGCCGGCGAGGGCGAACATCACGCCCATGGAGGGGAAGACGAGGGGCAGCCAGGCCCAGCCCGTCAGGTGGTAGAGGACCACGCGGAACAGGGCGAGGGCGCGCAGGAGGTCGAAGTAGCGGTCGCGGACCGGGGCCTTGCGGGCGGCCCGCTCGGTCGTCTCCGGCGCGAGCGGGGCCGCCGGGTCGGACGGCGGAGCCGTCGCGGGGGTGGGTGGGTTCATCGGACCGGCCTCTCGTCCATGATCTGCCGACGCTGGGCCGGAACGGTCGGCGGGGCGGACACCCCGCCCTTGCGCCGCAGCTTCTGCCAGCGCAGCCGGCCGCCGGTCAGGGCGGTGATCCAGGACTGGAGCAGGACGACGTACATGAGTTGTCGGTAGAGGATCTGCTGGAGCGGGAGGGAGATGAGCGGGGTGAGGCGCTCGCGGTCCAGGACGAAGGCGTAGGCCGCGCAGACCAGCTGGATGGCGAGGACGCCGAACCAGGCCAGGATCGTCTTCTCTGTGGGGCCGAAGATCAGGCCGTAGATGAGGAAGACGTCGATCAGCGGGGCCAGCAGGGGGGCCAGGACCATGAAGAGGGAGACGAGCGGCAGGCCCACGCGGCCGAAGCGGCCCGACGGGCCCCGGTCCACCAGCGCCCTGCGGTGCTTCCAGATCGCCTGCATGGTGCCGTACGACCAGCGGTAGCGCTGGGACCACAGCTGCTGGACCGACTCCGGGGCCTCGGTCCACGCCCGGGCCTTCTCGGCGTACACCACGCGCCAGCCGTCGCGGTGGATCGCCATCGTGATGTCGGTGTCCTCGGCGAGGGTGTCGTCGCTCATGCCGCCGACCCGTTCCAGGGCCGAGCGCCGGAAGGCTCCGACGGCGCCGGGGATGGTCGGCATGCACTGCAGGACGTCGTACATACGGCGGTCCAGGTTGAAGCCCATCACGTACTCGATGTGCTGCCAGGCGCCGATGAGGGTGTCCTTGTTGCCGACCTTGGCGTTGCCGGCGACCGCGCCGACGCGCGGGTCGGCGAACGGCTGGACGAGTTCGCGGACCGTGGACGGTTCGAAGACGGTGTCGCCGTCCATCATCACGATCAGGTCGTGCCGGGCGTTGGCCATGCCGCGGTTGAGCGCGGCGGGCTTGCCCGCGTTGAGCTGGCGGATGACACGGACGTTCGGCAGGCCCAGCCCTTCGACGATCCGGGCGGTGCCGTCGCTGGAGCCGTCGTCGATGACGATGATCTCGACGGGGTGTTCGCTGCGCATCAGGGACCGCACGGTGTTCTCGATGCACTTGGCCTCGTTGTACGCCGGGACCAGCACCGACACCGGTTCGGTGACCGGCGCGTTCGGCCCCCATCTGAAGTCGCGGCGGCGGGTGCGGCGGGCGTGGATGCCGGAGAGCAGCAGCATCAGGCCGAAGCGGGCGATGACGAGGGAGCCGATGGCGGCGAGGCCGACGACGAGGATCGCGGTGATGTTGTCGGAGGCGTCGACGAGGAAGACCCAGGCCTTGCCCTTCCACAGGTCGAGGCCGGTGACCTCGGTGTGCGCGCTCGGGGCGTTCAGGGCCTCGGTGAGGTTCTGGAACTCGTAGCCCTTGTCCTGGAGTTGGGGGATGAGCCGGTCCAGTGCGCGGACCGTCTGGTGCCGGTCGCCGCCGGAGTCGTGCATCAGGACGATGGCGCCCTTGCCGGGCTTGGGCGTGGAGTTGCGGATGATGGCCTCGACGCCGGGCTTGCGCCAGTCCTCGCTGTCGGTGTCGTTGACGATCGTGATGTAGCCGCGGCTGCCGATGTACTCGGTGACCGGCCAGGAGTTGTTGTCCATGTTCTCGGACTTGGACGAGTACGGCGGCCGGAACAGGGAGCTGCGGATGCCGACCGCGCCCGCGAGCGCGAGCTGGTTCTGGGAGAGCTCCCAGTCGACGCGCTTCTTGGACTGGTAGGAGAGGTCGGGGTGGTTGAAGGTGTGCAGGCCGATCTCGTGGCCCTCGTCCACCATGCGCTGGACGAGGTCCGGGTAGCGGGAGGCCATCGTGCCGGTGATGAAGAAGACGGCGTGGGCGTCGTTGCGCTTCAGGGCGTCCAGCACCTTCGGCGTCCACTCGGGGTCCGGGCCGTCGTCGAAGGTGAGGACGACGCTGTCGTCCGGCACGTGCAGTGTGGTGGCCTTGCCGCTGCGGGTGTCGATGACCGGGCCGCCCTTGAGGACGTCCTGCGGCACCTTGTCGTTGGCGGCGGCGGGCGCCACCCGGTAGTCGGCCAGGATCTCACTGTGGACGTAGCCGCGCAGCATCAGCATCGCCATCAGCGCGACGAGGACGAGGCAGGGCAGCAGCAGGCGCATGGGCACGCGGCGGCGCCGGGAGCCGTCGGGGGCTCCCTTCGCGGGGCCGTGACGGCGGGTGCGGGATGCCATCAGAGGGTGTACTCCGGGGACGTGGCGGCGGGCGCGGCGGCGGTGTCGTCCGGCTCCTGCGCGATGGGCGACGGGTCACTGGGACCGTCAGCGACCGTGCCGGTGCCGGGTTCGTCGACGGTCGGGGTGACGGTCGGCTCCTCGGTGGGGCCGCCGCCCGTCGGGGTCGGGTCGGGGCCGGGGTCGGGCACGGTGGGCTCGACGGTCGGATCGGCGTCCCGGGTGGGATCGGTGTCCGGGTTCACGGTGGGCTTCGTCGCGCTCGGCTTCGGGTCGGCGGACGCCCCCGGGCTCTCGACGCCGGCCGACGCACCGGGCTCGGCGACGCCGGCGCCCGGGGACGGGGTCGTACCGGCGCCGGCCGTCGGGGAGGCGCCCGGGGAGACGCTGCCCGTGCCGGAGGGCACCGGTGCCGACTCGGCGGGCAGCGGCGGGGTGTCGACCTGACCGGCCGGCTGCTCCTTGGGGCCCTCGACGGGCAGCCACGGCGCGTCGGAGTTGCCGGACAGCACCGTGGCGACGATCACTACGGCGTAGACCGCGCAGGCGAGAGCCACGGCCATGCCGATCCGCCGGAAACGACGGCTACGGCGCCCCGACTCGTCGACGAACACCGGCCCGTCGGACCCCTCGCCGCCGCCACCCGGCGCGCCCTTGGCCGCGCGCAACATGTTGTCCAGCTGCAGCCCGACACCGTCGAGCTGGATGGTGACCTCGTGCGGATCATGCGTGGCACCGGCCCCCACGCCCGCCTTGGCCTCCGCCCCGGCCTCCGTCCCGGAGGACTCGTCACTCTCGGCCCACGGATCACGGACGGCGGGGGCGACCCGCGTCTCACCGGACGCCGGGAACGCATCGTTCCGCGAGGCCCCGGCCGCGTCGGCCCCGGCGGCCGGGGAGGCCGAGGGCGCGTCGGCCCTGGCGGCCTGCGCCGCGTGACGCCCGGAAGCCGAAGACGGACCGCCTCCGGCGGCAGGCACACCGTCGCTTCTACGAGCCGACGGTCGTCGGTCGAACGCCGACCAGGTCTCCGTCCTCCCCGTCGGCCGTCCAGAGCTCCCCGCCGTCGATCTCCCGACCGCCGGAAGCACCGCGGTCTCGTCCGCGTCGGAAGGCGACGCACCGGACACGGCCCCACCGGCACCGCCCCCAAGGACCCGTGTCTCGTCCGCGTCCGAGGACGCGCGGTCGCCGCCGTGGGGTATCTCCGTCTCCCTTGCCTCGGGTCGGGAGCGATGGCCCTGTCCGGGGACCTCGGTCTCCCCGGTCGCCGGGAAGGCCTGGGTGTCACACCGGGAGCCCTCCACGGAAGAGCCGCCTCCGGAGCCCCGAGCGATCTCGGGCCACTCCGGTTGGGCATCTTCTCGCCACTTCTTCACGCGCACGCACATCCCCCCACGGGACCGTTCCGGGTGCGCGTACGACACTGAGCACCCGTCGCCGTACCGAGCCCCCACCCGGCCGAGCGCCCCCCTATTACCACACCGTGCTCAGGCCACGAATGTAGCGCACGCGGAGGTTTCGTGGTTGCCGCGTGTCAATTGTGCGCGCTCATGGTGGCCGAATCAGTGGCCGAAAGCCACCCGTCCGCAGGCCTGCGCAACCAGCCCTCCTCGGCCGCGACCTGGGCCGCAGCCCGTCGAAGGGTGTCGAACGCGGGGTGCGCGAGCCCCTTTCGCCACACCAGGGAAACGGGTGACAACGGAACCGGATCGATCAGGGGACGCAGCACGGTCCGGGGCATGGGCGGGAAGTCCACGACGGCCAGCACGGGCGTCCGCGTCTTGGCCATCAGCCGCTCGAACTCCTCGTCGCCCACGGCGAGCGGAGCGGGCGGCGCCACCTCGATGCCCCGCCCGTCGAACAGCCTGCGCGCGAGATCGGTCCACTCGGGAGTGCGGGGGTTGCCCGCCCCGGCGTAGATCACCTCCCCCGCGAGCGCGGCCAGCGGTATCGCCTCCAGCGCCGCCAGCGGATGGTCCTCGGGGAGCAGGATCGCCATGGGCTCGTAGCGGACCGGCTGATGGTCGAGCCCCGCCCGCAGCGCCGGGGCCAGCCCCGCGAACCGTCCGAAGGACGCGTCCAGCCGCCCGGCGACCATCTCGCCGGCCGCCCATGTCAGGCCGCTCTCGTAGCGGGCCATCAGCTCGTACTCGGGGGCGAGTTCGCGGGCCCGGTGCAGGACCCGGCGCGGGGTGCCAAGGCCGGGGGAGTTGAGGTCCACCAGCAGGGCGCGCGCCTGCCCGAAGGCGGCGAGCAGGTCGTCCTGGGCCTGGAGGGCGCGACGCGCGTACGGCACCAGTCGCTCGCCGTCGGCCGTCAGCGTGACCTGCCGGGTAGTCCGTACGAACAGCTCGGCCCCCAACTCCCGCTCCAGCCGCCGTACGTCCCGGCTGAGCGCCTGCTGGGCGACGTACAGCCGCGCCGCGGCACGCGTGAAGTGCAGTTCCTCCGCGACGGCGAGGAACGCGCGCAGGAGACGGGGGTCGAGGTGACCGGGCATGCCGGAAACCTACAGCTCACGCCCGTCTCACAACACAGGTGCGTGAATCCGCGCCCAGCAGGTGTTGGACCGCGTGATCCACTCCGGGCGACGGTGGATCCATGCCGCAACCGTCGTACAGAAAAGCCCCGAAGACCTCGCATACGCCGAACTCACATAACACCCTGAATACTCCGAACACCCCCCTCCTCACCGTCACCGCCGACACCCTCGTCGCCGTCGACTTCGGCCCCCGCGCGAAGAGCTGGCCCCCCGGCCCGTACCGCCGGCTCTTCACCCACCCCGGCACCCGCGCCTTCACGCTGGCGAACCTGACCGCCCGCCTGCCCATGGGCATGTTCAGCGTGAGCGCGGTCGTGATGATCGCCGGTACCCGGGGTTCGTACGCCCTCGCCGGTGCCGTCACCGCGACCGGCCTCGCGGCGACCGCGCTGGTCGCCCCCTGGACGGCGCGGCTCGTCGACCGGTACGGGCAGGCGCGGGTCGCCGTACCCGCCACGCTCATCGCCGCGCTGGGCAGCCTCGCGCTGCTGCTGTGCGTGCGCCATGAGGCCCCCGCCTGGACCCTGTTCGCCGCGTACGCCGCCACCGCGACCACCCCCAACACCGGCGGTATGTCGCGCGCCCGCTGGGCCCATCTGCTGAAGGGCGACCCCGGGTCCCTGCACACCGCGAACTCCTTCGAGCAGGCCGCCGACGAACTGTGCTTCATGCTGGGCCCGGTGCTCGCGGCCTTCCTGTGCGGCACGCTGTTCCCGGAGGCGGGGACGCTGGCGGGCGTGGTGCTCCTGGTGACGGGCGTGCTGGCCTTCGCCGCACAGCGCTCGACCGAGCCGCCGACGCCGCCCCGGGACCGTACGGGCGCGACAGCGCGCACCACCGCGCCGTCCCCGCTCCGCGCCCCCGGCATGCCCGCGCTGCTGGCCGTCTGCCTCGCCATGGGCGCGGTGTTCGGCGCGACGGAGGTCGTCACCCTCGCGTTCGCCGACGAGCGGGGCCACCGTACGGCCGCGGGCGCGGTACTGGCGCTCCAGGCGGCCGGATCCTGCGCGGCGGGCCTGCTGTACGGCCGGCTCAGGCTCTCCGTCCCCGCCGAGCACCGATACCCCTGGTGCATAGCGGCGATGACCGCGCTGCTGACCCTGCCCCTGCTGGCAGCCTCCCTCACCGGCAACCTGGCCCTGCTCGCCCTCGCCCTGCTGATCGCCGGCATGGCCACGGCGCCGACCATGATCACCAACATGGCCCTGGTGCAGCAGCGCACCCCGCCCAGCCGCCTGAACGAGGGCATGACCCTCGCGGTGACCGCCCTCCTGGGCGGCATCGCCTGCGGCAGCGCGGTCGGGGGCTGGGCGGTGGAGCACCTGACGCCGGCGGCCGGCTACGGAGTGCCCCTGACGGCAGCGGCGGCGGCACTGCTCATCGCCCTGGCGGCGACCCCGTGATCCGCCCGCCCCATTGACTCGCCCGATTGCCCTGCCCATTGACTCGCCCTCACGTCGCACATACCTTCGCCAATCGAAGCGCTTCGACACAAGTGATCGAATCGATTCGACAGGACCGAGGACGAGACGCGGCGAGGGACCCCCACATGAAGTTCACCGACGGCTACTGGCTGCTGCGCGAAGGCGTCACCGCGGCCCATCCCGCCGAAGTCCTGGACGTCACCGAGTCGGACGGCGCCCTGGAGATCCACGCGCCGACCCGGCCCATCCGCTCGCGCGGCGACCTGATGACGGGACCGGTCATGACGATCAACGCCCACACCCCGATGCCCGACGTCATCGGCCTCACCCTCACCCACTTCAGCGGTGAACAGCCGCGCGGCCCCGAGTTCGAGGTCACCGAGTCCGCGGAGACGGTCCCGCAGATCTCGTACGACGACGACCACGCGACCCTGACCTCCGGCGCGCTGTCGGTCCGGGTCGCCCGCGCCGGTACCTGGCAGGTCGACTTCCTGGCCGGCGGCCGCACCCTCACCTCCAGCGGCCCCAAGAGCATGGGCATCATGCGCGACGCGAGCGGGGCGCACTATCTGCGCGAGCAGCTGGGCCTCGGTGTCGGTACGTCCGTGTACGGTCTCGGCGAGCGCTTCGGACCGCTGGTCAAGAACGGGCAGGTCGTCGACATCTGGCAGGCCGACGGCGGCACGTGCAGCGAACAGGCGTACAAGAACGTGCCGTTCTTCCTGACCGACGCGGGCTACGGCGTCTTCGTCGACCACCCGGGCAAGGTCTCCTTCGAGGTGGCCTCGGAGGTCGTCTCCCGGGTGCAGTTCAGCGCGGAGACCCAGGAGCTGACCTACTACGTCATCTACGGCCCGACCCCGAAGGACATCATCCGCAAGTACACGGCCCTGACCGGCCGCCCCGCGCTGCCGCCCGCGTGGTCGTTCGGCCTGTGGCTGTCGACGTCCTTCACGACGTCGTACGACGAGGAGACGGTGACGTCGTTCGTGGACGGCATGCGGGAGCGTGAACTGCCGCTGTCTGTCTTCCACTTCGACTGCTTCTGGATGCGGGAGTTCCACTGGTGCGACTTCCAGTGGGACCCGCGCGTCTTCCCCGACCCCGAGGGGATGCTGGCCCGGCTGAAGGCGCGGGACCTGCGGGTCTGTGTCTGGATCAACCCGTACATCGCCCAGCGCTCCCCGCTGTTCGCGGAGGGCAAGGAGCTGGGGTACCTGCTGAAGCGGCCGGACGGCAGCGTGTGGCAGTGGGATCTGTGGCAGCCGGGCATGGCGCTGGTCGACTTCACCCTGCCGGCCGCCCGCGACTGGTACGCGGCGAAGCTGGAGGCGCTGCTCGCACAGGGCGTCGACTGCTTCAAGACCGACTTCGGCGAGCGGGTGCCGGTCGACGTGGTGTGGTCGGACGGCTCCGACCCGGAGCGGATGCACAACTACTACACGTACCTGTACAACCGCACCGTCTTCGACGTGTTGCGCAAGCACCGCGGCGAGGAGGAGGCGGTGCTCTTCGCGCGCTCGGCGACGGCGGGCAGCCAGAAGTTCCCGGTGCACTGGGGCGGCGACTGCGAGGCGACCTACGAGTCGATGGCGGAGTCGCTGCGCGGCGGGTTGTCGCTCGGCCTGTCCGGCTTCGGGTACTGGAGCCATGACATCGGCGGCTTCGAGGGCACGCCGTCGGCGGCGCTGTTCAAGCGGTGGCTGGCGTTCGGGCTGCTGTCCTCGCACAGCCGGCTGCACGGGTCGTCGTCGTACCGGGTGCCGTGGCTTTTCGACGAGGAGTCGGTGGACGTGGCCCGCCACTTCATCCGGCTGAAGCTGCGCCTGATGCCCTATCTCTACGAGGCCGCCCGCACCGCCCACACCGAGGGCGTGCCGATGATGCGGGCGATGGTGCTGGAGTTCCCGGACGATCCCGGGTGCGCGCACCTGGAGCGGCAGTACATGCTCGGGTCCGACCTGCTGGTGGCGCCGGTCTTCAGCGACGAGGGCGACGTCTCGTACTACGTCCCCGAGGGCACCTGGACCGACTTCCTCGGCGGGCGGACGGTGACCGGGCCGCGCTGGGTGCGCGAGAAGCACGGTTTCGCGAGCGTGCCGCTGCTGGTGCGGCCGGGTGCCGTGATCCCGGTGGGCGCGGTGGACGACCGGCCCGACTACGACCATGCCGACGGGGTGACGCTGCGGGCGTTCGGGCTGGAGCGGGGCGCGCGGGTGACGGTGCGGGTCGGGGAGGTGGTCTACACGGTCGTACGGGAGGGCGACACGCTGCGGGCCTCCTGCGGTGACCCGTCCGCGGCCTGGGGGCTGGCGGCGGGTGAGCGCGAGGTGCGGGCGCGGGCGGGGACCGGGTTTCTCTCCCTGGAGCTGGGCTGATGGTGAAGATCACGGATGTGGCGCGGCATGCCGGGGTCTCCCCCAGCACCGTGTCGTATGTGCTCAGCGGAAAGCGTCCGATCTCCGAGGAGACCCGGCGCCGCGTGGAGGAGTCCATCCGCCGGCTCGGCTACCGTCCGCACGCCGGCGCCCGCGCCCTGGCCGGCCGCAGGTCGAACGTGCTGGCCCTGGCGGTGCCGCTGCGGCCGGGTATCGACGTGCCGGTGGCGATGCGGTTCGCGGTGTCGGTGGTGACGACGGCCCGGCGCCACGGCCATGACGTGCTGCTGCTGACCCAGGAGGAGGGCGAGGAGGGGCTGCGGCAGGTCGTGGACACGGTGTCGGTGGACGGGCTGATCGTCATGGACGTACAGCTGGACGATCCGCGCCCGGCGCTGCTGCGCGGCCTTGACCGGCCGTCGGTGATGATCGGCTTCCCGGCCGATCCGAAGGGCCTGACCTGCATCGACCTGGACTTCAAGGCGGCGGGTGAGGCGTGCGTGGAGCATCTGGCGCGGCTCGGCCACCGGGCGGTGGCACTGGTGGGGTCGCCGCCTGAGGTGTACGTCCGGGGCACGGCGTTCGCCCAGCGCGTGGTCCGCGGCTTCACCGCCGCCGCGGACCGGGGCCGGCTCGCCTCCATCGTGCACCCCTGCGAGGCCTCGCCCGCGGCGGCCCGCACGCTCGCCGAGCAACTGCTGCGGGAGCAGCCCGCTTTGACGGGGGTCGTCGTCCACAACGAGGCGGTCCTGGAGCCCCTGATCGACGCCTTCGAGAAGCTCGGCCTGCGCGTGCCCGCCGACCTCTCGGTCACCGCGATCTGCCCCGACGAACTTGCCGCCTCACTGCGCACACCGGTCACGTCGGTCACCCTGCCCGCCGACGAGGTCGGCGCCCGGGCCGTGGAACTACTGATGAAGAAGCTGAACGGAACAGCCACACCGGAGGCGACACTGCTGCCACCGAGAATGACGGAGAGGGGGAGCACGGCACCGCGGGCGGTGGCGTGAGGAGGCTCGGGCGGAGGCCGGCGCCGCGGTGACCGCGTGAGCGGGCTCGGACGGGAGTTGCGCCGTGAGTGGTCGCGTGAGCAGGCTCGGCGGAATCGGCGCTGCGGACGGTCGCCTGAACAGGCTCGGGCACCAGTGCGGGCGGTCGCGTGGGCCGGCGCGGGCAGCCCCCTGAGCAGGCTCCGGCTCCGGCTCCGGCTCCGGCTCCGGCAGGAGTCTGCGGCGTGCCGGTCGAGTGCGTGGGCTCGAGCAAGGGCGCGGCCGTGCGATGAGTTCCGGGCGGGCCGGGAGTCTGTCGTGGTGACCGGTGTGGGACCGCTGCGCCGGTGTCCGCGACACGAGACGCCACGGAGGACTCCATGACGAGCATGCCGGACGAACCGAACGCCGGGCTGCCCGGTCGCCCGCCCGTCGTCGACCTGGCCACCTGGCAGGCCGCGCGGGACGAACTGCTGGTTCGCGAGAAGGCCCATACCCGCGAGGGCGACGCCATCGCCGCGGCCCGTCGACGGCTGCCGATGGTGGAGTTCGACGGGACCGTCGAGGTCGTCGGGCCCGATGGGCCGGTGCCGTTCCTGGACCTGTTCGAGGGGCGCGACGAGCTCGTGGTGTACAAGCACATGTGGTACGACGGCGCACCGCACCAGGGGCAGTGCGAGGGCTGCACCACCACGGCCTGGCATCTGAAGGACGCCGTCTACCTCAACGCCCGCGGCGTGTCGTTCGCCGTGCTGACCACCGGCCCCTGGGACGAGGTGGCCGCCTACGTCGAGTTCATGGGCTACACCCAGCCCTGGTACTCGGTGCGCGGCGTGGACGGTCCGGCCGGCGGCGCCATGGGGTATCTCACGAGCTATCTGCGCGACGGCGACCGCGTCTTCCTGACCTACTCCACGACGGGCCGCGGCAACGAGCGGGTCAACGGCTCCCTCGGCCTGCTCGACATGACGCCCTACGGCCGCGGCGAGACCTGGGAGGACAACCCCGAGGACTGGCCCAAGGGCGGCGAGGCGTGCTGGTCCTGGCGCTCGGACGCGGACGGAAACGCCACCTGGGGCCCGTCCAGCCGCCCCGTACCGCAGTGGACCCGCCCCGGCGCGACCCCCGTGGACACCCTCGGCCGGCAGGGCCACCACCACTGACGCGCCCCGCGCCGCAGGCGCCCTACCTCTGTTCGCCCGCCGCGTCGAACTCCCGCCTGGCTCGCTCGACCTTCGGAAGGTTCTGTGCGGACCAGTCGGCGAGGTGGGCGAAGACCGGGGCCAGGCTGCGCCCGAGCTCGCTGATCTCGTACTCCACCCTGGGCGGCACCTCGGGGTGGTACGTGCGCACGACCAGGCCGTCACGCTCCATCTGACGCAGCCGCTGGGTGAGGACCTTCGGCGTGATGGTGCCGATGGCGCGCTGGAGTTCGACGAAACGCTGCCGCCCGAACTCGTTCAGCGTCCACAGGATCGGCGTCGTCCAGCGGCTGAAGACGAGATCGACGACCGGGGAGACGGGACACGCCAGCTCCGGCGGCTCCGTCGGCGGCGGCGGCTGCTGCTCCGGCGGCTGCGAGTCGCTGCCCATAAGCCCCTCCCAGGGAAGTCACTTTCTTCTAGGTACCTACTATACCGAGGATGCTAGCGTCACAGACATCGCCCAACTCCACCCGTTTTCACCGACTTTGGGAGTTCTCGTGATCACTGTGACCGGAGCCTCCGGCAACGTCGGCCGTCCGCTCGTCGAAGCGCTTGCCCGCGCGGGCGAGAAGGTGACGGCCGTGTCCCGCACCCCCCTCCCCCACGACCTCCCGGAGTCCGCGCGGCATGTCCGCGCCGACCTCGCCGACCCCGCCACCCTTGCCCCGGCCCTGGCCGGCGCGGACGCCCTGTTCCTGCTGCTGGCCGGTGAGCTGCTCGGCGGCGGCGCACCCGCGACCGAGGTACTGGCGGCCGCCGGGGAGGCCGGCGTGCAGCGCGTCGTACTGCTCTCCTCGCAGATCAACGGCACCCGCCCGGACGCCCTCTCGCACGCCCGGCTCCGGGAGTTCGAGGAAGCCGTACGTTCCTCGGGCCTGGCCTGGACGATCCTGCGCCCGGGCGGCTTCGCCTCCAACGCCTACGCCTGGAGCGAGACCGTCCGCACGCGGCGCACCGTGATCGCCCCGTTCGCCGACATCGCCCTGCCGGTCGTGGACCCGGCCGACATAGCCGAGGCCGCCGCCGTGGTCCTGCGCGACGAGGGCCACGCAGGACGGACGTACGAACTGACCGGACCGGCCGCCGTCACCCCGCGCCAGCAGGCGGCGGCGCTCTCCGAGGCGCTCGGCGAGCAGGTCGGCTTCGTGGAGTTGCCCCGCGAGCAGGCACGCGAGCACATGGCACGCTTCATGCCCGAGCCGGTGATCGACGGCACCCTCGACATCCTCGGCGAGCCGCTCCCCGCCGAACAGCGGATCAGTCCCGACGTCGAGAAGCTCCTCGGCCGCCCGGCCGGCCCGTTCGCGGAGTGGGCACGGCGCAACGCCCACGCCTTCAAGTAGGGCCTCGCGGGCCGGCCCCGGCGCCTCAGCAGACGACCGGTTTACGCCACGAGCACTCGACGTCGGCCTGCGCCCCGCCCTTGAGCGTGGCGGCCGGCGTCGCCGCCTCGGCGGTCGAGCGGGCCAGCGTCACCACGATGGCGTCCTCCAAGGGCTTCACGGACGAGGCCAGGTAGTTGTTCAGGACGATGCCGTAGACGAGTTCCCGCCCATCGGCGCCGGTGACGTACCCGGAGAGGGCCGACGCCCCCGTCAACGACCCGGTCTTGGCGCGGGCGTTGAGCGCGGCGGGCGTCCCGCACATCCGTGAGCGCAGGGTGCCGCCGACGAACCGGTCGGGGTCGCAGGCGACCGGCAGCGAGCGGTACCAGTCGGCGTACCAGGGTTCGGCGCGCACGGCGAGGAGCAGTTCGACGAGCTGCCCGGCGGGGAAGTTGTCCATCCGCGAGAGCCCCGACCCGTCGACCTGCCGCACCTTCCCGGCGTCGACGCCGACGCCCTTGAGGTATCCGCTGATCGCGGCGAGCCCGGCGCCCCAGCTCCCGTGCCGCGAGGCCTCGTACCCCATGGCTTTAGTGAGGATCTCGGCGTGCATGTTGTTGGACAACTTCATGAACGGGACGAGCAACTCCCGCAGGGGCATGGACCGATGGGAGGCCAGCCCGACGGCCGTACCAGGCGTCTGCCGCCCGAGCCGGGTGAGTCCGCTCACCCGGACCCCGTGCTCGGCGAGCGCGTCCCGGAAGACGGCGGCGGCGTATCCGGTGGGCTCCCACACGGTGGCCCACTCCTTGGCGCCGGCCCCGCCGACCGGAGTCGTCCCGCTGACCACGACCGTGTTCGTGCCGTGCTCCCGCTCGACGGTGAGATCGTTCGCCCCGCCCGCGGCGACGGTCCTGGCCCGTACGTCGATGTCGACGTAGTCGGTGTCGGGGGTGACGGACACGACCGGCTCGTCACCGGCCTCCTCCCCCGGCGCGACCGTGACGATCACGGTCCCGGTGTCGTAGTCGGTGTCCGGCGCCACGCTCAACGCGCTGATCTGCGCGGAGTAGTAGGAGGACTCGTCGTCGGCGGCCCAGGACCGCCCGAGCCGTACGTCGTCGAACCGGGTGTCGTCGGCGAGCAGCCGTCCGTCCACGCGGGTGATCCCCGCCGCTGCGACGCGCGCGGCCAGTTCGTCGTAGTCGCGGGCGAGCAGGGTCGGGTCGCCGGTGCCGCGCAGATACAGGTCGCCGCGGAGCACGGAGCCGTGCCGCCGTCCGGTGGCCAGCACGTCGGTGGTGAACCGGTACTCCGGTCCGAGGATCTCCATGGCCGCCGCCGAGGTGGCGAGCTTGGTGTTGGAGGCGGGCATCAGCCGGGTCGAGGGCAGGTGCTGGTAGAGGAGTTCACCGGTGCCGGCGTCCGCGATCACGACGCTCGCGACGCCGCCCTCCATCCGCGCATCGCCCAGAATGGTGTCGACGGCCTCCGGCAGACCGGTGCGGTCGGCGTCCGCACCGGCCTCGGCGCCGGGCCCCAGAACGGCGGCGACGAGCGCCACGGCGACGGGCCAAGTCCATCTTCTTCCGCGGGAGTTGAAGCCTCTCCCGGACGTTCTCACGGGTCCGCTCATGCTTCAGCAGCATCCCGGACAACCGCCCGGCGCAACAGAGCGCCTCCGCTCCGCGACCGGCTCAGCCCAGTCCCCAGGCCCGCCCCATCCGGTACGCGGCGCACAGGTTCACGTCCAGGACGTACGCCCCGGCGCTCCCGCACTGCTCGCTCCCGCTCCCCGGGTCGACGGGCTGCCCGTGCCCCATCCCGGTGACGCTGTACGTCTCCACGACCGCGCGCCCGCCCGCGTCCCGGAAGACCTGGTGCGGATACCCGGCGACGGTGTCGCTGACGTCGGCGGCCTGATCGGCT
This sequence comes from Streptomyces muensis, assembly GCF_021474425.1. Classification (GTDB taxonomy): domain Bacteria; phylum Actinomycetota; class Actinomycetes; order Streptomycetales; family Streptomycetaceae; genus Streptomyces; species Streptomyces muensis. The sequence continues at coordinate 9,449 of NZ_JAKEIP010000121.1, read as the reverse complement.
CCGTGCACGTCGGTCCACTGCTTCACCAGGTCGGTCATGTTGACGGGCTTCACGGTGTAGTCGGCCGTGCCCTGGAAGGCGACGAGCGTGGGCCAGGGGCCGGCGTACCCGGGCCGGGCCGCACGCACCCGGTCGCCCCACTGCTTCGCGGTCTGCGTCGCCCCGACGTACATGCACACATACGGCGACCCGGCGGCCTGCGCGCACCCGTACGGCAGCCCGGCGACGATCCCGCCCGCCGCGAACTTCTCCGGGTACGCCGCCGTCATCACGGCGCTCATCCCGCCCCCGGCGGACAGCCCGGTGACGTACACCCGCGTCCCGTCACCGGAGGTGTCGGCGAGTTGCCGGTCGACCATCTGCGCGACGGACGCGGCCTCGCCCTGGCCGCGTGCGATGTCGCCGTTCTGGAACCAGTTGAAGCAGGACGAGGCGTTGTTGGCGGTCTGCTGCTGCGGCAGGACGACGGAGAAGCCCCAGCGGTCGGCGAGCTGGAGCCATCCGCTGCCGGTGCCGTATCCGGAGGCGTTCTGGGTGCAGCCGTGCAGCGCGACGACCACGGGCCGGCCGGCGGGCAGCCCGTCGGGGACGTATCGGAACATGCGCAGGGCACCGGGGTTGGCGCCGAACCCGGTCACCTCCTGGAGGGAGGCGGCCGTGGCGCGGCCCGGTGTGAGGAAGGCGGCGATCAGGGCGGCGACGAGAAGGGTCGCCCCCAGCAGGATTCGACGGCTTGCGGCTCTGGTCTGTGTCATGCGGAGGGACCGTAGAAGCACGAACGACCCGTCGATATGGGGTCGGACACCACAACAGGCGTGTCCGCCATGGTGGTTCACCGGGTGAGCGAGCCGTCCGTTCGGAACTGCCGCACGAACGTCCTCGGGTTCCGCACGACCTCCCACAGGCCGGCCCCGAGCAGCAGCAGACTGCTGACGAAGCACACCCAGAACACGAACTGGGCGCCCGACGCGAGGTTGTCGGTACCGCCGCCCTCGTGGAGGCAGTACGCCTGCGGGGGAAAGGCCTTGGAGACGCCGACGCCGCCGTAGTACATCGAGCACGGGTCCTCGCCGGGATCCTTGGCCGTGTCGTCCGCCGTGACCACCATCAGCCAGGCCAGCGCCGTCACCGGGACGGTGACGAACACCGGCATCTTCGCCCAGATCGGCAGCCGCGGATGGCCTAGGAGTCCGATCAGCGCGATCACCACGACGACGAACACCGCGCCGACGGCCACTGCGGCGGACGTCATCCCGAGCACCACGTCCATCAGCCAGACCACTCCCACCACGGGAGGCGCGGTGAGGACGACGACCTTGACGCCGGGCGCGATCCTCGGGTGTGCGAGCAGGCCCAGCGCGACAGCGCACCCGAGGGCGAACAGGAAACCGGTCACGGTGAGCGGCGGTTCACGGCGACGGGAGGGTCGGCGGGACGGAGGTCGGGGGCGGCGGCGTGGGCCGCTCGGCGCCGGTGCCGGCCGCTCGGGCCGTCTCGTCCTTCTGCCACGGCCCGACGCCGAGCCGCCCCGTGGTCCCGAGGTCCAGCTCCGGCTGCACGATCACGGGATCGGCACCGGACTTGGCCCGCACCCGGACGTACGGCACGTTCACCGGATCGCCGAACCCGGTGGTGCTCCGCCACGCCAGCGTCGACTGAGCCGCCTCGCCCGGCCGCAGGGTCACGAGTCGCGGACTGTCGCCCCCGCCGACGGCGGTGCTGATCTGCCCGGTCCCCTTCAGGATCCGCACACCGTCCACGGAGTCGTGGCGCTCGTCGAGGAGTTCGAGCTCCGGGTAGCCGTTGAGCTCGTAGGCCTTGGTGCCGCAGTTGACGAGATGCAGTCCTACGACGCGCAGCCCCATGGCGGCGTCCCCCTGGTCCGCGTAGACGTGCAGCCCGGACGCGGGGCACGGCCCGGAGGCGGACGGCGCCTCGTCGGCGGGAACGCTGCGCACCTTGATCACGTCGATGCCCGATACCTCGGGTGCGTGCATGGCCTCCGCCCTCATGGCGACGGCCCCCTTGACGGTCCGTCCCGGCCCGACGTCCTGGACGGTCTGCTCGACGTTGTCGACCGCGCCGCCGGACGACGAGAGGAAGGAGAAGGTCAGTGTGTAAGTGGCCTTCTTCGTCCCGGAGTTGGTGATCTCGAACGCGGCCGAGTAGTCGGCCTGACAGCCGCTGCCCGCATCCCAGGCGTACAGGCCGGTGACCTGCACGCCGTCCTCGTCCGGACCGGTGGACGACGGCAGGGGCAGCGGCGTCGGCGTGCCGGACGGGGCGACGGACGGATCGTCCCCGGCGGACGACGGCAGGCTGCCGTACTGGGAGTAGCCGGAGGGGCACAGCGCGGCGGCGTCGACCGGCGCCCCGGCCGCGCGCGCCCGTGTCGCGTCGTCGCCCTGCGTGGCGCTCTGGGAACCACACGCGGCAAGCAGCAGGACACCGGCGAAGACGACGGGAACGGTGCGCGAGGCGGTAGGCATCCGCCCAGCTCACCAGGGTGGCGCCGCACAGGCTGTGGTGGAAGCCACACCTCCGGTCACAGCGCTGTCACAGATCATTCCGGCATGACAAAGGCCCCGCTGCCCGAAGGCGGCGGGACCTTTGCCCACATGGGTCAGGAAGGCTCGGAAACCTTCCGATCGTGGAGATGGCGGGAATCGAACCCGCGTCCAACGGTGCAGAATCAGGGCTTCTCCGTGTGCAGTTCGCTGTGATTTTCTCGGCCCCGGCGATCACGCGAACAAGTCGCCGACGGGCCCAGTCACTGTTTGGTTTCCCTCTTCACCCCGTGACCGGGATCAAGGTTTAGTTCCCTAGCTGATGCCAGGATCCGGGTCGGGAACAGCCCCGGGCTGACACTTCGCAAGTCGCTACTTAGGCAGCGAGGGCGAAGGAATCGCGCTTGGTGTTGGCGATTATTTTTTGCGACATATGGTTTACGAGATCATTGCCGCTTCCTCGACACGCTTCCCCTGCTTCGACAGCCGCTGTCGAAACCGATCATCCCCATGTGGTTTTTTCAATCCCCTCCGGAAGACCGGAGGAGGCGCGCACCCTCTGTGAGGTGCAGTGCCATCGTACGTGACCAACGCACGCCGATGCCACTGTATTCCCGCCCGTCAGACGCCCCGCTGCCGCCGCTTCGCCGCCGCGATGGCCCGGTCCGACTCCCGCCGGTCCTGCTTCTCCCGCAGGGTCTGCCGCTTGTCGTACTCCTTCTTGCCTCGCGCGAGCGCGATCTCGGCCTTGGCCCGGCCGTCCTTGAAGTACAGGGCGAGGGGCACGATCGTGTGACCCGTCTCCTGGGACTTGGCCTCCAGCTTGTCGATCTCCTCGCGGTGCAGCAGGAGCTTGCGCTTGCGGCGCGCGGAGTGGTTGGTCCAGCTGCCCTGGTGGTACTCCGGGATGTGGGCGTTGTGCAGCCACGCCTCGCCCCGGTCGATCTGGACGAAGCCGTCGGCCAGCGACGTGCGGCCCTCGCGCAGCGACTTGACCTCGGTGCCCATGAGCACCAGACCGGCCTCGTAGGTGTCGATGATCGCGTAGTCGTGCCGGGCCTTCTTGTTCTGGGCGACGATCTTGCGCTTGCCGCCCTTCTCACCGTCCCTGGCCTTCGCGGCCGCCCCGCCCTGCTTGGGCTGGGACTCCTTCGGTACGTACATTCCCTTGCTCATAGTGCCGTCCATTTTCGCACTAGGCAGGGGGTGCGCGGAAAGCCGATTTACGGAGTCGCTACGACTCGCCGAGTCCGCTGAGGACCGTCTCGGCCCGCTCCAGGACGCCCCGGTCGGCCTCCAGGTCGGGGGTGATCCCCCGGCCGTCGACGGCCCGCCCGGAGGGGGTGCGGTAGTGCCCGACGGTCAGCTCGGCGACGGAGCCGTCGGGGAGGCGGCTCGGCATCTGGACCGAGCCCTTGCCGAAGGTGCGGGTGCCGACGACGACCGCGCGGCCGCGGTCCTGGAGGGCACCGGTGAGCAGCTCCGCCGCGCTCATCGTGCCGCCGTCGACGAGCGCGACCAGGGGTCTGGTGGTGTCGCCGGCCGGGTCGGCGTGCAGGGCGCGCTGGTCGCCGTCGACGTCGTAGGTGGCGACGAGGCCGCCGTCGAGGAAGGCGGAGGCGGCGGTGACGGCCTCGGTGACCAGACCTCCGGAGTTGCCGCGCAGGTCCAGCACGACGCCGGCGGTGGCGGGCGCCTGCCGTACGGCCTCGCGGACCGCGTCGCCGGAGCCCTTGGTGAAGGAGGAGATCCGGATGACGGTGATGCCGCCGGCGAGTTCTGAGACGGTGACCGAATCGGTGGACAGCCGGGCGCGGCGCAGGGTGAGGTTCCACGCGCGCGTGCCGCGCTCCAGGCCCACCTTCACGGGCGTCCCGGCGGGCGCGTCCTTGGCGTCGCCCCGCAGTAAGGAGACGACCTCGGTCACGGGACGCCCGTCGACCGTCTTGCCGTCGACACTGCGCAACAGGTCGCCGGAGCGGATCCCGGCGGTGGCAGCGGGCGACCCGGCCCGCACCTTCGTCACCTCGATACGGCCGTCCCGCTCGCGCCGGGCCCACAGCCCGACGCCGGTGTACTCGCCGTCGAGGGCCTCCTCGAACTCCTCGTACTCGCCCTCGGAGTAGACCGCGCCCCAGCGGTCCCCGCTGCGGCTGACCGCGCGTTCGGCGGCCTCCATGGGGGACTTGCCCGCGGCCATGGCCTCGGCGGCCGCCTCCGCGACGTCCACGTGCCGGCCCGCGGGGGCGGCCGAACCGGCAGCGTCGGCCGAGGATTTCCGGTCACCGGGCAGGGAGCCGGTCGCGGCACCGGCGACGAGCACGCTCGCGAACACCAATGTCAGGGCGGCCCCGCGGCCGAAGCGACGGGGCTGACAGAACAGGTCACGACCTGACATGCCGGTGAGTCTAGGACAACGCGAAGGGGCCGTACGGTCCGTTGCCCGTACGGCCCCCTTGGCGTTGGTCACACCTTCAGATACTTGCGCAGCGCGAAGAACGCCGCCAACGCGGGCATCAGCAGGCTCGTCGCGAGGATGAGCGGCAGCTTGGTCAACACCGCTTCCCAGCCGATGAAGTTGACCAAGGTCAGTTGGTCGGCCAGGGCCAGCCCGTGGTCGATGAGGAAGTACCGCGCGATGACCAGGAACGCACAGGCGACCGTCCCGCCGATGAGCCCGGCGACCGCGGCCTCCATGATGAACGGCGCCTGGATGTAGAAGCCCGAGGCGCCGACCAGACGCATGATCCCGGTCTCCCGCCGACGGCTGAACGCCGAGACACGCACCGTGTTGACGATCAGCATCAGCGCGACGACGAGCATCAGCGCCATCACCGCGCGCGCCGCCCAGTTCATGCCGTTGAGCAGCTTGAAGAGGTTGTCCAGGATGCCCTTCTGGTCCTGCACGGACTGCACGCCGTCGCGCCCGTTGAAGGCGGTCGCGACGACCTGGTACTTCTCGGGGTCCTTCAGCTTGATCCGGTACGACTCCTGAAGCTGGTCCGGCGTGAGCGAGGCGGCCAGCGGGGAGTCGCCGAACTGCTCCTTGTAGTGCTTGTACGCCTGGTCCTGCGACTCGTACGTCACCTTCTCGACGACCGTCATCTTGTCCAGGTCGGCGAGGATCTGCTTCTTCTGGTCCTCGGTGACCGCGCCCTTGGCGCAGTTGGGGTCGGACTCGGCGTCGGCCTTGTTGCACAGGAAGACCGAGACGTTGACCTTGTCGTACCAGTAGCCCTTCATGGTGTTGACCTGGTCGCTCATCAGGAGCGACCCGCCGAACAGGGCGAGCGACAGGGCGACGGAGACGACGACGGCGAAGGTCATCGTCAGATTGCGGCGGAGACCGACACCGATCTCGGAGAGTACGAACTGGGCGCGCATGGCGGCTTCTTCAGGCCTTTCCGGACTTCTACGGGGGTCAGTGCTGGTAGCCGTAGACGCCGCGCGCCTGGTCGCGGACGAGGCGGCCCTTCTCCAGCTCGATGACGCGCTTGCGCATCTGGTCCACGATGTTCTGGTCGTGGGTGGCCATCACGACGGTCGTACCGGTCCGGTTGATCCGGTCGAGCAGCTTCATGATGCCGACGGAGGTCTGCGGGTCGAGGTTGCCCGTGGGCTCGTCCGCGATCAGCAGCTTGGGCCGGTTGACGAACGCGCGCGCGATGGCCACTCGCTGCTGCTCACCGCCGGACAGCTCACCGGGCATCCGGTCCTCCTTCCCGCCGAGCCCGACGAGGTCGAGCACCTGCGGGACGGACTTGCGGATCTCACCGCGGGACTTGCCGATGACCTCCTGCGCGAAGGCCACGTTCTCGGCGACGGTCTTGTTCGGCAGCAGCCGGAAGTCCTGGAACACCGTCCCCAGCTGGCGCCGCATCTGCGGCACCTTCCAGTTGGACAGGCGCGCGAGGTCCTTGCCCAGAACGTGCACCTGCCCGTGACTGCACCGCTCCTCGCGGAGGATCAGCCGCAGGAAGGTGGACTTTCCGGAGCCCGAGGACCCCACGAGGAACACGAACTCGCCCTTCTCCACTTCCAGGGACACATCCCTGAGTGCGGGGCGGTTCTGCTTGGGGTAGACCTTGGAGACGTTGTCGAATCGGATCACGGATGCACCACGGGTCGCCGGGGGTAGATGGGGGGACCATACGCGAACCGGGGGCAGGGGCGCAGTCGCCGGGAGGGTTGCGCGCCCCTTGTGCACTTTTGTGCGGGGTTCGCTCTTTGACGGACGGCGGGGGGAACTGGGCGACCAGCCCCACACGACCCGCAGCCGCGAGACAATGGAAACCACCCCTCCCGGAGCGCCCGAGCCCTTTCCGGAGGAACCTGGCACAGTGGAGAGGGGAACATTGACGGGGCCCCACCCGTTGAAACCCCCGGAGGGACCGGCTAGGAGGGTGGCGCATGACGTACGACCGGCTGGTGTGCGCGAACTGTGCCGCACCCGTGAGTGAGGGCCGCTGCCCCGTGTGCCGGGCGAACCGAGAGCGGCTCCAGCAGGAGAACCCGTTCGCGGGTCTGAACCCGATGACACTGATCGCCCTGCTGGCGATCCTGATCGCCGCGGTGGCACTGCTGGCGCACCAGACCGCGTAGGCGGACATCAGGCGGACATGACGAGGGGCCCGGAGCGAGCGCGCTCCGGGCCCCTCGGCCGTACGGCGTGAATCACGCGACGTGCACGACCGGCTACCGTCAGGCAGCCGCACCGCCACGGCCGCTCACGAGGCGCGGCAGGATACGGAAGCCGATACCGCCGGCGATCATCGTGGCGGCGCCGACCAGCAGGAACGTGGTCTGAGCGGCGCCGGTCTCGGCGAGCTCGTCACCGCCGCCCTGGGCCGAGTTGCTGGTACCCGTGCCGGTACCGGTGGTCTCGGTGCCGGTCTCCGTCAGCGAGGAGGAGCCCTCCTCCTGCGGGGACGTGCCACCGTCGGGGTCGGTGTTGTCGTTGCCGCCCCCGTTGTTGCCGTCGTCACCGGGGTCGGTCGGGTCGAGGGTCGGGTCCTCGGTGACCGGCGGCTCCTCGGGCTGAGTGGGATCGACCGTCGGGTTGCCCGGGTCCGTCGGCTCGTTGGGCTCCGTCGGGATGCCCGGGTCCGTCGGCTCGTTGGGCGCCGTCGGGATGCCCGGGTCCGTCGGGATACCGGGGTCCGTCGGGGCGCCAGGGTCCTCGTCGCCAAGGCCCGTGTCGATGTTCACACCGATACCGCCCTCGCCGGCACTCACGCCGATCTCCAGCGCGGAAGCGGCGCCGGCGGCGGTCAGCGAAGCGCCCGCCGCAATCACGGCACCCGCCGCGAGGCGCGCGATACGGACCCGCGTCTTCTTCGTCATGTGGTTGCTACCCCCAGTAGCTGAATCGTCAGTGAGGCGGCGCTCGGGAGCCGTGATCGACGGAGGTAGTGCTGAACTCAAGTCCCCCGGTTCACATGCGCCCCAGAGATACGCATGCCACGCTTTACCCTTCCCATTTTTCAAAGACACGTCAAGGCCGTTTACCAGCGCAATGTCCAAGTACGGGGGCTATGCCAGGGGTTGGAGCCTGTGAGTGTGATGTAAAACCCAGACATGCAGGTACAGAAAAGGCAACTACCGCCGGAGTGGCGGCAGTTGCCTTGTCGACAAAGTTACTTCTCCTGCTGCTTGCGCCAGCGAATTCCGGCTTCGAGGAAACCGTCGATCTCACCGTTGAACACGGCCTCGGGGTTGCCGACCTCGAACTCGGTGCGCAGGTCCTTGACCATCTGGTACGGGTGCACCACGTACGACCGCATCTGGTTGCCCCAGGAGTTGCCGCCGTCGCCCTTGAGGGCGTCCATCTTGGCCTGCTCCTCCTGGCGGCGCCGCTCGAGCAGCTTGGCCTGGAGGACGTTCATCGCGGTGGCCTTGTTCTGGATCTGCGACCGCTCGTTCTGGCAGGAGACGACGATGCCGGTGGGGAGGTGGGTGAGGCGCACCGCGGAGTCGGTGGTGTTCACGCCCTGGCCGCCGGGGCCGGAGGACCGGTAGACGTCCACCCGCAGCTCGGACTCGTCGATCTCGATGTGGTCGGTCTGCTCGACCACGGGGAGCACCTCGACGCCCGCGAAGGAGGTCTGGCGCCGTCCCTGGTTGTCGAAGGGCGAGATGCGGACGAGCCGGTGGGTGCCCTGCTCGACGGAGAGGGTCCCGTAGGCGTACGGCGCCTGGACGGCGAAGGTGGTCGACTTGATGCCGGCCTCTTCGGCGTACGACGTCTCGTAGACCTCGGTCTTGTAGCCCTTCTGCTCCGCCCAGCGCAGGTACATCCGCTGGAGCTTCTCGGCGAAGTCGGCGGCGTCGACGCCGCCGGCCTCGGCGCGGATGTTGACGAGCGCCTCACGGGCGTCGTACTCACCGCTGAGGAGCGTCCGCACCTCCATCTCGTCCAGCGCCTTGCGGACGGCGGCGAGCTCGGACTCGGCCTCGGCACGGGTGTCCGGGTCGTCCTCCTCCTCGGCCATCTCGAAGAGCACGGCGAGATCGTCGATCCGCCCGCGCAGGGCCTCGGCCTTCCTGACCTCGGCCTGCAGATGGCTCAGCTTGCTGGTGATCTTCTGCGCCTCGTCCGGGTTGTCCCACAGGGACGGCGCGGCCGCCTGCTCCTCGAGCACGGCGATGTCTGCCCTCAGCTTGTCGAGGTCCAGAACGGCCTCGATCGACTCCATGGTCGAGGAGAGGGACTTGAGCTCTTCGGATACATCGACGACTGCCACGCCTCCAGCGTAACGGCTCCGCCAAGCGCCGAGTCCCTGGATCCCTCGGCCAAGACAAACCCGGCGTCACCAGGGGCTCCGCCCCTTCGACCCCGGGGGTCGTTCTTCGGGTGCGGCTGGGTGGGGGCTGGTCGCGCAGTTCCCCGCGCCCCTTCTGGGGCTCCGCCCCAGACCCCGCTCCTCAAACGCCGGAGGGGCT
>NZ_JAKEIP010000120.1 GCF_021474425.1 Streptomyces muensis | reverse complement strand
GGAGGCGGCCCGGAGGGGGGCGAGTGAAGAGAGGGCGGGCCAAGAGGGCGCGCGCGAAAAGAGGGCGACTGCCGAGGAAGCCTCGCGGGAAACGGCACCGGCCCCCGAGAAGGGCACCGCCCAGCCCGCGGAACACCCCGCGGAGCACCCGGCGGAACTGACCCCCGCCCGCCAGCGTCTCGCCCTCGCCCAGGCCGCCCTGCTGTCCGCGCTCGTCGCGGGGACGCCGGTGCCGGAGGGATTCGACCGGGTACGGCTCGGCGTGCAGGCACGCGCGCTCGCCGGGAAGCGGGCGGACGTCGTGGCGAAGGTCGCGCCCGAACTGCCGGTGATCCTCGGCGACGGCTATCGGCGGGCCTTCCTGGCCTACGGCCACGGGCACCCGATGACGGACGGCTATCGCCGCGACGCGCTGGACTTCGCCGGGTATCTGCTGGCCGAGGGGCGACTGGAAGACGCGCGAGTGCGCGCTGAGTTGCGGGAGTGGTGGCTGGAGCGGTCGGGACCGAAGCCGCACTCCAGGCGGCCGGGGGTACGACTGGCCCGGGCCACGCGCCGGGTGCTGCTGCGGCGCTGAGCCGCCTCGCCTACGCCAACCACCGTCCCGCCGCTGGACGGGGCGCCTCCTCCGAGTGTGCCGGGGTTAACATCCCGGTCCACAATCTCGGCGATTCGCCCCATTCCTCACCCTTTGACGCCGTACGCCACCCATCCCTACTCCCCCATTCGCCCGTATCCATCCCCGTTGCAACCATTCGCTCCTGTACGGCAGTTGGCGTAGACCCCCACGTACCCCGAAGTAATATGCCAACCCCACCCCCGAAGCGCACTAACGTGCGGTGCCGCAACAGGAGGCACCATGCGACCGCGACCGCGACCCCGACCCCCCGTCCACGGCCGAGGCATCTTCAGCGGCACCGGGATCATCATCACGGGCCTGGCGGCGACGCTGTTGGCGATGATCTTCCCGATCTGGTCGTACGCCGACCGGTCCGGGACCGGACTGGACACGCTCAACGCCGAGACCGTCTCGACCGGGTACGGGCCGCTGTCCGCGCTCGACCGGGACTTCATCACCAAGGTCCGGCTGGCGGGACTGTGGGAGCTGCCCGCCGGGCAGCAGGCACAACAGAAGGGGTCGACTCCCGCCGTACGGACCGCGGGGCAGCACCTGGTGGAGGGGCACGCGTTCCTCGACGAGCGGGTGCGCGACGTCGCCGGCAAGCTCAGCCTGGCCCTGCCCAACGAGCCCACCGAGCAGCAGCGGGAGTGGCTGGCGACCCTGAGCGCGGCCGAAGGCGTCGACTACGACTGGCGGTTCGCCAACATCCTGCGTCTTGCGCACGGCAAGGTGTTCTCCGTCGTCGCCCAGGTGCGGGCCAGTACGCGCAACACCCTCGTCCGCAAGCTGGCCGACGACGCCAACCGCACGGTGCTGGACCACATCACGGTCCTGGAGGCCACCGGGTACGTCGACTTCGACGCCCTGGCCCGCGACATGGTCGCCGACAGCACCCCGCCGCTGACGCCCTCCCCCGCGCTGCCCGGCCCGACCGCCGACCCGGCGCCCGCCGTCCCGATGACCCCGCCGCCGTCGCCCTCGCCCAGCTACACCCTCCCGCCGGCCGCCACCAGCCCGCGGGCGGAGGGCTTCGAGGTGTCCTGACCGCGCCCGGACTCCGCATCCGGAACGTCACATCCCGGCAACTCTCCGTCCGGATGGTGAACAAGCCATGGCGCCTCAAGGGCCTTTGGCATAGAAACGCGGCATGTTCTGGGTCCTTCTCCTGCTGCTGGCCTGGGCCGTCGCCGGCACCGCGTGCACGCGGCTGTGCCTGGCCGCCGTGCACGCCGCCGCCATGGACACCAAAGAGGCGACCGCGGGCCGGGGACACGATCTGACGTTGTACGAGGCCGCGTTCCTGTCCGGCGGACCGCGGCGGGTCGCCGATCTGACCCTCGTCTCCATGGCACGGCAGCGCCGACTGCTGCTCGCACACACCGGCTGGGCGACGGTCGTCGATCCGCGCGGGCGGGACGAGATGGAGCGCTCGGTGATAGGGGCCATCGGGCCGGAGGGACAGTCCCGGATCGAGCCGGTACGGGACGCCGCGGCCGCCGCCGAGGCGGTGGGCACCCTCGCCGACCGGCTGGTCAGCGCCGGCCTCGCCGTGCCCGACGGGGCGCGCACCGGGATCGCGGCGGCGATCCGGCGGGTGCGTCTCGCCGCGGCCATCGTCCTCGCGCTGGGGGCCGTCGCCCTGCTGGCGCCCGCCCGGTCCGACATGCCGGCCCACCTGGTCGCGCTCTGGTTCGCGCTGCCCTTCGTGCTCACCCTGAGCTGCCTCGCCATCGCCCGGATCGAGATCCACCCGTACGCGCAGTGGGCCTCCCCGGCCGGGCAGCGGCTGCTCAACGCCCTGGTCCGGCGCTCCCGTGGCGCCGACGACCGCACCTACCTCACCTCCGTCGCCGTACGGGGCGTGCGCGCGATCGGCGAGCCGGATCTGCGTGCCGCCTTCGCCCACCGCGACCCGCCCGGTGACGCATAGGGGGCATTGAGGCGACACCGGCGAGGCGGTGCTTGCCTTCCTCAACAGACGAACGAAATATCCCTTTTGTTGCTGCCGTGCTGCGAAGGGATACGCGATGAGAGCTGCCGCCCTCTACTCGGCCGCGGGGGCTCTGCTCCTGACGACCCTCTCCGCCGCCCCGGCCGGCAGCACCGGGGCCGCCCCGGGCACGGCCGAGCAGCACGGCGCCGGAGTGGCCGCCGCGCGCGCCAAGGCGGCCGGCATCGCCTTCGGCAAGTGCGCCAAGGAGCAGGACCTGCCGGGCAAGATGGAATGCGGCACGGTGTCCGTCCCGCTCGACTACTCCCGCCCCGACGGCAAGCAGATCAAGCTCGCCGTCAGCCGGGTACGGGCCACGCACAAGGACCCGCACAACAGCAAGCGCCGGGTGCCGGGACAGGGCTCCCTGGTCTACAACCCGGGCGGCCCGGGCGCCTCCGGACTGCACTTCCCGCTGATCGGTCTGCTGCCCGAGTGGAAGCGGCTGGCGGCTGCGTACGACCTCGTCGGCTACGCCCCGCGCGGAGTGGCGCCCTCCGCGCCGCTGACCTGCCAGGACCCCAAGACGTTCGTCCAGGGCCCGGCGCTCGCGCCGACGCACCCCTCGGAGGCGTACAAGAAGGAGCGGATCGCCCGGGCGAAGGCGTACGCGCGCGGCTGCGCCAAGCGCACCGGCAGCGCGCTGCGGCACTACAACTCCCTCAACAACGCCCGTGACCTGGACGTCCTGCGGGCCGCGCTGGGCGAGTCGAAGCTGACGTTCATGGGCGCGTCCTACGGCACCTACTTCGGCGCGCTGTACGCGACGCTCTTCCCCTCGCACGTACGGCGCATGGTGTTCGACTCCGCGGTGAACCCGGACCCTTCGCAGATCTGGTATCGCAACAACCTCGCCCAGTCGGCCGCGTTCGAGGGGCGGTGGGAGGACTTCCGGGAGTGGGTCGCCGAGCACGACGACGTGTACGGGCTCGGGGACACCCCTGAGGAGGTGCTGCTCAGCTACGAGAAGGTGCGGGAGCGGCTGGCCGAGGAGCCGGCGGGCGGGAAGGTCGGGCCGGGGCAGCTGCAGGAGGCCTACCTCCAGGCCGGCTACTACGACGACTACTGGCCGTCCCGCGCGAAGGCGCTGTCGGCGTATCTGAAGGGCGACGCGAAGGCACTGGTCGAGCTGGCCGCGCCGGTGAAGGAGGCGGCGGCCGAGGATGAGAACTCCAGCGCGGTCTACACGGCCGTGGAGTGCAACGACGCGCCCTGGCCGACGGACTGGGCGGTCTGGGACCGGGACAACACACGGCTCGCCCGCGTGGCGCCGTTCGAGACCTGGGACAACGCGTGGATGAACCTGCCGTGCGCCTACTGGCAGGCACCCCGGCAGAAGCCGCTCGATGTGCGGACCGGACCGGGTGAACTGCCGCCGACGCTGATCCTGGCCGCCGAGCGCGACGCCGCCACGCCGTACGAGGGCGCGCTGGAGATGCAGCGGCGGCTGGCGGGCTCGGTCCTGGTGACGGAGCGGGACGCCGGTACGCACGGCATCGCGTACGGCCCGAACGCCTGCGTCAACGGTCACGTCGACGCGTACCTGCTGGAGGGCCGCCTCCCGGACCGGCGCGCGGCCTGCGAGGCGCACCCCGAGCCCAAGCCGGAGCGCCCGGGCGACGAGCAGGCGAAGGAGAAGCTGGGCGACCGGGCGGCCGCGACGAAGCCGGGCGGCCGCCCGCAGGAGGCGGCCACCGCCCGGCTCCCGCACTGATCAGGATCGCCGCTGGGCGCCGGACCTCCGGCCGCCCCGGGGCCACCGCGACCGCTCAGGCCAGCCCGGCCACCAGCTCGGCCACCGACTTGCGGCGCCCGGTGAAGAACGGCACCTCTTCGCGGACGTGCATCCGGGCCTCCGAGGCCCGCAGGTGGCGCATGAGGTCGACGATGCGGTAGAGCTCGTCGGCCTCGAAGGCCAGCAGCCACTCGTAGTCGCCCAGTGAGAACGAGGCGACCGTGTTGGCGCGGACGTCCGGGTAGCCGCGGGCCATCTTGCCGTGGTCGGCGAGCATGCGGCGGCGGTCCTCGTCGGGCAGCAGGTACCAGTCGTAGGAGCGCACGAACGGGTACACGCTGACGTAGTTGCGCGGCGTCTCGTCGGCGAGGAACGCCGGGATGTGCGAGCGGTTGAACTCGGCGGGGCGGTGCAGCGCCATGTTCGACCAGACGGGCTCCAGGGCGCGGCCCAGCTTGGTGCGGCGGAAGAGGTTGTACGCCTCCTGGAGCTGGTCGGCGGTCTCGGCGTGCCACCAGATCATGAGGTCGGCGTCGGCGCGCAGCCCGGACACGTCGTACGTGCCGCGGATCGTCACGTCCTTCGCGGCGAGCTGGTCGAACAGCTCCTGGACCTCGTCGGCGTAGCCCGCGCGGTCCTCGGGGAGCACGTCCTTCAGCTTGAAGACGGACCAGAGGGTGTAGCGGATGACCTCGTTGAGGTCCTTGGCCAGCTTGCCCTTGTTCGGGATCCTGCCGGACTCGGTGGTGGTGGCGTCGTCACTCATGCCCTTATTCTCCCGCTCCGCCGTGGAGACTCTGCACCGGGTGGGCGGTGAGCTCCTGCACACCGCGCAGATCGCCCCCTTTTTTTGGCTCGTTCGCCTCCGGGGCGCTCTCAGCCGGTGTCGAGAGCCCGACCGTGCTCAGCCCTTCGGGCCTCCGCGCGCTCGACCTCTCGACACCGGCGCGCCCCTACGACTCACTCGCGGTCCAGCTGGTCGACGGCCGCGTACGCGCTCGCGACGCAGGCCGGGATGCCCACGCCGTCGTACTGCGCGCCGCACACGGCGAGGCCCGGCACCTTGGCGACGTGCTCGCGGACGCGGGCCACGCGCGCGTGGTGGCCGACGGGGTACTGGGGCAGGCCGTCGGTCCAGCGGGTGACACGGGTTTCCAGGGGGGTGGCGTCGAGGCCGGTCGCCGCCTGGAGGTCGCGGCGGGAGACGTCGACGAGGTGGTCGTCGTCGCGGCCCAGGATCTCCGTCTCGCCGTACCGCCCGACGGACGTGCGCAGGACGAGGGTGTCCGGGTCCTCGTCGGCGATCCAGCCCCACTTCTGGGAGGCGAACGTCGACGCCTTGATGGTGCGCCCGTCGACCGGCGGCACGAGGAAGCCGCTGCCCGCCGGGAGGTCGGTGTCGGCGCGGCGGTAGGCGAGCGTGACCAGGGCCATCGAGGCGTACTCGATGCCGTCCAGCTCGGTGGCCGCCCCGGGGGCCTCGGCGCGCAGCAGGGCGGCGGCGGCCGGGGCGGGGACGGCGACGACCACGGCGTCGGCCCGCAGCACTCGGTCACCGGCGACGACGCGCCACCCCGTCGGCTCCTCGCGCCGCAGCTCGCTCACCGGCGCCCCGGTCACGATCTCGCCGCCGCGCGCACGCACCGACTCCGCGACGGCGAGCGGGAGTTGGCCCACGCCGCCCTCGATGCCCATGAACACCGGCCCGGTCTGGTGGTTGGCCGCTGCCTTGGCCTGGATCTCGCGGACCGCCTCGGTGAGCGAGTCGTGCGTGCGCGCGGCCTGGTAGAGCTGCGGGACGGCCGAGCGCATCGAGATGCGGTACGCGTCGCCCGCGTACACGCCGCCCAGCAGGGGTTCGACCAGCCGGTCGACGACCTCGCGGCCGAGGCGGGCCGCCACGTACTCCCCGACCGCCACGTCGTCGCCGACCTCGGTGCGGGGCAGGTCGGCGTCGCGCTCGATGCGGGCCAGGCCCTCGTCGGACAGGACGCCGGTCAGGGCGGACGCGGTGCCGGGGACGCCCATGACATGCCCCTTGGGCATGGGGCGCAGGGCACCGCGGGTCCAGATCGAGGCGGTGGCGGTGGCGGGCGGCTGGAGGCGCTCGTCGAGACCCACCTCGCGGGCGAGGGCGACGGCCTCCGGGCGGCGGGCCAGCATCGACTCGGCGCCCAGGTCCACACGCACGCCCGCGATCCGGCCCGGCAGCAGCTTGCCGCCGACCCGGTCCGACGCCTCCAGGACGGTCACCCGCCGGCCGGCGTCCAGCAGCCGGTGGGCCGCGGCGAGCCCGGCGATCCCGCCGCCGACGACCACGACCCGGCCTGTACCCGCACCCGCAGGAGTCTCCACTTCGCGCATGTCCACAGCCTCTCAGACCCCACTGACAATCCCTCCGCGCCCCGGTGTCCTTCACGAGTCCTGACCGTGACCGCATCGGGACCGGTCACCGCCAACGTTTGGCCGCACCCCCGCGTCGAAGGAGCGTCAGTCGTCACGACGACCCTCGGGGGTACGCCCAGATGCACACACGACGTTCCGCACGATCCACGGGATCCGCGCGATCCGCGCGCCCGGTCCAGGCCCTGGCCGGCCTCCTGCTGGCCGCGGCCCTCGCGCTCACCGGCTGCAGCGCCTCGGGCGACTCGGGCGGCAGCACCGCCGCCGGGGACAAGGCCGCGCGGGCGGAGTCCCAGGCGGACTCGCAGCAAGGAGCCAAGGAAGACGCCCCGGGCGGCGGCTACGGCTCCGAGGCCGGCAAGGCGACCGCGCCGCCCAAGGCCACCGCGAGCCACATCATCCGTACGGCCTCCCTGACCGTGCAGGTCAAGGACGTGCCGAAGGCCCTCGACGAGGCCCGGAGCACCATCGAGAACGCGGGCGGTTACGTCGGCAACGAGACCACCAGGCGCGACGCGGAGGGCCACGAGCAGACCCGTGTCGTCCTGCGCGTGCCCGTCGACCGGTACGCCGACGTCCTCGCTGACCTGGAGGGCGCGGGCAAGCTGATCGAGCGCAGCGCCAAGGCGCAGGACGTCACCGACCAGGTCGTGGACGTGGAGAGCCGCATCAAGTCGCAGCGGGCCAGCGTCGCCCGGATCCGCGAGCTGATGGACCAGGCGACCAGGCTCAGCGACGTGGTGACGCTGGAGGGCGAGCTGAGCTCCCGCCAGGCCGACCTGGAGTCGCTGCTGGCCCAGCAGGCGTCCCTGAAGGACCGCACCAGCCTGGCCACCATCACCCTGTCCCTGTCGGAGACGCCGGTGAAGAAGGCGGTGGCGAAGGACGACGACCCCGGTTTCCTGGACGCGCTCGCGGGCGGCTGGGACGCGTTCGTGACGATGCTGCGCTGGCTGGCGGTCGTGATCGGCGCCGTGCTGCCGTTCGCCGCGGTCGCGGCGCTGATCGTGCTGCTGTGGCTGAAGGTCCTGCGGCCCCTGCTGCCGCGCCGTCCGGAGCCCGCGCCCGTGACGACCGCCCTCGGTCCGCTGCCGATGCCGCGCACGGCAGCGCAGCCCACGCGCGCGGGCGACGAACAGAGCGGCGAGCAGGACTGAAATGCGGGGCCCTCGTAGCGTGTTCGCATGAACATGAGCGCTTCGAGGGGTGTGCCGGGTACGCGGGAACGACTGGTCGTGATCGGAGGGGACGCCGCGGGCATGTCCGCGGCGTCCCAGGCGCGGCGCCTGAAGAGCGCCGAGGATCTGGAGATCGTGGCCTTCGAGCGCGGCCACTTCACCTCCTTCTCCGCCTGCGGCATCCCGTACTGGGTGGGCGGCGACGTCCCCGATCGCGATCAGTTGATCGCCCGTACGGCCGAGGAGCACCGCGCGCGGGACATCGACCTGCGCATGCGGACGGAGGTCGTGGAGATCGACGTGGCCGGCGGGCGGGTACGCGCGCGTGCCGTCGATTCCGGCGACGAGTACTGGACGTCGTACGACAAACTCGTGATCGCGACCGGCGCCCGCCCGATCCGCCCCGACATGCCGGGCTTCGACGCCCCCGGCGTCCACGGTGTGCAGACCCTCGACGACGGCCAGGCCCTCATCGACACGCTGACCCGCACGCGTGGCCGCCGCGCGGTCGTGGTCGGCGCCGGCTACATCGGCGTGGAGATGGCCGAGGCGCTCATCAACCGCGGCTACGAGGTGACGGTCGTCAACCGCGGCAGCGAGCCCATGTCGACGCTCGACCCCGACATGGGCCGCCTGGTGCACGAGGCCATGGAGGGCCTGGGCATCACCATGGTCGACGCCGCCGAGGTCACCAAGATCCTCACCGGCGAGGACGGCCGCGTACGGGCGGTCGCCACGGAGGACACCGAATACCCGGCGGACGTGGTCGTCCTGGGCATCGGCGTCCGCCCGGAGACGACCCTCGCGAAGGCCGCCGGTCTCCCCCTCGGCGACCACGGCGGTCTGCTGACCGACCTGGCCATGCGGGTGCGCGGCCACGAGAACATCTGGGCGGGCGGCGACTGCGTGGAGGTCCTCGACCTGGTCTCCGGCCGCGAACGTCATATCGCCCTGGGCACCCACGCCAACAAACACGGCCAGGTCATCGGCACGAACGCCGCCGGCGGCTACGCCACCTTCCCCGGCGTCGTCGGGACCGCCGTCAGCAAGGTCTGCGACCTGGAGATCGCCCGCACGGGCCTCCGCGAGAAGGACGCCCACCGGGCCGGCCTCCAGTACGTCACCGCCACGATCGAGTCCACCAGCCGCGCGGGCTACTACCCCGACGCCTCGGCAATGACGGTCAAGATGCTCGCCGAACGCCGCACCGGCCGACTGCTGGGCGTACAGATCGTGGGCAGGGAGGGCGCGGGCAAGCGGGTCGACATCGCGGCGGTCGCCCTGACAGCCGGCATGACGGTGGAACAGATGACGTCCCTGGACCTGGGATACGCCCCACCGTTCTCCCCGGTCTGGGACCCGGTACTGGTAGCGGCGAGGAAGGCGGCAAAGGCGGTGAATGCCGGCACCTCGTAACAGGCGGCGCCGGCAACCCCCTCAGGGGCGCGGGGCTGTATCGATGTGCGGCTCCGCCGCGTGGGCGCGACCAGCCACCTACGGCCCGCACCCGCCGAACCACCCGCGCCCCTACGACGCTCACGCGCTGCCGTTGATCCTCTCAATGGCCTGCCGAGCCTGCTCAGCAGGCGGCCGCGACGGCAACGAGGACACCGACGCACTCACACTCGGCGGCATCGCGGCAGCCGCAGCGGGCTGCTCCCCTCCCGGCTTCGCATGCGCGGCACTCCGCGGGGAGCGCAACCGGTGACTCACAGCCTCGTCGAGAGTCACGGGACGCTGCATCTGCGAAGCGAGCCGCCCCGCCTCCTGCCCCAGCCGGGCCACGTCTTCCCACGGCAGCCGCACCACCACCGCGATCTCGGCCTCCCCGTCGGGCAACGCGTGGATCGGAGGAGTAACTCGGTCGTTCATCGCCTGTTCCTCACGTAGACCCCGCGACCCGCCTTCCCCGTGCCGCGGGCGGTTGAGAACAGATACGCGCGCCCGCGCACCGGCGTTCACCGATTCGCCGGACGTATCCCGGGCAGAAGAACCTCGTGGTCATCCCCGTCCATGACGTGAACCCGGTGCGCCGCACCCCCTGGGTGACATACGCGCTGATCGCCGCGAACGTCCTCGTCTTCCTGTCCACGCCCGGCATAGCCGGCTCCGTGGCCGGTGAGAGCAGCCTGGCCCAGGCCTGCCAGCTGCACGCGTTCTGGGACCACTACGCGGCGGTGCCGAGGGAGTTGGTCCACGACCAGCTGCCGGGCGTGGTCCCCACCGGCGACGTCGCCGTGGGACCGAACGGCCCCGGCTGTGTGGTCGGCCCGCCGGACTACGACAAGTCCCCGGCGCTGTCGGTCTTCACCGCCCTTTTCCTGCACGGCGGTTGGCTGCATCTGCTGGGCAACATGCTGTTCCTGCTGATCTTCGGCAACAACATCGAGGACCGCATGGGCCATGTGCGGTACCTGCTCTTCTACGTCGTCTGCGGCTACGCGGCGTCGTACGGCTTCGCGTTCCTCAACGACGACTCGGCCGACCCGCTGATCGGCGCGTCCGGGGCCATCGCGGGCGTACTCGGCGCCTATCTCGTGCTGTATCCGAAGGCCAGGGTGTGGGTGCTCGTCCCGTTCCTGATCTTCCTGCCGCTGCGGCTGCCGGCCTGGCTGGTGCTGGGCTTCTGGTTCGTGCTGCAGGCGGTGTACTCCAGCGGCGAGGGCGTCTCCGACGCGGGCACCGTGGCGTACGCGGCGCACATCGTGGGCTTCCTGGCCGGGATGGCGCTGGCCTATCCGCTCAAGCCGGGCACACCGCCGCCACCGGAGCCGCGCGGCCTGCTGTTCGGCAGGAGGGCGCGGCCCCACACGTGGTGAGCCTTGCTAGCGAGCGGTCTGCGTGTGGACGTACTCGACGAGCCGGGTCAGCGCGTCCGGGTCGGTGGACGGCATGACACCGTGGCCGAGGTTGAAGACGTGGCCCTCCAGGCCCGCCGCCGCGTCGAGGACCTCGCGGGTCTTGGCCTCGACCGCCTCGGGGGTGGTGAAGAGAATCGTCGGGTCGAGGTTGCCCTGGAGCGCCTTGCCGGGGCCGACGCGGCGGGCGGCCTCGTCGAGCGGGACGCGCCAGTCGACGCCGACGACGTCCGCGCCGGCCTCGCCCATGAGCCTCAGCAGCTCGCCGGTGCCGACGCCGAAGTGGATGCGCGGGACGCCGTAGCCGGCGACGGCCTCGAAGACCTTCGCGGAGGCCGGCATCACCGAGCGCTCGTAGTCGGCGGGGGCGAGGGAGCCGACCCAGGAGTCGAAGAGCTGGACCGCGGCGGCGCCGGCCTCGATCTGCACCTTGAGGAAGGCTGCCGTGATGTCCGCGAGACGGTCGAGCAGGTCGGCCCAGAGCTCGGGGTCGCCGTACATCATCGCCTTGGCGTTCTCGTACGTGCGCGACGGACCGCCCTCGACGAGGTAACTCGCGAGGGTGAAAGGCGCGCCGGCGAAACCGATGAGCGGGGTGGCGCCGAGCTCGCGGGTGAGCAGGCCGATGGCCTCGGTGACGTAGGAGACGTCCTCGGGGGTCAGGTCGCGCAGCCGGGCCAGGTCGGCGCGGGTGCGGATCGGGTTCTCGACGACCGGGCCGACGCCGGGCTTGATGTCGAGGTCGATGCCGATGGCCTTGAGGGGGACGACGATGTCGCTGAAGTAGATCGCCGCGTCCACGTTGTGCCTGCGCACGGGCTGCAGGGTGATCTCGGTGACCAGGTCGGGCCGCATGCAGGACTCGAGCATCGGAACGCCCTCGCGCACCTTGCGGTACTCCGGCAGGGAGCGCCCGGCCTGACGCATGAACCACACGGGGGTGTGCGGCACGGGTTCGCGCCTGCACGCCTTGAGGAAGGCTGAGTTCTTGACTGCGTCGGGGGTGGCGGTCGGCGGCGTCTGGTTGGCACTCACGGGGGCAAGTCTCGCACGGCCGTATCCGGCCCGGCGCCGGGGTTGCCGTGTTGTCCGGGTGTCTCTCCCTGCACGAAGCCCCCGTTCCCCTTAATCTTCCCGGCATGGCTGCGGCTCAGGAACGACTGTCGGACGGTACTGGCGGGATGGACGACGCGAAGGGCACCGGGGAGGCGGACCGGCATTCGAAGAGTACGGCTCCGCCGGCGTTCCGGGCGGCGGTCGACGCTCTGCGCGGCGCTCGGCTGCGGCCGCAGATCGAGGTCGAGCAGACCAAGGCGCCCCAGCGGCTGGCTCCGTACGCGTACGCGCTGGAGGCCGCCGTCGTCGACGGCGACCAGGACCTGGCCGACGGCCGTCTGGTGCTGCTGCACGATCCGGCGGGCCACGACGCCTGGCGGGGCTCCTTCCGGCTGGTGACGCTGGTGCGGGCGGAGCTGGAGCCGGAGATGGCCGCCGACCCGCTGCTGCCCGAGGTGTGCTGGTCGTGGCTGACCGGTGCGCTCCAGGCGCGCGGGCTGTCGTACGGCGAGCCGAGCGGCACCGTGACCCGGGCGAGCTCGCACTACTTCGGCGGGCTGTCCGAGCGCCCGGCGGCCTCGCAGATCGAGATCCGCGCCTCCTGGACTCCTCGCGAAGGCCTGGGCGGGGTGCCGGACACCGCGGCCCATCTGGCGTCCTGGTGCGATCTGCTCGCGCAGGTCGCGGGGCTGCCGCCGGCGGGGCCGGGGGACGCCTCGGTGGTGACGCTGCCGCAGCGCCGCGACCCGCAGTCCCGCTGACGACCACCGCCCGCACCGGCGCACTGCCGACACGGCGGCTTGACCGTCACTTTGTCGATACGGCCACTTTCGGTCAGGAAGCAGTCCATGATCGAGCCGTTTTGCTCGCCGAACGATCGACCAAGCGTCCGAATTGCCCCGATTGTTACTCACTAAATCGTGATCTTTCCCTAAAGGGCCAGAGGTTTGGTGCCGAAGACGACTGTGACCTTGAAAGCCGTCCCCGCACCCAGGAGGCCTGGTGTCCGTTCTCCTCGAGCAGCCCGCAAGCCTGGTCGCCTACCGCCCGAACAAGCCGACCGCCATGGTGGTCGTGGCCGATCCCCGCGTCCGCTCCACCGTCACCCGGCACCTCTGGGCGCTCGGTGTGCGCGACGTCATCGAGGCCTCGTCCATCGCGGAGGCTCGTCCCCGCATCGGCAACCCCCGCGACATCTGTGTCGCCGACGTCCACCTGCCCGACGGTTCCGGCCTGACCCTCCTGTCGGAGACCCGCGCCGCCGGCTGGCCGAACGGCCTGGCCCTGTCCGCCGCCGACGACATCGGCGCCGTACGCAACGCTCTCGCCGGTGGTGTGAAGGGCTACGTCGTCACCGGCACCCGCACCAACGTCGGGCTCCCCACCCGACCCGGTGCCGCTCCCATCGGCGCCGCCGCCGCCCGTATGCACCGTCGCCACCCGGGTGCCCCGAGCCACCCCGGCGGCTACCGCGAGCTGTCCGGTCGCGAGGTCGAGGTGCTGCGGCTGGTGGCGGAGGGCCAGTCGAACAAGGCGATCGGCGTCTCGATGGGCCTGTCCGCCCTGACCGTCAAGAGCCACCTCGCCCGTATCGCCCGCAAGCTCGGCACCGGTGACCGCGCCGGCATGGTCGCCGTGGCCCTGCGGACCGGCATCATCCACTGACACCGAGCACTCACTGACACCGAGCACTCGCTGACGCCAAGCCCCCGCTGCCGCCGAGCATTCACCGACCTTGATCATCCCCTGACCTCGACGACCACCCACCGACGTGACCGGGACCTGCCGCTGATCCCGCCCGCGTCCCCCACCTGTCGTGGACCGGATCCCGCACTGGGCCGACCGGTCGACGACCTTCAGGCGCCCGCCGACGGAACGTTCCGTCGGCGGGCGCTGTCCATGTGCGTCACCCCTGACGAACCGTCCGGGACAGCGACAGGTGAAGATCGCTCGCGGGGCGGAGCGGGAGGCTGTGAAGATCCACCGGGCGGGCGGCCGGGGCTGGTAGACAGTCGCACTGTCGAGCGTCGCCTTCCGGCCCTCGCAGTCCTCCCGCCTCGAAACGGAGCCCGTAATGCCCAAGTCCTTCTCTTCCTTGGCCTCGTGGGGCCTCACCGCCGCAGCCTCCGCTGCGCTGCTGGTGGGCTGCTCGTCGGAGGCCAAGCTGGCCAAGGACGAGGTGGCGAACTCGGTGGCCGAGAAGCTCGCCGCGCAGACGGGTCAGCCGAAGCCGGACGTCACCTGCCCCGAGGACCTCGCGGGCGAGGTCGGCACCTCGCTGCGGTGCAAGCTCACCGCGACCGACGGCACCAGCTTCGGTGTGACCGTCAAGGTCACCTCCGTCGAGGGCAGCACGATCCGCTACGACATCAAGGTGGACGAGACCGCCTCCTGAGCCCGACCCGGGCCGCGCTCGCCGGAGCGGTTCCGGCGGGCGCGGGGGAAATGTGTGACCGCGAGGTGCGGATTGTGAGGGAGCACCAGGGGGGTGGGCCCGCGAAAGGGCCTCGGGGGATGCTGGCGCCATGAGTGGAATCGAAGCAGTCCTGTTCCTGCTGGCGATTGCCGGCGTCGTGGCTCTCGTCGTGTGGGACCGCCGGGGCAAGGCCCGCAAGCAGCGCAGGGCCGAAGAGGCGTCCGCGCGGCTGCGGTCGTTCGCCGAGAGCCGGGGGTGGACCTACGAGGAGGGCGTGCCCAGCCTCGTCGACGCGTACCAGGGCGGCGAGCCGCTCCCGGACCGGGCCAGCGGCGTGATGGGGGACAACGTCATCAGCGGCACGTACCGCGGATTCGGCTTCCGCGCCTTCGAGTACCGCTACTACAACAGCGACATCGACACGGAGACGACGCAGGTCATCGTCCACTCCGTCTGGGCCCTGAACCTGGGCGTGGAGGTTCCGGACCTGCGCGTCCACCGCGACGGCTGGTTCGACACCCTCATGCGGGGGCGGGCCATGGAGCTGGGGATCCCGCGGCTCGACAAGGACTTCCACATCGTCTCCCGTGACGAGGAGCGTGCCCGCGCCGTACTGCTCGGCGGCCTGGCGGAGTTCCTGACCTCCGACCCCCGGGCCACGGAACTCCCGCTGCGGCTCCACGACGGTCAGCTGATCACCTCGCGGTCGCGGACCGAGCTGAGCGGTGAGACGTTCGACGAGCCCCTCGAGTATCTCGTCGACGCCGCCGGCCACTTGGGGTCGCTGTCACCCGCCCGGCCTCCGCAGGCGCCGTAGGACAGCGCCAGGCGGCCCTCCGAGGCGCACGATGCGGTCGCGCTATGAAGCTTCCCGGTAGGAATCATGTGAGGTCCACAGCCGGTGTCGCAGCGTCTTTGCCTTTGGGAGACCCTTTTTGCGTTCTCAACAATCAGGGCGCGGACGTGTGTTCGCGCCCGACTGGACGTAGAGGGGGGATCGGATGGGTCAGTTCGACGTGGAGCCGTCCGAACTGCGGTCGGCCGCCAAGAAGATCAAGGACTCCGTGGGCAAGAGCGACAAGGTGAAGCTCGACGAACTCGGCAAGTCGAGCGGCGACTTCGGCCACGGCGACGCGGCCAAGGAGTTCGGGCAGCTGATGGCCACCTGGACGCAGGCCGTCAAGAGCCCGATGAAGGAGGACGGGGAGAACTCCTCGGCCAAGCTGGACGAGAACGCCGAGTCCTACGAACGCTCCGAGCGGGAGTCCCAGAACCACTTCACCGGGCCCGCGGTCACCGCCGGCCCGGGCTACTGACGGGGAAGCGATGGCGGCACAACTCGGGTTCACTCGGGACCCGCGCGAACTGATCCCGGGCAACCCGTCGCAGCTCACGGCCGACGCGGACAAGCTCGACGGCCACGCGAAGACCCTCGACGGCATCGGGGACGAGCTCGGCTCCGTCCGTATCCCCAGCTGGCACGGCCAGGCCGGCGACGCCTTCTGGGAGGACTTCTCGGGCCAGAAGCAGAAGTGGTACCGCGGCTCGGACGCCCTCGGCGCGGCCGCGCAGGCGCTGCGGGACTACGCCGGCGCCCTGGCCTGGGCCCAGGGTCAGGCGGAGGACGCCATCCGGCTGTACGACGGGGGCGACGAGAGCGGCGGCGAGCAGTTGCTGGCGGCGGCGCGCGCCCACGTCGAGTCGGAGGGCGACGTGGCGGCCAAGAAGTTCAAGGCGCAGGGCGGTGAGGGCGACAACGCCCCCGACTGGCTGTTCTGGGCTTCGGAGGCGGCGCAGGACAACACCGGCGCGACGTCCAAGAAGATCCAGCGCACCGAGTTGGAACGGGCGCCCGAGACGAGGCCCGTCGGCGCCTGGGGCGACCACAAGAACATGACGCAGGCGGAGCGGGAGGCGCTGCGCGAGGGCAAGGGCCCGGGCATCACCGTCGCCGGCCCGTCCGTCAGCGCCGACGCCAAGGTCTGGGGCGCCGAGGCCAAGGACCGCGGTGAGTTCGCCGGCGGCGAGGTCTCCGGCAAGGCGGGCGTCAACCTCCTCGGCGTCGAGGGCTCCGCCGGAGTGGGCCTCGTCGACGGGAACGCCACCGCACAGGCGTCCGGCAAGGCCTACCTCGCCCAGGCCACCGCCGAGGGCAAGTACTCGGCCGGCTATTTCGAGGCCTCCGGCAAGGGCGAGGCGTACGCGGGCGCCGAGGCCGGCGTCAAGGGCTCCATCGGCACGGACGGTGTCCACGTCGGCGGTGAGGCCTTCGCCGGTGCCAAGGCCACCGCCGAGGGGCACGCCTCCGTCGCCGGTGTCGGCGTCGGTGGCACGGCTGAGGCGTGGGCCGGTGCCGGCGCCGAGGCCCACTTCGACGCCGGCATGAAGGACGGCAAGATCGTCATCGGCGGCGACGTCGGCGTCGCCCTCGGCGTCGGCGGCAAGCTCGGCGGCCAGATCGAGCTCGACCCGGGCAAGATCACCGACGCGGCCGGCGACGCGGTCGACGCGATCGGGGACTGGTTCGACTGACCCCGGCGGGGAACCCCGCCAAAGGCTCCCCGCCGTCCCCTCTCCCCTTCGTCCACGTCCCCGTCGTTTCCCGTACCGTCGGAACCCGTACCGCAAGGAGTTGATCCACCATGCCGGGCACACTTCCGGTGCCGCTCAGCATCGAGCTCCCAGAAGGCTGGCAGTCGGCGCCCCCGGAGGAGGTCGGCGCCCCGCAGGCCGCCTTCGTCGCGCTGCACATGGCCTCCCGGGGCCAGGGCTTCATGCCGAACATCACCGTCACCGGCCACACCCTCGACGGCTCGGCGAGCCTGCACGGCCTCGCCGAAGAGTCCGTACGGCGGCTGCGCGAGCACGTCGGCGCCGTCGAGGTCGTCAAGCGCACCGAGGTCGGCACCTCGCCCGCGCCGGGCCTCATCGACGCCCCGGGGATCGTGCAGAACCTGCGGATCCAGGCCACCGTCAACGGGCAGCCCATGGAGCTCGCGCAGAGCCAGTTCATCCTGGTGCTGGAGGACGAGCGGCGGCGCGGCGAACGTGCCGAGATCGAGATCGCGCTGACGGCGAGGACGAGCCAGCTCCAGGACGTCCTGGAGGATTTCCAGCGGTTTGTCTCCACCCTGCGCCCGGCCGCGCCCTCCTCGGAGAGCTAGGGACAGACCCAGGGCACACGTGGCCGAGAAGCATCGGTGGGGCGTGAGACACGGCGGGAGGTGTTTCCGCAGGTCAGCGGCAACGTGTCCAGAAGGCGCAGGTCAGGCGCTCAGCCTTGCGGATACCCTTGACAGGTGACCGACGCCCAAGACACCGCAGCAGACAGTTCACTGCGAACCACCGGAGGCGCCCCTCCGGACGACGGCGGATCTTCTGTTACGGAGGCGCCGATCCCTTTGCTGGAGCCCCGCGAGGGCATTCCGCCCGTGATCGCCGACGAGGCCGCGCTCGCCGAGGTGATCGCCCAGTTCACCGCGGGCTCCGGCCCCGTCGCCGTGGACGCCGAACGTGCGTCCGGCTACCGATACGGCCAACGCGCGTATCTGGTGCAGCTGCGCCGCGAGGGCGCCGGGTCCGCGCTGATCGACCCCGTCGCCTGCCCCGATCTGTCGGGCCTCGGCGAGGCGCTGTCCGGCGTGGAGTGGGTGCTGCACGCCGCCACCCAGGATCTTCCGTGTCTGCGGGAGATAGGCATGCTGCCGAGCCGGCTGTTCGACACCGAGCTGGCCGGGCGGCTCGCCGGGTTCCCCAGGGTCGGCCTCGGCGCGATGGTCGAGAGCGTGCTCGGGTTCGTGCTGGAGAAGGGCCACTCGGCCGTCGACTGGTCGACCCGTCCACTGCCCGAGCCCTGGCTGCGGTATGCGGCGCTGGACGTCGAGCTGCTCGTGGATCTGCGGGACGCGCTGGAGAAGGAGCTGGACCGGCAGGGGAAGCTGGAGTGGGCGCAGCAGGAGTTCGACGCGATTGCCGCCGCGCCGCCCGCCGAGCCGCGCAAGGACCCTTGGCGGCGGACGTCCGGGATGCACAAGGTGCGGCGGCGTCGGCAGCTGGGTGTGGTGCGGGAGCTGTGGCAGACGCGGGACCGGATCGCGCAGAAGCGGGACGTGTCGCCGGGCAAGGTGCTGTCCGACGCGGCGATCGTGGAGGCCTCGCTCGCCATGCCGGCGAACACGCATGCCCTGGCCGCGCTGAACGGGTTCGGGCATCGGATGGGGCGGCGGCAGCTGGAGCAGTGGCAGGCCGCCGTTGATCGTGCGAAGGCCTTGAGCGAGGCGCAGTTGCCGGCGCCGGGGCAGCCCGTCACCGGGCCGCCGCCGCCGCGTGCCTGGGCCGACAAGGATCCTGCCGCCGCGGCTCGGCTGTCTGCGGCTCGGGCCGCGGTGTCCGCGTTGGCGGAGCAGCTCAACATGCCTCAGGAGAACCTGATCACTCCGGACACGGTGCGGAGGGTTTGCTGGGAGCCGCCGAAGTCTGTCGACGCCGAGTCGGTTGCGGAGGCCCTGGCCGGTTACGGTGCTCGGGCCTGGCAGGTTGAGCAGGTTACGCCGGTTCTGGTTGCTGCCTTGTCCGCCTAGTCGCCGTAGGAGGTTCTCTCGTACGGCGACCAAGGGTTGTTCGTGGTTGCTCGCGCCCACGCGGCGGAGCCGCATATCGATACAGCCCCGCGCCCCTAGAAGCACCTCACCTGGTCGCTCCTTTCATGAAGCCGTTGTAGATGAAGCGCTGTAGGAGCAGAAAGACGATCAAGGTCGGCAGGATGACCAGGACCGCTCCTGCCGAGATCGTTTCCCAATGGGCGCCGAACGGGCCCTTGAAGCGGAACAGGGACGTCGAGATCACGCCAAGGTCTTCCGAGGGCATGTAGAGGAACGGGATGTAGAAGTCGTTGTAGGTGGTGATGCCCTTGACGATCACCACCGTCGCGATGGCCGGCTTCAGCAGAGGGAAGATGATTCTGCGGTAGATCGTGAACGCGTTGGCGCCGTCCAGGCGGGCCGCCTCGTCCAGGGATGTCGGGATCGAGCGGACGAACTGCAGGAAGATGTAGATCGAGACGATGTCCGTGCCCATGTAGAGGACGATCGGCGCCCAGAGGCTGTCGAACATGCCGAAGCTGTTGACGATCTGGAAGGTCGCGACCTGGGTGGTGACGCCGGGGACCAGGGCGGCGACCAGGAACAGGGCCACGACCAGCTTCTTGAAACGGAACGTGAAGCGGTCGATGGCGTAGGCCGTCATCGAGCCGATGAGGACCGTGCCGCCGATGGCGAAGAGCAGGATGATCGCCGTGTTGGCGAAGGCCGAGAGCATCCGGCCGTCCTCGAACGCCGTCGCGTAATTGTGGAAGTTCAGCAGGTCGCTCGGGAGGGCCAGGGCTCCGCTGTCGTCCGCCATCTCCCGCTCGGTCTTGAGCGAGGTCAGGACCACGGCCGCCAACGGCAGCAGGACCACCACCGTCGCGGCCACCAGGGACAGGTACATCAGCGTGCGGGCCACCGCGCCGCGTGTCATGCGAGGTCCACCTTGTCGTCGGGGACGAGGCGGCGCTGCACCCAGGTCACCGCCAGGACGATCAGCAGCAGGACGACCGCGGCGGCCGAGGCGAGCCCCGTCTTGTTGAACTGGAAGGCCAGCTTCACGGTCTGGATCACGAAGGTCTCGGTGCCGGTGGCCCCGCCCGTCATGATGTACGGGATCTCGAAGACCGAGAGCGAGCCGGAGATCGACAGGATCACGGTGAGGGACAGGACCGGCTTGATGCCGGGCGCGATGATGTGCCGGAACTGGTGCCAGCGGTTCGCGCCGTCCAGTTCGGCCGCCTCGTACAGCTCTCCCGGGATCGACTGGATCGCGCCGAGGAAGAGGACGAAGTTCAGGCCCAGGTAGCGCCAGACGGAGACGGCGGCGAGAGAGGTGTTCGCCGACTCCGGGGTGCCGAGCCAGGCGCGGTCCGTCTCCACGCCCAGCAGGCTCAGTACGGAGTCGAGGGTGCCGCCGTCCTGGAAGAATAAGAGGAAGACGAAGCCGATCGCGACACCGTTGATCAGGTACGGGAAGAACAGCACGCCCTTGAAGAAGTTCCGGAAGCGGACGTTGAAGCTCAGGATCGTGGCGAAGTAGAGGGCGGCGACGATCTGGAAGACGGAGGCCGCCAGGTAGTAGCCGCTGACCCAGAAGACCTCGAAAAGGTCGGAGCGGGTGAAGAGTTCGGCGTAGTTCCCGGTGCCCGTGTAGTGCAGCTCGGGGCTGACGCCGTCCCAGTCGGTGAAGCTGTACGCGACCATGTTGGCGATCGGCGCGTAGGTGAAGACGATCAGCAGGGCGAGCGGCGCCAGCAGAAAGAGCCACGGGGTGGCCCCGCGCCACAGGCGTGCCGTGCGCGGGGCGGGGGCCGGTTCGGGGGCGGCGCCCGCCGTCCCCGTGGTGGCCTTGAGGGCCGCCGGTCCGGTCGTCGTGTCCGTCATCAGGACCCCAGGGACTGCTGGGTCTCGGTCCACTTCCTGCCGAGGTCGTCCAGGAAGTCGTCCAGGTCGCCCTTGGTGGCGCCGCGGGCGAGGTCGACGAGGTCCTGGCGGTAGTCGGGCTTGTAGATGCCGATCTCGGACTGGTTGTCGATGGACTTGACCTCGGCGCCCTTGGTGTCGTCCAGGTCGAGGATCCTGACCCCGGTCTCCTCGTACGGCTTCATGATCGTGGGCAGCGGGGCGGACTTGAGCGGGGACAGCGCGAGGTTGTCGGCCGCGTAGCCGGACTTGTCGGTGAACCAGTCGAGCCAGGCGCGGGCCGCCTCCTTGTGATCGGAGTGGATGTTGACGGCCTGGTTGTAGTCGGGCTGGGCCGTCGCGCAGAACGTGCCGTCCTTCTGCGCGGGGAAGGGCATGAACCCGATGTCGTCCGGGTCGGTGCCGGCCTGCTTCGCCGCGCCCTGCATCTGGATGACCGCCCAGGAGCCGAGCCACATCGTGGCGATCTCGCCCTTGGCCAGCCTGGGCTTGGACGCCTCCCAGTTGGTGGTCGTCGGGTCCTTCTCGACGAGCCCTTCGTGGACGATGTCGTACAGCAGCGTGTCGGCGGTACGGACATCGGCGCCCTCGGCCCACGGGTCGCCCTCGGCGAGCTTGGTCGTGGCCTGCTCGTCGCAGCTGACCGAGCCGTTGACCTGGGTCCACTGGGTCAGCGGCCACATGTCCTTGAAGTTGGTGTAGTAGGGGATCGCGTCGGTCTTCGACCTGATCGCCTTCAGGTCGTCGAGGAACTCGGCCGGTGTCGTCGGCCAGTCGGTGACCCCGGCCTGCTGCCAGACCTTCTTGTTGTAGATGAAGCCGGGGACGGCACCGAGCGGGCTCTGGCCGTAGACCTTGCCGTCCACGGTGGTGTAGTCGGTGAAGCGGTACTTCTCGCTCCGCTCTGCCTGACTGCCCAGGGAGGCGAAGAACCTGGGGTAGTCCTTCTTCTCGATCACCGCGGGGATCATGAGGACGTCGCCGTAGTTCTCCGTGTTCATACGGATCTTGACTTCGCCCTCGTAGTCGGTGATGGCGTCGAACTCGACCTTCACCTCGGGATACGTCTTGTTGAACTCGGTGGCGTACTTCTTCATCGTCCCGTCCTGCACGAGGTCGGTGCGATGGGTGAGGACAGTGATGGTGCCGCTCACCTTCGACGGGTCGTCGGCCGCCTTGGCTTCGGCGCCCTGCGAACTTCCTCCGGTGCCGGTGCAGGCCGAGAGCAGCAGGGCACCCGTGGCGGCGGCGAGGACTGTACGGCGGTTCATGTGCGTCAGCTCCGTTCTGGGGACGGGGACGGACGAGCACGAGCGGGTTGGCTGGTTCCGAACTCTGACAACGTTTTCTTAACCGGTAAAGTCCGTATCTCGCCAACGATGCCAAATTCTGTTCCAGCACTGGGATGGATCGGTTTAGGAGTGCGCATGCTTCAGGCCACACCGCTCACCGACGGATGGACCCTGCGGCACGAGGGAGCCGCGCTCCCCGCCGCCGTGCCGGGCTGTGTGCACACCGATCTGCTGGCGGCCGGGGTGATCCCGGATCCCTTTCTCGGGCGCGCCGAGGCCGAAGTGGCGTGGGTGGGGCGGCGGGACTGGACCTATGAGACCGACCTGGCCGTCGCGTCCCGCCATGAGCAGACCGACCTCGTCTTCGACGGGCTCGACACCGTCGCCGAGATCTCGCTCGACGGCCAACTCCTCGGCCGGGTACGGAACATGCACCGCTCGTACCGCTTCGACGGGACGGGGCTGAGTGGGCGGCTCTCGGTGCGTTTCGCCTCCGCGTACGCCGAGGCCGAGGCGGTGCGCGGCAAGCTGGGCGAGCGGCCGGCCGCCTATGCCGAGCCCTACCAGTACCTCCGCAAGATGGCCTGCTCGTTCGGCTGGGACTGGGGGCCGACGCTGGTGACGGCCGGGATCTGGCGGCCGGTGCGGATCGAGCAGTGGTCGACGGCCCGGATCGCCCGGGTGCGGCCCCAGGTGACCGTCGAAGAGGGCACCGGACACGTCGAGTTGGTGGTCGACGTCGAGCGGACCCGGGTCGAGGCGACGCTCACCGTCGAGGCGACGGTCGGCGGGGTGCGGGCGCGGGCCGAGATCGAGGGGACGGGCGGGGTCGTACGGCTGTCCGTGCCGGACGTGGACGTGTGGTGGCCGCGCGGCTATGGCGAACAGGCGCTGTACGACGTCGAGTTGACGCTGCTGCACGGCGGCGACGCGCTGGACGTGTGGCGGCGGCGGATCGGCTTCCGCACCGTCGAGCTGGACCGCCGGCCCGACGCCCACGGCACTGGTTTCACCCTCGTAGTCAACGGTGAGCGGCTCTTCGCGAGGGGCGTCAACTGGATCCCGGACGACGTGTTCCCGTCCCGGGTGACGCGGGAGCGGTACCGCCGGCGGCTGCAGCAGGCGGCCGACGCGGGCGTGGACCTCGTACGGATCTGGGGTGGCGGGATCTACGAGAGCGAGGACTTCTACGACGCCTGTGACGAACTGGGCCTGCTGGTCTGGCAGGACTTCCCGTTCGCCTGCGCGGCCTATCCGGAGGAGCAGCCGCTGCGCGGGGAGGTGGAGGCAGAGGCCCGGGAGAACGTCGTACGGCTGATGCCGCATCCCTCGCTCGTGCTGTGGAACGGCAACAACGAGAACCTGTGGGGGTTCCGGGACTGGGAGTGGGAGCCGCGGCTGACCGGGGAGTCCTGGGGCGAGGGGTACTACCTGGGGCTGTTGCCGCGGGTGGTGGCCGAGCTGGATCCGACGCGGCCGTACACGGCGGGGAGTCCCTGGTCCGGTTCGTGGGACCACCACCCGAACGACCCGGCGCACGGCACGCATCACTCCTGGGAGGTGTGGAACCGGGAGGACTACGCCGACTACCGGCTGAGCGTGCCGCGTTTCGTGGCCGAGTTCGGCTGGCAGGCGCCGCCCGCCCACGCGACCCTGCGGCGCGCTCTGCCGGGTGAGGAGCTCGCGCCGGACTCCCCCGGCATGCTGCACCACCAGAAGGCGGACGACGGCAACGGGAAGCTGCGGCGGGGTCTTGAGCGGCATTTCGCCTTCCCCGAGGGGGACTTCGACCGCTGGCACTATCTGACGCAGGTCAACCAGGCGCGGGCCGTCGCGGCCGGGATCGAGCACTGGCGGTCGCACTGGCCGGTGTGCGCGGGCACCGTCGTGTGGCAGCTGAACGACTGCTGGCCGGTGACGTCCTGGGCGGCGATCGACGGGGACGGCCGGGAGAAGCCGCTGTATCACGAGCTGCGGCGGCTGTACGCGGACCGGTTGCTCACGCTTCAAGTGCGGGAGGGCGGGCTGGAGTTGGCCGTCGTCAATCAGGCGGCGCAGGAGTGGGCGAGCTCCGTTCGGCTGCGGCGGATGACCGTCGAGGGGGTGGTGGTCGGGGAGGCGAGCGTGGGGTTCGCCGCCGGGGCGCGGGAGGTGGCCCGGGTGGGGGTACAGAGGGAGCTGGAGCCGGGCGGACCGAAGGAGTTCCTGGTCGCGGACGTGGGTGAGCTGAGGGCCGTGCACTTTCCCGCCCCCGACCTCGAAGTGCCGTATCCCCGGCCGGAGTTCGACGTCGCGCTGGCGCCGGGCGGCGGCGTGACGGTGACGGCCCGTACCCTCGTACGGGATCTGCTGCTCCAGGCCGACCGGCTGGATCCGGACGCGGTGGCCGACCGGGGGCTGGTCACGCTGCTTCCCGGCGAACAGGTGACCATCGATGTGCGTCACTGGGAGACTCCTGACGCCGAGGCCGCACGATCGGCCCTGTACTGCATGGAGCCCAGCCGATGACGGCAACGCCGACACCCCGCGTCACCATCAAGGACGTCGCCGCGCGCGCCGGTGTGTCCAAGGGGGCCGTGTCCCTCGCCTTCAACCACAAGCCGGGACTGTCCGAGGCGACCCGGGACCGGATCTTCCGGGCCGCGCGGGAGCTGGGCTGGGCGCCCAACCTCACGGCGCGGACGCTGGCCGGGTCGCGGGTCGACGTGGTGGGTCTCGCGATCTGCCGGCCGGCCCGGCTGCTCGGCCTCGAACCCTTCTACATGGAGTTCGTCTCGGGCGTGGAGAGCGTCCTGACCGAGCACTCCTGCTCGCTGCTGCTGCGGCTGGTGCGGACCGTGGAGGAGGAGACGGGGCTCCAGGAGTCGTGGTGGCGAGGGCGGCAGATCGGTGGGTCGATCCTGGTCGACTTCCGTGCGGACGACCCGCGGGTGGCGATGGCGCAGCGGCTCGGGATGCCCGTCGTCGCGGTCGGGCATCCCTCGCTCACGGGCGGGCTGACCTCGGTGTGGACCGACGACGCCAGCGCCGTGACGGAGGCCGTGCGGTATCTGGCCGCGCTGGGGCATCGGCGGATCGCCCGGGTGGGCGGTGCGGCGGCCCTCGGGCACACGTCCATCCGTACGGCGGCCTTCGACGAGGCGGCGGGGGCGCTGGCGCTGGCCGGGGCGTGGCAGGTGGCGACCGACTTCTCCGGGGACGCGGGGGCGCGGGCGACGCGGTCCGTGCTCTCGGCCGCGCCGACCGACCGGCCGACGGCGATCGTGTACGACAACGACATCATGGCGGTGGCGGGGTTGTCGGTGGCGGCGGAGATGGGGTTGCGGGTGCCGGAGGACGTGTCGTTGCTGGCGTGGGACGACTCGCAGTTGTGCCGGTTGACGCATCCGACGTTGTCGGCGATGAGTCATGACGTGCACGGGTTCGGGGCGGAGGTGGCTCGGACCTTGTTCGGGGAGATCGTGGGGGGTGG
>NZ_JAKEIP010000119.1 GCF_021474425.1 Streptomyces muensis | reverse complement strand
GGGGGGGGGGTCGGGGGGCGGCCCACTGTCAGGCACTCTCCCGATTTCGACTCCCCGTCCGCTTCACGAAGCTGGTTGCCGACGACCGATCACAGGCCGTCCGAGCCCGGAAGGAAACCGCATGACCTGGCTGCGCGATTGGTCGCTGAGTGACGATGTCGCGCTGCGGCTGCTCTGTCTGCACCCCGCGGGCTCGGCGGCGCACGTCTACCGGCGCTGGCCGCGCCTGCTGCCCCCGGACATCGGTGTGGTGGCGGCGGAGCTGCCCGGCCACGGCTCCCGGCTCGCCGAGCCGCCGCTGGAGACGATGGACGAGATCCTCAAGCAGCTGTGCGCGGAGGCCGGCCCGCTGACCGACCGTCCGCTGGTGCTCTTCGGCCACAGCATGGGCGGCACCCTCGCCGCCGAACTCGCCCGCTACCTGCGGCGCGAACTGGGCGTCACCCCAAGGCTGTTGATCGTCGCCGCCTGCGAGGCGCCCCGGCGCGAGCCCCGCCGGGACTACGCCCGCTGGCTGACGGAGGACGGCGTCCTCGCCTATCTGCACGAGATGGGCGGCACCCCGCCCGAACTCCTCGCCCACAAGGAGTTCCTGGAGATGACCCTGCCGGTCCTGCGGGCCGACCTGACGGTCCTGGCCGGCCCCCGCCCGGTGGACGACCGCCCGGTGGACTGCCCGGTCCGGCTCTATCTGGGCGAGCGGGACACCACGGTCCGCGAGGATCGTGCGCTCGCCTGGCGCGAGGAGAGCGACGGCGACTTCACGGTGCGCCGCTTCGACGGCGGCCACTTCTTCGTGCAGGAACAGGTGGCCGACGTGGTCGCCCGGGTCCGTGCCGACGTGGAGCACCTGCGCATGTCCACCGGAAACACGGGACGGCCGTCATGACGTCCCCCACCAGCAGTCAGCCCACTACCAGCCCGACACAGCGAGAGGGTGAGGCGCGCATGCGCTCGGCCACACTGACAGCCGAACAGAGGGAGCTGCTCGACCGGCTGGTCGCGCGTCAGCTGCCGTCCGCCGGGGGCGGCCGTATCACCCGGTACGAGGGAGACCGCGGCGCGATCCCGCTCTCCCCCGCCCAGCAGCGCATCTGGTTCTTCAACCAGCTCGAACCCGACGCCGTCTTCTACAACGTCTCCGGCGCCGCCCGGCTCAAGGGCCGCCTGGACAGCGCCCTGCTGCACCGCTGCCTGAGCGAGATCGTCGAGCGGCACGAGGTGCTGCGCTCCACCTACCACCAGGTCGACGGCCTGCCCGTGCAGCGCGTGAACCCCTTCTCGGGCCTCGACATCCCCCTCGTCGACCTCACGCACCTGCCCGTCGCCGAGCGCGAGGCGGCCGCGCGGACCCACTGCCAGACCGTCACCGACCGGCCCTTCGACCTCGAACGCGATCTGATGCTGCGGCCCGTGCTGCTGCGGCTGGCCGAGGACGAGCACCTGCTGCTGATCGTCCAGCACCACATCGCCACCGACGGCTGGACGATGAACGTCCTCATCCGCGAGCTCGGCGAGCGCTACTCCGCCCGCGTCCACGGAGTGGAACCGCGGCTGCCGGAACTCACCGTCCAGTACGGCGACTTCGCCGCCTGGCAGCGCGAGCAGCTGAGCGGCCCGGTCATCGACCGGCAGCTGGAGTACTGGAAGGAGCAGCTCGCGGAGAACCGGCTGGTCGACATCGCGACCGGGCTGCCGACCACGGCCGAGCCGACCTGGCGGGGCAGCACGATCCCGTACCGCATCGAGCCGGGGACCTTCCGCCGGCTGACCGAGCTCGCCGAGTCGGAGCGGGCCACCCCGTTCATGGCGCTGCTCGCCGCGCAGTCGCTGGTGCTGTCCCGCTGGAGCGGCCAGGACGACATCATCATCGGCTCGGCCGTGGCCGGCCGGCGCCGGGCCGAGCTGGAGAACCTCGCGGGCTGCTTCGTCAACGAGCTGGTCCTGCGCATGCGCACCACCGGCTCGCCCACCTACCGCGAGCT
The DNA here is from genome assembly GCF_021474425.1 of Streptomyces muensis. GTDB lineage: Bacteria > Actinomycetota > Actinomycetes > Streptomycetales > Streptomycetaceae > Streptomyces > Streptomyces muensis. Next base: position 23,654 of record NZ_JAKEIP010000119.1, on the reverse strand, counting down.
GCTGCGCCAGGCCAGGGAGGTGTGCCTGAAGGCGTACGACCACCAGGACGTGCCCTTCGAGCGGATCATCGAGGTGATCACCCCGGAGCGCGACACCCGGGCCAAGGTCCCTCTGGTCAGGCACCAGATGGGCTTCGACAACTCGCCCCGCTGGAGCGTCGAGCTCCCCGAGCTGTCCTTCACCGTCGAACCGCTGAGCACGAAGACGGCACGGTTCGACATCGAGGTCGACCTGGAGCCGGACGACGACGGCGGTGTGCGCGGCACCATCTACTTCTCCACCGACGTGTTCACCGAGGACGTCGTGCGCCGCATGATGGACTCCCTGACGACGGTCATCGCCTCCGTGCTGGAGGCGCCCGACACCCCGGTGCGCTCCCTTCCCGTGGTCGGCGACCTCGACTCCGTACGGCTGGCCGAGGAGCCCGGCGACGCCCCCGTCGAGCCGGACGGCACCGCGGACGGGACGGTCCCCGCGCTGCTCGCCGAGCAGGCGCGGCAGCGGCCCGACGCCGTCGCGGTCCGGCACGGGGCGCAGAGCCTCACCTTCCGGGAGCTGGACGAGCGGGCCAACCGGCTGTCCTGGCGGCTGCGCGAGCTCGGCGTGCTCGACGGCCAGCCCGTCGCGGTCTGTCTGCCGCCCTCCCCGCGGCTGCTCGTCGCGCTGCTGGGCGTCCTGAAGTCCGGTGCCGTGGCCGTGCCGCTCTCCCCGGACGCCCGCGTGGACGACCTCAACGACGTCCTGCTGGACTGCTCCACCGCGCTCGTCCTCACCGACGGCGCGGGCCCCGACGGGCTCGACCCGATGGTGGAGCCCGTCGACATGGCGGACGACCTGGGCGACTGGCCCGCCGACCGGCCCGCGGCCACGCCCGGCCCGGAGCAGGGCGCCTTCGTCAACTACCGGCCGCCCGTGGACTCCTCGGCGCGCGGCCTGGTCAACACCCACGCCGGTGTCGTCCACCGGCTGCGCCAGGCCGTCCGCACCACGGGTGCGAGCGGCGACCAGGCGGTCCTGACGACCGGTTCCGCGTTCGACCTCGCACCCTGGGAGCTGCTGTGGCCGCTCGTCGCCGGTGCCCGTCTGGTCCTGCCCGCCGACACCACACCCGCGGCGCTCGCCGGGACCGTACGAGACGAGTCGGTCGCCGTGCTGGCCTGCACCCCGTCCACGCTCGCCGCGCTGCTCGACACGGACGGCCCCCTGCCGTCACTGCGCCAGGTCGTCTGCGCGGGTGAGCGCCCCTGGCCGGCCCTGGTGGCCCGGCTGCGCGAGGCCGCCCCCGACGCGGCACTGCACCTTCGGTCCGGCCGGGCCGACGCGGCACTGGACGTCGTGGTCCAGTCGTTCACCGAGCCCGAGCCGGGCGCCCTGCCCGGCTTGCGTCCCCCGGCCGCGGGCGCGGTGCTGCGCGTCCTGGACGCGGCGGGGCTGCCGGTGCCCGGCGCGCTGCCGGGTGAACTCTGCGTCGGCGGGGTGCCGTTGCCCGACGGGATCCTGGGCCGGCCCCAGGAGCTGCGCCGGCTCCTCGTCGAGGATCCGCTGGGCGACGGGCAGGTGCTGCGCACCGGTCTGCGGGCCCGGCGGCTGCCCGACGGCACGCTGGACGTGCTCACCGAGGAACTGCGCATCCGCACCCACCCGGTGGAGACCTCCGACGTCGCGGCCGTCCTGCACAAGGCGCCCGACGTCGACCGCGCCCTGGTCACCGCGCACCCCGGCGACCACGACGACGCGCCCGACCTGGTCGCCCACGTCTCCCTGCGGGCCGCCGACGCCACCGGCGGCGACCGTCAGCGGGCCCTGTTCGAGGAGATCTACGCCGGCCGGGCCGCCGAGGACGACCCCGCGCTCAACGTGACCGGCTGGACCAGCCCGCACACCGGCGAGACCCTGACCGCGGCCGAGATGCGCGAGTGGGCGGACACCACGTTCCGCCGCGTCATGGCGCTGCGCCCGGCGAAGGTGCTGGAGATCGGCTGCCGCACCGGCACCCTGCTGTTCCGGCTCGCCCTGCGCTGCGCCGAGTACACCGGCACCGACCTGTCGGCGCACGCCCTGCGGCACATCCGCGACCACCAGGACTGGCTCGCCAGCAAGGTCGACGACGTCACCCTGCTGGAGCGCGCCGCCGACGACTTCGAGGGCCTGCCGGACGACGGCTTCGACACGGTCGTCCTCAACGCGCTCGTCCAGCACTTCCCGAGCACGGAGTATCTGGAGCGGGTGCTGGAGGGCGCGCTGCGGGTGCTGCGGCCCGGCGGCCATGTCTATCTCGGTTCGGTGCGCAGCCTGCCCCTGGCCGGAGCCCTGCACCTGCCGGGCCGGCTGGAGCTGCTCGAGCCCGAGGACCCGGCCGCACGGCTGCGCGAGGCGCTGGCCGCCCGGATGGGCCAGGAGGAGGAACTCCTGCTGGACCCGCGGTACTTCGGCACGCTGCCCGCCCGGCTCGAAGGGCTGGGCGAGGTGTATCTGCTGCCGCGCCTCAGCAGGACCCGCAACGAACTGAGCCTGTACCACTACGACGTGGTGCTGCGCGCCCACGACCCGGCCGCGCCCGCCGCCGCGCCGGCCGCCCCTGCCCTGGACTGGCGGACGGCCGGGCTCACCGCCCGCTCCCTGGCCGAGCATCTCGCCGAGCAGGCCCCCGAGCGGCTGCTGGTCGGCTCCGTGCCGGACGCCCGGCTCCACGCGCGGCTGACGGCCCTGGACGCGCTGCACGAGGGCCGCACCCACACCGTCGCCGACACCCTTGCCGCCCTGGCCCCCAGCCCCGCCGCACCGGGCGGCCCGGTCGACCCCGCCGCGCTGGTGGCGGCGGCCGAGAAGGCGGGCTACTCGGCGCTGGTGCAGTTCGGGCCGCGCGAGGGCGAGATGGAGCTGTTCCTCAGCCGCACCGCGGCCGACGGCGACGCGCCCTCGCTGTCGCTGCCGCCGGGCCTGGGCCGGCCGGCTCCGGGCGCCGACGCGGGCGACGCCCCGCTCGCCAGCGACCCGTCGGGGGTGGCCCGGACCAAGGCCGTCACGTCGGATCTGCGCCGACGGCTCACGGAACAGCTGCCGTTCCACGCCGTGCCCGCCCATGTGGTGGTCGTGCCGGGCTTCGCCGTGGACGGCACCGGTCTCGCCGACCGGCACGCCCTGCCCCGCCCCGATGTGTCCGGCGCGGCTGCCGACGCCCAGCGGGCGCCGAGCACCGCGACGGAGCTCGCGCTGGCCGGTATCTGGACCGAGGCGCTGGGCGTCGACCGGGTCGGAGTGCACGACGACTTCTTCGCCCTGGGCGGGCACTCCCTGCTCGGCTCGGAGGTCATGGAGCGGGTGCGCGGCGAGTACGAGATCGACGTACCGCTCAGCCTCCTGTTCGAGTCACCGACCATCGCCGCCATCGCCGCGTTCGTGGACGAGCAGACGGCGAAACCCCGGGAAACTCCCGCCGCCATCCAACGCGTCGACCGGTCCGCCCTGCGCCGACGCAAGCCGGGAGCCCCGTCGGGCTCCGCCGTCTCCAAGGAGCACTCGTGACGCAACTGACCGAACCCCAGCGGGCCGCCCTGGCGGACGACTCGGCCCCCGGTGCGGCCGCCGTGAGCGCCGCGCCGGTCCTGGCCGCGCTGGTCGCGGTGCTGTACCGGCGGACCCTTCAGGACACCGTGCGGATCGGCTACCGGGACGCCGGCGCCGAGGCCGTGTTCGCCTTCGACGTGGCCGACTCGACGACGCTCGCCGAGCTCCTCGCGGACGCTGAGAAGGCCGTGCTGACCGCCGGTGACGAGGAGCCCGACCCGGGCGCGCTCACCGACGCGCACCTCGACTGGGACGTGGCCGCCGACGGACCCGCCCGGGGCGTCACCGTCGCGGCGGACGCCGCGGGCGTCGGCGTGACGCTGGGCGCGGGCGCGTTCCCGGCCGGCGAGTCCGACCGGCTGGAGCGCCAGCTCCGGCGCGCCCTGGCCGCCACGGCCGCGCCGGAGGTCCGCCTCGCCGTGCTGCCGCTGGCGTCCGACGAGGACGTCGCCGAGGCGGCCGTGCACGCCGGAACGGGCCGGGCGCCCCGGCCCGCCGAGCCGGTCCATGCGCTCGTCCAGCGGCAGACGGAGCGTACGCCCGACGCGGTGGCGGTGAGCGACGGACAGCGGTCGCTGACCTACCGCGCGCTGACGGCCGAAGCCGACCGGCTGGCCGCCCGGCTGCGCGCGGCCGGGTCGGGCCCCGGCGAGGTGGTCGCGGTGCTCGCGGAACGCTCTGTGGAACTCGTCGTCTCGCTGCTGGCCGTCCTCAGGACCGGCGCCGCCTACGCCGCGTTCGAACCGGATCTGCCGCAGCACCGCCTGCTGCGGCTGCTCGCGGACACCGGAGCCCGTACGGCCCTGGTCCAGGAGAGGTTCGCGCCGCTGGTCCCGGCCGGTGTCACCGCCCTGGTCCCGGAACCCGCGGGAAGCGCGGACCCGCACGAGGCGGGCGCACCGCCCGCGCGGGTGCCGGCCTCGGCGGCGGCGTACGTCAGCTTCACCTCGGGTTCGACGGGCGAGCCGAAGGGTGTCAGGGTGCCGCACGCGGCGGTCTCCCGGCTCGTCGTGGCCCCGGACTGGGCCGAGTTCCGCGCCGACGACGTGTTCCTGCAGCTCGCCCCGGTGGCGTTCGACGCCTCGACGCTGGAGCTGTGGGCGCCCCTGGTCAACGGCGGCAGGCTGGCCCTGCACCGGCCGGGTCCGGTGGCCGTCGAGGAGGTCGCCGCCACCCTCGTCGAACAGCGGGTGACCGTGGCCTGGATGACGGCCGGGCTGTTCCACCAGATGGTCACCCAGCACCTCGACGCCTTCGCCGGCCTCAGGCACGTGATCGCGGGCGGCGACGTGATCTCCGCCTCGCACGTCCGCCGCCTGCTGACGGCCCACCCCGGCCTGCTGTTCACCAACGGCTACGGTCCCACGGAGAACACCACGTTCACCGCCTGCTGGACCTCCGCCGAGCCCCCCGCCGGCAACTCCGTCCCGCTCGGCCGGCCCATCAGCGGCACCCGCGCCCTGGTCCTCGACGCCGAACTGCGCCCGGTCCCGGCCGGAGTCCCCGGCGAGCTGTACGCCGGCGGCGAGGGCCTGGCCGACGGCTATGTGGGCCGCCCGGGGGCCACGGCCGAGCGGTTCCTGCCCGACCCGTTCTCGACCGCGCCCGGCGCCCGCCTCTACCGCACCGGCGACCTGGCCCGCCGGCTGGCCGACGGCACCCTGGAGTTCCTCGGCCGGGCCGACCGGCAGATCAAGATCCAGGGCTACCGGGTGGAGCCGGGCGAGGTGGAGGCGGTCCTGGCCGGGCACGAGGACGTCCGGCAGGCGGTCGTGCTCACCCAGACCGACGACGTCCAGGGCAAGCGGCTGCTGGCCTACATTACCGCCGAGCGCCCCGAGGACGACGAGCCGGCCGCCCTGGGCAGGCGGCTGCGGGAGTGGCTGCGCGACGAGGTGCCCGGCTACATGGTGCCCTGGGCGATCCTCCCGCTGCCCGAGTTCCCGCTGAACCGCAACGGCAAGGTGGACCGAGCCGCCCTGCCCGCCGCCCGGCGCAGCCCGCGCTCCCTGGGCACCGAGTACACGGCCCCGCGTACCCCGACCGAGAGCGCCGTCGCCGAGGAGTGGGCCGACCTGCTGGGCGTCGAACCGGTCGGCGTGGACGACGACTTCTTCGAGCTGGGCGGCCACTCGCTGATCGCCGCCGACCTGCTCGGCCGTCTCCAGGCCCGGTTCTCGGTGGAGCTGTCCGCCCGGACCCTCTACCTGCGGCCGACCGTCGCCGAACTCGCCGAAGAACTCGACCACCACCCGGCCGCCCCGACCGGCCGCTGAGGACACAGGAGAACACCGACATGAGGCTCAACCAGCCGGTGCCGCCCGAGGACATCGATCTGGAGGCGGTCGATCTGACCGACTCCACCCTGTACGGGGCGGGCGACCCGCACTCGATATGGAACGCCATGCGCCACCGCGACCCGGTGCGCTGGCAGCAGGTCGACGACACCCTCGGCTTCTGGTCGGTGACCAGGTTCGAGGACGCCGACCTCGTGCTGCGCGACCACACGCTGTTCACCTCCCAGCGGGGCACCATGCTCTTCCTGCTGGGCAAGGAGGACCCGGCCCGGGGCCGTCAGATGGCCGCCACCGACCCGCCGCGGCACACCCGGATGCGGGTCCCGATGCAGCGCGCGCTGACCAACAAGCAGGTCGAGAAGTACCGCGACGCGGTCACCACCGAGGTGCACCGGCTGCTCACCCCGGCGCTCGGCGGCGAGCCGTTCGACTTCGCCGAGGCCATGATGAACCTGCCGATGGCGACGGCCGGCACGATGATGGGCCTGCCCCGGGCGGACTGGAAGCGGCTGACCCAGCTGACCACGATGTCCATCGCCCCGGAGGACCCGGAGTTCGCAGGGCCCGGCGGCGTCGAGGCCACCCTGCAGTCGGCGCACCGCGAGCTGTTCGCGTACTTCCACGACATCCTGCGCGAGCGCCGCGACAACCTCGGCGACGACCTGATCAGCCTGCTGCTGGGCATGGACATCGACGGCCGGCGCCTGGAGACCGGCGCGATCCTGTCCAACTGCTACAGCCTGATCCTCGGCGCCAACGTCACCACGCCGTTCGTGCCCACCGGCGCGATGGCCGAGCTGGTCGGCACCCCGCTGCTCGACGAGTGGCGCTCCGACCCGAAGCTGCTCAACACCGGTGTCGACGAGGCGCTGCGCTGGGCCTCCCCCGCCAACCACTTCATGCGCTACGCCCTTCAGGACATCGAGCTGCGCGGCAAGAAGATCCGCGCCGGGGACGCCGTGGTGGCGTGGCTGGGCTCGGCCAACCGGGACGAGGAGGCCTTCGAGAACCCGTTCACCTTCGACATCCGCCGCAAGCCCAACCGGCACATCGCCTTCGGCAGCGGCGCCCACTACTGCGTCGGACACACCGTGGCCCGGATGAGTCTGAAGATCCTGTTCACCGAACTCTTCGAGAACTTCGAGTCGTTCGAGCTGGCCGGGGAGATCGAACACCTCCACTCCAACTTCGTGGCCGGCATCAAGCACATGCCGATGGTCGCGAAGCTGAAGCAGGAGTCCGTCAAGCGCTACGCGGAGCTGGCCCGATGACCGACGACGCCCGCTGGTTCCTCCGCCGGCCCTCCGCGGAGAGCGCCGCCCGGTTGTTCGCCCTGCCCTACTCGGGCTGCGGCGCGACCATGTACCGCAAGTGGCCCCGGTTCATCGGGGACATCGAGGTGGTCCCGATCCAGCTGCCCGGGCGGGAGAACCGCTTCCGGGAGGAGTCGTACAAGACGTACGAGGCCCTCGCGGACGATCTCGTCGAGGTGCTGCTGCCCTATCTGGACCGGCCGTTCGGCCTCTTCGGGCACTGCGGGTCGGCGCTGCCGGGCTACGAGACCGCGGTGCGGCTGCTGGAGCGGGGCTATCCGATGCCGGCCCGGCTGTTCATCTCCTCGCAGGTCGCCCCGCACCAGGGACCGCACGGCCGCTTCCTTCGGATGACGGACGCCGAACTCGCCGAGGAGGTCCACCAGTTGATCGTGGAGCTCGGCGGCACCCCGCGCCCCGACCTGGTGGAGCTGAGCCTGGAGATCCTGCGCGCGGACGTGGAGACCAACAAGCGGTACCACCCGGCCGAGCCGACCCGGCTGCCCTGTCCGATCACGACGCTGGGCTGGGACCAGGACGTGGAGGTCGACCACCGGCTGATGGACTCCTGGGCGGACTGTGGCGAAACGACGTTCCGGCTGTTGGAGGGGCCACACTACCGTTTCATGGAGGCCCCGGACGATCTGCTCGACGCCTTCGTCGCGGACCTGACCGTCTGACCCCGACCGGCCCCGACCGCACTGCGAAAGGCATCCGCACTCATGACCACGGTGCGCACCGACACCCCCGAAGCGTGGGACGAGCGTTCCACGCTGACCACGTTCCTCGACTACGCGCGGGCCACCGTGGCCGCGAAGTGCGAGGGACTGAGCGACGAGGACGCCCGCAAGGCACCGCTGCCGGGCTCCCCGCTGATGAGCATCGCCGGGCTCGTCAGCCATGTGCGCTGGGTCGACTACTTCTGGCTCCGGGTGATCTTCCTGGGCGAGGAGGACCACCACCCGGCGACCGACGAGGATCCCGACCGTGAGATGCGGATCGCCCTGGACGTGCCCCTGGCCAAGCTGCTCCAGGAGTACGAGGACCAGTCGGCCGAACTGCGCGAGCTGGTCGCGAAGACCCCGCTGGACGCCGTCGCGGCCCAGCCCGTCCGGGGCGGTGTGCAGGTGACGCTGCGCTGGATCCTGAACCATCTGATCGAGGAGACCGCCCGGCACAACGGCCATCTGGACATCCTCCGGGAGCTGGCGGACGGCACCACCGGCATGTGACCTGGTGCTCTTCAGTGGTGTGGACCACTGGCTGTCTCAATCTCATCACTTCGTTGTTCTCGCAGGCCACATGGGGTTTCATGCGCTGTCGGCGCGCGCAGTAAAGCGCTGACGGCGCAACAGGCCGTACCTGTGCAGGCGATGACGTGAGGTCACGATCATGAGCACACGAGAGCAGCACAGCAGAGCGCGGCGTCTCCTGGCCGCCGCAGCCGCCGCCCTGACGGTGTCGGCCGGACTCGCGCCGCACCAGGCGGTGGCGGCGGACGGCGACAAGGTCCTCACCGTCGCGGTCGCCCAGAGCGTCGACTCACTGAGCCCGTTCCTGGCCCAGCGGCTGCTCAGCACGAGCATCCACCGGCTGATGTACGAGTACCTCACGAACTACGACCCGGGGGACGCCCACGCGGTCCCGGCGCTGGCGACCGAGTGGAAGTCGTCGCCGGACAAGCTGACCTGGACGTACACGATCCGTTCCGGCACCAAGTGGTCGGACGGGCAGCGGGTCACCGCCGAGGACGCGGCGTGGACGTTCCAGAAGATGATGACCGACGAGGGCGCGGCCACCGCCAACGGCAGCTTCGTCGGCAACTTCCGCGAGGTGACCGCCCCGAGCCCCACCGAGCTGGTCATCCGGCTGAAGAAGCCGCAGGCCACGATGACGGCCCTGGACGTGCCGATCGTGCCGAAGCACGTGTGGGAGAAGGTCGGCGACTTCTCGGAGTTCAACAACGACAAGGACTTCCCCGTCGTCGGCAACGGGCCGTTCATCCTGACCGACTACAAGCCCGACAGCTACGTACGGCTCGAGGCCAACAAGGACTTCTGGCGCGGCGCGCCCAAGTTCGACGAGCTGGTCTTCCGGTACTACAAGGACCAGGACGCCGCGGTCGCCGCCCTGCGCAAGGGCGAGGTCTCCTTCGTCGCCGGCTCGCCGTCCCTGACGCCCGCTCAGGCGGACTCGCTCAAGGGCGAGAAGAACATCCACGTCAACGACGCGCCCGGCCGCCGCTTCTACGCCCTGGCCACCAACCCGGGGGCGCGGGCCAGGAACGGCGAGAAGTTCGGTGACGGCCACCCGTCCCTGCTGGACGAGCGGGTGCGGCACGCGCTGTTCCGCGCGGTGGACCGCGAGACCATCATCGACCGGGTGTTCCAGGGGCACGCGGTGCGGGGCGAGGGCTACATCCCGCCGCGTTTCTCCACGTACTTCTGGAAACCGGCGGCCGGGCAGGAGCTCTCCTACGACCCCGCCGAGGCCGGCCGGCTCCTCGACCAGGCCGGCTACCGGAAGAACGGGGACGGCAAACGCCTCGGCAAGGACGGCAAGCCGATCACCTACCGCGTGCTGTGCCACGCCACCGATCCCAACGACAAGGCGATCGGCCAGTACCTCCAGGAGTGGTGGGGCGAGCTCGGCATCGGTGTGCGGCTCGACTGCCTGGACAACGTCACCGATCCCTGGCTGGCGGGCACCTACGACCTCGCCTTCGACGGCTGGTCCGTCAACCCCGACCCGGACTTCGTACTGTCCATCCACACCTGCGCCGCACTGCCCGCGACCCCGAAGGACACGGGCGCGACCGACAACTTCATCTGCGACAAGCGCTACGACGAGCTGTACGCGCGACAGCTCGCCGAGTACGACCCGGCGAAACGGGCGGACCTCGTCAAGCAGATGCAGTCCCGGCTCTACGACACCGGGTACATGAACGTCATGGCGTATCCGAACGCGGTCGAGGCCTATCGCACGGACCACATCGCGTCGATCACGACGATGCCCGAGAAGGCGGGCAACATCTACGGGCAGGACGGCTACTGGAGTTGGTGGTCGGCGACCCCGGCGGACTCCGACGACTCCGCCGGCGACTCCGGCTCGGCAGGCGTCGTCATCGGGCTGGCCGCGGGCGGCGCAGTCCTCGTCGCCGCGGGCGCCTTCTTCGCTCTGCGGCGCCGGGCGACCGCCGAGGACCGCGAGTAGCCGCCCATGACCGCCGACGCACCCTCGGCCTCGAACGTCAAGGCCGCCGCGCCCGTTGTCCCGGCACAGCGGGCGCGCACCGCCACGCGCTATCTGCGCTACGGCGCCGGCAAGGTGGCCGGCGCCGCCGTCTCCCTGCTCGCCGTCCTCGTCACCGGGTTCTTCCTGTTCCGGCTGATCCCCGGCGACCCGGTCAAGACGATGACGGGCGGCCGGCCCATCTCCGCCGAGCAACTGGCTGCCTACCGCGAGGAGTTCGGGCTCGACCTGCCGCTGTGGCAGCAGTTCACCGACTACTGCGGCAAGGCGCTCACCGGGGACCTGGGGACGTCGTACCAGTTCCGGGCGCCCGTCGTCGACAAGATCTCCGAGGCGCTGCCCAACACGCTGCTGCTCACCGGCACCGCGTTCGTCCTGTACACGCTGCTCGGCATCGTGCTCGGCACCCGCTCGGCCTGGCGGCACGGCGGGCTCGGGGACCGTCTGAACACGGGTCTGGCCCTGACCCTGTACTCGATCCCGTCCTTCTGGCTGGGCCTGCTGCTGATCATCGTGTTCTCGGTGGGGATGGGCCCGATTCCCGGACTGTTCCCGACCGGCGGCATGGAGTCGGGCGGCGAGGAGGGCTTCGCGTACGTCCTCGACGTCGCCCACCACCTCGTCCTCCCCGTCGTCACACTGGTCGCGGTGGAGTACGGCCAGACCCTGCTGGTGGCCCGGTCCGCGCTGCTGGACGAGATGGGCAGCGACTATCTGACGACCGCCCGCGCCAAGGGCCTCAGGGACGACCTGGTCCGGCGCCGGCACGCCGTGCCGAACGCGCTGCTGCCGACGGTGACGCTGGTCTTCGTCAATCTGGGCCGGACGGTCGCGGGCGTGATCCTCGTGGAGACGGTGTTCTCGTGGCCGGGCCTCGGCGGACTCTTCTACCAGGCGCTGAGCGTGCCCGATCTGCCGTTGGTGCAGGGCCTGTTCCTCTTCTTCGCTGCGGCGGTGATCGTCATGAACACCCTGGCCGACCTGGTGTATCCGCTGCTCGACCCGAGGGTGGGCCGATGACGACCGGGACGACGACCAAGACCGGGGCGGGGGCGGCCGGCCCGCGCGCGCTCGCCCGGCAGCGGCGGCGGCAGTCCGCCGTACGTTTCTGGAAGCGGTACCGCACCCATCGCGCGGGCCTGGTCGGCCTGGTCGGGCTCGCCCTGTTCGCGCTGGTCGCCCTGACCGCCCCGCTCACCGTCGGCACCGACGTGTCGAGTGTGACCGGGGCGCCGGGGCGGCCGATGGAGAGCCCGAGCGCCGAGTTCTGGCTGGGGACCGACCGGTTCGGGCGGGATCTGCTGGGTCTGCTGGTGTGGGGCTCGCGGGTGTCGCTGCTGGTCGGGCTGCTGGCGGCGGCGCTGTCGGTGGCGATCGGCACGACGGTCGGGGTCACGGCCGGGCACTTCAAGGGGGCGTACGCCACCGTCCTGATGCGGATCACCGACTGGTTCCTGGTGATGCCCACCCTGGTCCTCGCCATCGCGCTGGCCACCGTGCTGCCCCGCTCGCTGGGCACGGTCGTCCTCGCCATCGGCGTGACCTCCTGGCCGACCACGGCCCGGCTGGTGCGTGCGCAGACGCTGGCGGTGGAGTCACGGCCGTACATCGAACGCGCGAAGGCGCTCGGCGGCGGGCACTGGCACGTCATGTCCCGGCATGTGCTGCCCAACGTGATGCCGCTGGTCCTCGCCCAGACGACCCTGATGATCTCCTCCTCCGTCCTCGCCGAGGCGACCCTCGCCTTCCTGGGGGTGAGCGATCCGACCGTCCTGTCCTGGGGCGGCCTGCTCCAGGACGCCCGGGAGGCGGGGGCCGTCAGCTCCGGCAACTGGTGGTACCTGGTGCCGCCCGGCATCGCCATCGCGGTGGTGGCACTGGCGTTCACGCTGTGCGGACGCGCGGTGGAGTCGGTGCTGAACCCGAGGCTGGGGGTGGGGCGTTGAGCCTGCTCGACGTCAGAGACCTCACGGTCACCTACCCCGGCGGGGCCGCCGCCGTGCGGGGTGTCGACCTGGTGCTGGGGGCCGGACAGAAGCTCGGCATCGCGGGCGAGTCGGGGTGCGGCAAGTCGACGCTCGCCCTCGCCCTGCTGCGGCTGCTGCCGGCCGGGACGCGGATCGGCGGGCAGGTCCTGCTGGACGGCGAGGACGTCCTCACCATGAAGTGGGGCCGGGTGCGCGCGGTGCGCTGGGCCGGGGCGTCCATCGTCTTCCAGGGCGCGATGCACTCGCTCAACGCCGTCCACCGCGTCGGCGACCAGATCGCCGAGCCGATCCTGCTGCACCGCAAGGCGACCCCGGCGGGCGCCCGGAAGCGGGCCGGTGAGCTCCTGGAGCACGTGGGCCTCCCGGCGGCGCGGGCGTCGGCGTATCCGCACGAACTCTCCGGCGGCCAGCGTCAGCGCGTCATGATCGCCATGGCGCTCGCCTGCGATCCCCGGCTGATCGTCGCCGACGAGCCGACCACCGCGCTGGACGTGATGATCCAGGCGCAGATCCTCCGCCTCATCGAACAGCTCGTCGCGGAGCAGGAGCTGGGCCTGATCGCGATCAGCCACGACCTGGCGGTCCTCGCCGACACCTGTGACCGGCTGGCGGTGATGTACGCAGGCCGGGTCGTCGAGGAGGGCCCGGCCCGCAAGGTCTACGAGGACGCCCGCCACCCCTACGGCAAGGCCCTCTCCGAGGCGTTCCCGAGAATCGGCGACCCGGCGTCACGCTTCGCCCCGCGCGGCCTGCCCGGCGACCCACCCGACCCGTCCGCCGTGCCCCCCGGATGCGCCTTCCACCCCCGCTGCCCGGTCGCCCTGGACTCCTGCGCGGTCGACGACCAGGAACTGCGCATGGCCGACGAGGACCGCCGGGCGGCGTGTGTGCACGTCCCGGCGACGCGGGACACGAGGAGCGGATCATGACCCTCTTGAGCGCCCAGGGCCTCCACGTCACCTACCCCGCCCGCCACGGCACCCCGCCCGCCCGTGCGGTGGACGGCGTCGAACTCGACATCGGCGCCGGGGAGATCGTGGCGCTGGTCGGCGAGTCCGGCTGTGGGAAGACGACGCTGGCGCGGGCCCTGCTCGGGCTGGAGCCGCCGACCGGGGGGCGGGTCGTGTTCGACGGGGAGCCGCTGCGGTACTCGTCGCGGGCCCTGAAGGCGTACCGGCGGCGCGTCCAGCTGGTGCTGCAGGATCCGACGGGGTCGCTCAACCCACAGCACACGGTGTACGAGGCCGTGGCGGAGGGTCTGCGGATCCACGGGTACGGCGGCGACGAGCGTACGGCGGTGGCCGAGGCCCTGTCGCGGGCCGGGCTGCGGCCGCCGGAGCGCTTCTTCCTGCGGTATCCGCACGAGCTGTCCGGCGGGCAGCGCCAACGCGTCGTCATCGCGGGCGCGTTGGTGCTCGAACCCGAACTCCTCGTCGCCGACGAGCCGGTGGCCTCCCTGGACGCCTCCGTACGCGGCGAGATCCTCGCCCTGCTGCTGCGGCTGCGCGCCGACCTCGGGCTTTCGGCGCTGGTGGTGACCCATGACCTGGGGCTGGCCTGGAACATCGCGGACCGGGTGGCGGTGATGTACCTGGGCCGGATCGTGGAGACGGGGGACGTGGAGCAGGTGCTCACGGCGCCCCGGCATCCGTACACCCAGGCGCTGCTGTCGGTCCTGCCGGAGGCACCGGGCGACCCCGTGGTGCTGACCGGGGAGCCTCCGGATCCGACCCGTATCCCCGGCGGGTGCCGTTTCCATGCCCGCTGCCAGGTGCTGGCGAGCGGGGAGGCGGCGCGCGCGGGGGTGGCCGACGCCTGCCGGAACGAGGACCCGGGGGTGCTCGAAGGGGGTGCGCGGGCGCAGGTGGCGTGTCACTGGGCGCGGGCGCGGATCACCGCCTGAGGCCCGCGCGGGGAAGGGAAAGACCGGGGGCGGGAGTCTTCACTCCCGCCCCCGGTCTCCTGACGATCAATCCGATCCTGGCGGTCAGCCCTTCGAGACCGTCGTGTCACCGTCGGCGCTGTCCTCCAGGGCCTTCAGACCCTGGTCCAGCACCACGTCCTCGCCCCGGTCCGCGATGGTCGGCTCCTCCGGGAAGTGGCACGCCGTCAGGTGCCCCGGCTTGCTGCCCTCGATACGGACCAGCGGCGGCTCCTGCGTGGCGCACTTGTCCTGCGCCTTCCAGCAGCGCGTACGGAACCGGCAGCCGGACGGCGGGCTGATCGGCGAGGGCACGTCGCCCGCGAGCCGGATCCGCTCCCGCTTGGCCGCGTCGATGTCCGCGTCCGGCACCGCCGACAGCAGCGCGTGCGTGTAGGGGTGACGGGGACGGTTGTAGAGCGAGTCGCGGTCCGCGATCTCCACGACCTTGCCGAGGTACATCACCGCGATCCGCTGCGAGAAGTGCCGCACGATCGCCAGGTCGTGGGCGATGAAGACGAACGCGATCCCCATCTCCCGCTGCACCTCCTGCAGCAGGTTCACCACCTGGGCCTGGATCGACACGTCGAGGGCCGAGACCGGCTCGTCCGCGATGATCAGCTTCGGCTGCAGCGCGACGGCGCGCGCGACACCGATGCGCTGGCGCTGGCCGCCGGAGAACTCGTGCGGGAAGCGGTTGTAGTGCTCGGGGTTGAGACCGACGATCTCCAGGAGCTCGCGGACCCGCTTCTCCCGGCCACCGGGCGGGTTGATCCCGTTGATCTCCATCGGGCCCGAGATGATCTTGCCGACCGTCTGCCGCGGGTTCAGCGAGGCGTACGGGTCCTGGAAGATCATCTGGATCTCGGACCTGATCGGCGCCATCTGCGAGCGGCTGGCGCGACTGATGTCCCGCCCCTTGTACTCGATGGTGCCCTCGGTCGGCTCGTACAGCCGGGTCAGCAGTCGCCCGGTCGTCGACTTGCCGCAGCCGGACTCGCCGACCAAGCCCAGGCTCTCGCCCGGGAAGACCTCCAGGTCGACGCCGTCGACGGCCTTGACGTGACCGACGGTGCGCCGGATCGGGAAGCCGCCCTTGATCGGGAAGTGCTTCTTCAGGCCGGTGACCCGAAGGAGCGGCGCGCCGTCCTCGTCCCGCTGCTGCGGGATCGCGTCGGCGACCGCCGTGGTGGTGTTGCTGTTGTCGCTCATGGTGATGCCCCAGTCCCGGTTTGGCTCAGCCCAGCCGGGGCTGAATCGTCTCGATGAACAGCTGCTGCCGCTGGTCCCCCGACAGATGGCACGCGGCTGCGCGCCCCGGGGCGAGCAGCGGCCGCTCGCTGGAGCAACGGCCCCCGGCCACGTCCTCGGTGAACGCGCACCGCGGATGGAAGGCGCAGCCCGAGGGCGGGTTGAGCAGCGAGGGCGGCGATCCGGGGATCGGCACCAGCGGCTCGTCGACATCGGAGGTGAGCCTGGGCATCGACCCCAGCAGGCCCCAGGTGTACGGGTGCTGAGGCGTCTTGAGCACCTCGCGCACCGTGCCCCGCTCGACCGCCCGGCCCGCATACATCACGAGGATGTCGTCGGCCATGTTGGCGACCACGCCGAGGTCGTGGGTGATCATGATGATGGCGGAGCCGAACTCCTGCTGGAGGTCCTTGAGCAGGTCCAGGATCTGCGCCTGCACCGTCACGTCGAGTGCCGTGGTGGGCTCGTCGGCGATGAGCAGGTCCGGGTCGCAGGAGAGCGCCATCGCGATCATGGCGCGCTGGCGCATACCGCCGGAGAACTGGTGCGGGTAGTCGTCGACCCGCTGCTGCGGGTGCGGGATGCCGACCTTCTCCAGCAGATCGATGGCGCGCACCCGGGCGTCCCGCTTGGAGGCGCCGGTGTGCTTCATGAACGGCTCGCCGATCTGCCGGCCGACCGTGTAGTACGGCGACAGCGCGGTCAGCGCGTCCTGGAAGATCATCGCCATCTTCTTGCCGCGCAGCGTCTCCAGCTGCTTCTCGCCGGCGTCGGTCAGCTCCTGGCCGTCCAGGGTGATCGAGCCGTCGATGGCGGTGTTCTTGCGGTTGTGCAGGCCGAGGACGGCGAGGTTGGTCACCGACTTGCCGGACCCGGACTCGCCCACGATGCCGAGGGTCTTGCCGCGCTCCAGGTCGAAGGAGAGCCCGTCCACCGCCTTGACGACGCCGTCCTCGGTGGAGAAGTGGACCTTGAGGTCACGTACCGAGAGAAAGGCCCGCTCCGCGGCGGTGGCCGCGGCCTCTTCGGGCTTGGTCTGAGTGGTCACGGTGGTTCTCCTAGGACAGGCGCACGCGCGGGTCGATGACGGCGTACAGGGCGTCCACGATCAGGTTGAAGACGATGATGAGCGCGGCGCTGACCAGCATGACGCCCATCAGCATCGGAAGGTCCTTGTTGACGACGGACTCCAGCGCGAGCCGGCCGAGACCGGCCAGACCGAACGTGAACTCCGTCACCATGCCGCCCGCCAGCAGGGAGGACAGGTCGATGCCGAGGATGGTCACGATGGGGATGAGCGAGCCCCGCCAGGCGTAGCGGAAGAACACGTAGTTGGACGACATGCCCTTGGCACGGGCCGCCTTCACGTGTTCTTCCTGTAGTTGCTCGATCATCGAGGAGCGGCTCATACGGGTGTAGTTGGCCGTGAAGATGGTCGCCATGACGACCCAGGGGATCAACAGGCCCATGAACCAGCCGCCGAGGTCCTCGGAGAACGGCACGTACTTCGGCTTCTCGAGCCAGCCGGTGCTGTAGACCAGCGCGAGCAGGACCAGCGGGCCGAGGAAGTAGATCTGCATCGAGCTGATGACCAGCGAGGCCGAGCTGAACGTCTTGTCCAGCCAGGTGCCGCGGTACTTGGCGGCCAGCAGACCGGCGCCGAGGCCGAGCGTGAGGAAGACCAGCAGGCTGCCGACGGTCAGCGAGAGGGTCAGCGGGAAGCGGTCGAGGATCGTGTCCCAGACGTTCTGGTTGTTGGCGAAGGAGACGCCGAAGCAGGGGGCGGCGCAGTGGCCGACGGCGAAGTCCCGGCCGGCGAAGATGCCGACGAGGAAGTTCCAGTACTGCACCGGGACCGGCGAGTCGAGGCCGAGGTTCTTGTGGATGATCGCCAACGCGTCCGGAGTGCAGTTCTTGCCACAGGCCAGCAGGGCCGGGTCCTGCGGGATGGCGAAGAACATGAAGAACGTGAACGCGCTGATCAACAGCAGGATCAGCGCCGCGCCGAACGTTCGGCGAATGAGGAATTGAAGCATGGCAGGCAGCTGCTCTCAGGACGGCGGCAGTCGATGGTGAGGTCTGGAAGATCCGGGCCCCGGTGGTGGGCGCTCCGCCACGCGCCCACCACCGGTCTCCCGACGTACCGGGTTACTTCTTGAGGAAGATCCGGGTGACGTCCACGTAGCTCGAGTCCGAGCTGTAGCGGATGCCGCCGATGTTCGAACCGAAGATCTGGAAGACCTTGGTGTAGTAGATCGGGGCGGCCGGGTTGACCTTCTCGGTGATGTACTTGTTCAGCGCGTCCCAGGCCTTGGTGGCCTCAGCGGTGTCCGTGATCTTCACGATGCGCGCGATCTCGGAGTTGACGTGCTCGTCGTTGATGTGCGAGTAGTTCGACGCGCCGTCCTGGATGGTGGTGCCGTCGTACAGCGGCGGGAAGACCGTGGACGCGGACGGCCAGTCCTGGCCCCAACCGGTCATGTAGAGGTCGTAGCCGTTCTTGACCTTGCCGACCTGCTCGTACCAGGTGGCGGAGTCGATCTCCTTCTTCTGGACGTCGAGGCCGATCTTCTCCAGCGCGTCGGCGATCAGGACGGCCTGCTGCTGACGGACCGGCGTGTTGCCGTAGGCGTAGACGATCTTCTTGCCCTTGAAGCCGCCCTCGTCGATCAGCTTCTTGGCGGCCGCGATGTCACCGTTGGGCTTCTTGGACCGGTTGAACGGGTCGTACTTGTCGTCGTAGCCCGGAGTGGTGGGCGACATCAGCGAGTTGGCGACCTCACCGCCGTAGGCGCCACCGTCGGCCTTGAAGACCGAGGCGGACGGCAGGGCCAGCGTGATGGCGTCGCGGAGCTTCTTGTCCTTGACGCGGTCCATGTTGAAGTTGAGCTGCCACACGTAGGGCGCGTAGCCCTGGATGGTGCGCTTCATGGCGGCCTTGTCGCTCACGACGGCCTGGAGCTGCGTGGTGGCGACCTGGCCCGTGAACATCATCGTGTTCTTGGCGTCGCCCTGGTCGGCGAGGAGGGTCTTGGTCTGGTCCTCGTCGTCGTGGTTCATCTCGATGTTGAAGCCGTCGACGTACTGGTGACGCACCGAGTCGGACTTCGGGTCCCACTGGGTGTTCTTGACGAGCTTCATCGACTTGCCCGGCTTGAAGTCGGCGATCTTGTACGGGCCGACCGCGACCGGGGCGTTGTCGTACTTCTCCTTGGTGTCCGTCTCCTCCGGGACGACGCTGTAACCGGGCATGGTCAGCATCTGCGGGAGGTCGGGCTGCGCGTCCTTGAAGTGGAAGACGATCGTCTTGTCGTCCGGCGTCTCCAGGACGTTGTCGGGCAGGTGCTTGCCCTTGTCCGGACCCGCGTAGGCCTTGCGGTAGGTGGTGCCGGCACCCGACAGCCACTGCTGGAGGTAGGTCGGGCCGTCGGTGATGTACGAGGAGTACAGGCGCTCGACCGTGTGGCGGATGTCCGCCGAGTTGATCGGGTTGCCCTTCTCGTCCTTCAGACCGGACTTCAGGGTGTACGTCCAGGTCTTGCCGCCGTCGGAGACCTTGCCGGCGTCGGTGGCGAGGTCGCCCACGACGGTCAGGTTGCCCTGGTCGTCCTCGGAGTACTGGGTCAGACCACGGAAGATGAGACGGCTGAGCAGCTTGCCGTCCGAGACGTAGATCTGGCCCGGGTCCAGGTGCGAGAAGTCCGCCTCCTGGTAGACGTTGGCGGTGCCGCCCGCCTTGGCGCCGGGGACCTCGGGGGCCGGGCCGGTGGAAGCCTTGGCGTCGCCGATCTGAACCGGCTTGGACTGCGCCTTGGCGTCCTCCTTCTGCTTGCTGTTGTCCTTGGCCGCGCTGTCGCTGCCGCCGCCACAGGCGGTGAGGGTCAGGGCGCCGGCTGCCACCGCGACAAGCGCGGCCGTCGTGGTGCGGTTACGGAAGATGCTCATGGATTGGAATCCACCTGCCTGTGAGTAGTGAGCAGTGCTGGTAGCTGGCCGGAGCCGGGCCGTGGGGACCGAGGCCGACGTGGGCAAGAGCGTGGCCTGCCCGTGTGGGGGGCTCTCAGCGACCGGTCTTGGGATCGAAGGCGTCCCGGACCGAGTCGCCGAGGAGGTTGAAGGCCACGACGAAGACCACCATGGCCACGCCGGGGAAGAGCATGTAGTACGGGTCCTGCTCGACGATGCGCGCGCCGATGGCGAACATCCGCCCCCAGTCCGGGGTGGGTTCTACGTATCCCACTCCCACGAACGAGAGGAAGGCGATGCTCAGGATGGTGCTCGGCAGCGTGAGCGTGAACTGCACCAGCGTCGGGGTGACGATGTTGGGCAGCAGCTCCTTGCGGATGATCCTCCAGGGCGAGGCCCCGGAGATCCGCGCCGCCTCGATGAACTCCCGGTCGCGCAGCGACATGCTTGCGGCCCGGACGATCCGCGCCATGCTCATCCAGCCCAGGAAGGACAGGACGATGATGATCGCGCAGGTGCGCACATAGGTGGGCGTCTCCTCGTCGGGAGCGACGAAGACCGTGGTGATGACCGGCATCGCGGCGACGAAGAACAGCTGGTTGGGCAGCGCCATGAAGAAGTCGGTGACCCGGCCGAGCCAGTAGTCGGCCTTGCCGCCGAAGTAGCCGCCCGCGAGGCCGATCAGCACACCCACCACGGTCATCAGCACCGTCGCGGCCAGGGCCGTGAACATCGAGGTCCGCATGCCGTACAGCAGCTGGGTGAAGACGTCACGGCCGAGGCCCGGCTCGATACCGAACCAGAACTCCCCGTCCATGCCGCCGGCGGGCTTCGCCGGCATGGTGAACATGTCCAGGAGCTCGGGGTTCTCCTGACCGTAGAGCGTGTACGGGTCCTTGCCGTACAGCTTGGAGATCAGCGGCGCCGCTGTCGCGATCGTGAAGAAGAACAGGACGACGACGGCGGAGACCACACCGGTTCGGTCGCGCTTGAAGCGGCCCCACATCAACTGCCCGGGGCTGCGTCCCTCAAGCTTCTTCGACTCCTTGGCGTCGCCGTGCGGCGCGCTCTCCTTGTCCACGAGGGAAGGGGTTTCAGCACCCTCGAGCTCGATTGGACTCGTCATGATTCGTCCGTTTCACAGATGTTGGAGGTCGTCTGCACTGCACAGTGCCCGACGGCCTTCGCACGGCGTACATCTTTCGCAGCGTGCGAGGAGAACGACAACGGCTGGGGGTGAACCCCGTGAGGAACCCTGGTTCGCGATCGGAACCGACCGCCGACGGCACGTACCGTCAGGGAAGTTCGCGACGCCTGGCCGCGGTCACAACCGCCGCAACGGGACTCCACGCACCCGCGGGGCCTACATCTGCCATCCGGGACGACGTGACCCATATGGCGCTTGTGGCACCTCGCATGGGTTCCTCCTCATGAATCCGCTGGTTCACTGCAAAGGGGCAGCACGCGACACGTCCGGGCCCGTCGCCGGTGCCCAGGTTCGCCAGGTGCCCCCACGCTCGCGAGTCGGCGCCCCGTCAGCGCGTGACCCGTTCTTCCGAGCTCTACGCGCCTAACTATCTGCTATCGGCCAGGGGACGAACCACACTCTCGAGGTCTCGGTTCGATCACAGATAGGGGCTAGGTCTTCCAAAACCCGGACAAAGGGTTTGGTGAGAGATCGCTGCGAAACGGACTTGTTACACATCTATCGGGGGGAGGTGTCCGTTTACCGGACGTACCGCGCCGGAAAAACGGTTGCCTGTCGCGCACTCTCGGTGCAAGGTGCCCCCGCCTCGGGCCGAGGGACCGTCAGGCGAGTTGCTTCCGGGCAGGTTAATAGGATTCGACCCGCTCAGCGGCCTCTCACAACAGATTCAAGGGTTTTCCCTACGCTTCCACCGGGCGACGTCGCGGCAGCCGCGCCCGCCCTTCGCGCAAAACGGCACCGGGCACCCGCTGGCGGGGTGCCCGGTGCCGTCCCGGGCGCGAATCAGCCGTGTTCGGCGCGTCCTCAGCCGCGCCGAGAGCGTCCTCAGCCGTGCTTGGCGCGGCTCGCGGCGCGGGCGCGCTCGCGGGCGTCCAGGTTCACCTTGCGGATACGCACGGCCTCCGGGGTGACCTCCACGCACTCGTCGTCGCGGCAGAACTCCAGGGACTGCTCAAGCGACAGCTTGCGCGGCGGGACGATCGACTCGGCCACATCGGCCGTGGACGACCGCATGTTGGTGAGCTTCTTCTCCTTGGTGATGTTCACGTCCATGTCGTCGGAGCGCGAGTTCTCGCCGACGATCATGCCCTCGTACACCTCGGTGCCCGGCTCGGTGAACAGCACGCCGCGCTCCTGGAGGTTCGTCATCGCGAACGCGGTGACGGCACCGGCGCGGTCGGCGACCAGCGAGCCGTTGTTACGGGTCTGCAGGGCGCCGAACCAGGGCTCGTGGCCCTCGTGGATGGAGTGGGCGATGCCGGTGCCGCGGGTCTGGGTCAGGAACTCGGTCCGGAACCCGATGAGACCACGGGAGGGCACGACGAACTCCATCCGCACCCAACCCGAGCCGTGGTTGGACATGTTGTCCATACGGCCCTTGCGGACACCCATCAGCTGGGTGACGGCGCCCATGTGCTCCTCGGGCACGTCGATGGTCATGCGCTCGACGGGTTCGTATACCTTGCCGTCGACGTCCTTGGTGACGACCTGCGGCTTGCCGATGGTCAGCTCGAAGCCCTCGCGGCGCATCTGCTCGACCAGGATGGCCAGCGCCAGCTCGCCACGGCCCTGGACCTCCCAGGCGTCGGGGCGCTCGGTCTCGAGGACACGGAGGCTGACGTTACCGATCAGCTCACGGTCGAGCCGGTCCTTGACCTGGCGGGCGGTGACCTTGCGGTCCTTGACGGCCGCCTTCGCGTCGGCGCCCTTGCCGGTGCCGCCGCGGCCGACCAGCGGGGAGGTGTTGGTGCCGATGGTCATGGAGATCGCGGGCTCGTCGACCGTGATCAGCGGCAGCGGCACCGGGTTCTCGGTGTCGGCGAGCGTCTCACCGATCATGATGTCCGGGATGCCGGCGACGGCACAGATGTCACCGGGGCCCGCCTTCTCGGCCGGCTTGCGCGTCAGCGCCTCGGTCATCATCAGCTCGGAGATCCGCACGTTGCTGACGGACCCGTCGCGCTTCATCCACGCGACCGTCTGCCCCTTCTTCAGCTCGCCCTGGTGGACACGGAGCAGGGCGATACGGCCGAGGAAGTTGTCGGCGTCGAGGTTCGTCACATGCGCCTGGAGCGGGGCGGCCTCGTCGTAGGTCGGGGCCGGGATGTGCTCGAGGATGGTCGAGAAGAACGGCTCGAGGCTGGTCGAGTCGGTCGGTACGGTCCCGTCCTCGGGCTTGGTGAGGGAGGCGATCCCGTCACGGCCGCACGCGTAGACGATCGGGAACTCGATCTGCTCCTCGTCGGCGTCCAGGTCGAGGAAGAGGTCGTAGGTCTCGTTGACGACCTCGTCGATACGGGCGTCGGGCCGGTCGGTCTTGTTGATGCACAGGATGATCGGCAGGCGGGCCTGGAGGGCCTTGCGCAGTACGAAGCGGGTCTGCGGCAGCGGCCCCTCGGAGGCGTCGACGAGGAGAACGACGCCGTCGACCATGGACAGACCGCGCTCCACCTCACCGCCGAAGTCGGCGTGGCCGGGGGTGTCGATGATGTTGATGGTGATGACATCCCCCCCGTCCTTGGGGTGGTACTTCACCGCCGTGTTCTTGGCGAGGATCGTGATGCCCTTCTCACGCTCCAGGTCGTTCGAGTCCATCATGCGGTCGTCGACGGAGTCGAGCTGGTGCGCGGCGAAGGCACCGGCCTGCTTCAGCATGCCGTCGACGATGGTGGTCTTGCCGTGGTCGACGTGGGCGACGATGGCGACGTTGCGGATGTCGTGGCGCGTGGCCATATTGCGGCGTACTCCCGGAGTGGTGAGGACGGCTCTCGCGTACGTCTGTGTTACGCGGGCCCTGCCGGGCTGGACACGCCACGGCCTTACCCCATGGTACGTGGCCGCCCCCACTGAGGCTCGCCGCCCTACATCCCCCCAGGTCACCCCCCATTTTC